>NZ_JBVJRP010000016.1:132909-214680 GCF_055607525.1 Kitasatospora sp. NPDC036993 | reverse complement strand
CCGTTCCGGGCTCCCGGGGGCGTAGCTGTGGACCGGCTCGTTCACCGGCGCGGGGACCTGGGTCACAGCGTCCATAGAGCGCACGCTCTCCTTCGTTCAGTGCGGGGGGATTGCCGGCGCGGGTTGCGCGCCGGCCACAGCACGAACGCTATTCCTGGCTACCGGGCCACATGATTGGCCGGGCGGCTAAATTCCCCCGTACGGCGTTGTCCGGCCCGACGAAGGGGGTCACGCCGCGGTCACGAACCGTCCCCGATCGCCCCACTGTTCACACCACCTCGCACCACCGGCCCACGCCCCCGGCGCGGGACACCGGCTCACACTCCGGCGCTCGCCTTCCGGCCGTTCACCACCGCCGCTCCGGCCGCGACCTCCTCCACCACCGGCCGCCGGGCTCCCTCGTAGGCCGCCAGGGCACTCGCCAGGTCGGGCTGCCCGGCCAGGCAGCGGGCCGCTTCGAGGCCGACGGCCGCGAGAGCCACGAGACCGTTGGGCGCAGTCATAAAAGTTCCGGCGATCCCGCCGCCGATGACCAGGGCCTTCCTGGTGGTGCGCGTGGTGGGTGCGGTCCGGATGGTGCGGGCGGTGCTCATTCCATCCTCCTCAGGAATTCCTGCAGGCTCCGGGTGAACTCCGGTTCCCTGAGCTGTCCGATGAGGTGCTCGGTGTAGCGTCGCTCGGCTTCCAGCAGCGCGAGGGCGTAGTCCTCCTCGACGACGAACATCGGGTGGACGTCCATCCCGCCGACCTCGTGCAGCATGGCCCGCGAGGCCTCGATCCTCGCGTCCAGCGCCTCCAGCCGTCGGGCCAGCAGTTGCGCCGACTCCTCGATCGGCAGTGCCGCCAGCAGGCACAGGGCCACCCCGAACGCCGGGTACTCGTGCTGTGGTTCGGCGACCAGCTCGCGCATCCAGTCGCCGAGTTCCGCCGTGCCCTCCTCGGTGAGGGCGTAGACGGTGCGCTCCGGGCGCTGGGTGTCGCGGACGGTCTCCCGCTCGGCGACGAACCCGGCCTTCCGCAGCTGCTCCACGACCATGTAGAGCGAGCTGCGGTTGTACTTGATGTTCCGGTCCTTGCCCTGCTCCTTGAGCCGGCGCCCCATCTCGTACGGATGCATCGGCTCGATCGTGAGCTCGGCCAGGACCGCGAGGGCCAGCGGGTTCGACACCTTGCGTCGCTTCGCCACGGAGATGTTCCTCATCGATTGGTCGGCATTGACTATTCATTCTCGGATAGTCAGGATCAACTATTCGGCATCGACGATCCCGAACTCTGTCCGCCCGGCTAAAATCAACCACATACCGTTGTCCGGGCGGATGAAGGAGGACCGGAGTGACCACCCCCGGCCTGCCGCTCCGTCAACTCCTGATGTCCCTCGGCGAACCGCTGGTCGAACTACAGGCCGCCCCGCAGGGACTGGACGTCCCGGTGCGCGACGTCGCCATCCTGGACCCGGAGGACCCGCCGACCGCCGCCCCCGGCGAACTCGTGCTCGCGATCGGCGCCCGCGGCCGCGCCGCCCTGCCCGCCCTGCGCGCGGCCGGCCGGGCCGGGGCCGCCGCCGTCGCGATCAAGCTGGACGGCCCCGGCCAGGCCGACGCGCTGCGCGAGGCCGCCACCGACGCGGGCGTCGCACTGCTCTCGGTGCGCCGCGAGACCCGCTGGGAGCACCTCGACTCGCTGGCCCGGGCGATCATCGCGGGCCCTGACGCCCCGGACCCCGCGGAGCCCAACGCGGGCGACCTCTTCTCCCTCGCCCAGACCGTCGCCGTGCTCACCAACGGCATCGTCTCGATCGAGGACACCTCCAGCCGGGTGCTGGCCTACTCCCGCTCCTCCGACTCCGACGAGGTCGACGACCTGCGCCGGCTGTCCATCCTCGGCTGGCAGGGCCCCGAGCCGTACCTGTCCAAGCTCCGCGAGTGGGGCATCTTCCAGCACCTGCGCAGCTCGGACGCCCCGATCGCGGTCGAGCCGCACCCCGAGCTGGGCCTGCGCCGCCGTCTGGCGGTCGGCATCCGGGCCGGGGCGCAGCCGCTCGGCACCATCTGGGTGCAGGAGGGCGCGCAACCGCTGGCCCCGCTGGCCGAGCAGGCCCTGGTCGGCGCCGCCCGGGTCGCGGCGGCCCAGCTGGTGCGCCGCCGCCGGGAGCTGTCCGCCGACGTCCGGCTCACCCGGACCCTGCTCACCGGTCTGCTGGAGGGCTCCACCGGCCCCCAGTCGCTCGCCACCCACCTCGGCCTGGACCTGCGCCGCCCGGCCACCGTGCTCGCCTACGCCGCGCACACCACCGACGCGCTGCACCGCTCCGACGTCACCGGCCTGATCTCGGTGCACGCCGCCGCCCGGCACCGCACCGCGCTGCTCGCCCCGATCGAGTCCCGGGTGTACGTGCTGCTGCCCGAGCTGCCGCCCGGCCTGCCAATGACCACCGTGCGCGACTGGGCCTCCGAGGTGGTGACGGCCGCCCGCGAGCACCTGGGCGTCCCGCTGCGCGCCGCGATCGGCTCGACCGTCGACGGCCTGGCCCAGGTGCCCGACTCCCGCGCGCAGGCGGACCGCATCCTGGACGCGATGGGCCGCGGCGGAGTGGACCTCGACGTCGCGGCGCTGATCGACGTCCAGGCGGAGGTGCTGGTCAGCGAGGTGGTCGCGCTGCTCCAGGAGAGCACCGGCCTGCGCGACCCGCGGCTGACCGCGCTCACCGACTACGACCGCCGCCACGGCACCAGGCTCGCCGAGTCGGTGCTGGCCTGGCTGGACGCGCTCGGCGAGGTCCGGGTGGCCGCGGACGCCCTGCACATCCACCCCAACACCCTGCGCTACCGGGTGCGCCGCGCCGAACAGCTGACCGGCATCGACCTCGCCCAGCCGCAGCAGCGCCTGCTGGCGATGCTGCAACTGCGGCTGCCCGCGGACGAGTAGTCCGCGGGCAGCCGCAGGCGGTCGGTTCAGCAGGGGTGGGTCACTCGCCGTAGCCCTGGCCGCGCTTGTGCTCGTTCAGCCGGCGCCACGGGCCGCTGATGGCCAGCTGGATGCCCGGGGTCTGGATGTTGGCGAACAGGGTCTTGCCGTCGTCCGAGAAGGTCACCCCGGTGAACTCGCTGAACTCGGGCTTCTCGGCGGTGCCGATGTTCAGCTCGTTGCGGGCGATCGGGAAGACCAGGCCGTCCTCGGTGGCCCCGAACAGGTGCGAGATGCCGTCGCCGTCCTCGGCGATCACGATGCCGCCGTACGGCGAGACGGTGATGTTGTCCGGGCCGTCGAAGTTGTCGTGGTCGCCCCAGACGTCGCTGTTGACGCCCAGCAGGACCTTCAGGGTGATGGTGCGGCGGGTCGGGTTGTAGAACCAGACCTGGCCGTCGTGCTGGAGCGGGCTCTCCGAGCGGGCGAAGCTGGAGACGAAGTAGAAGCCGCCGTCACCCCACCACATGCCCTCCAGCTTGCGGGCGCGGGTGACCTCGCCGTCCTTGAACTGCTTGCGCACCGAGACGGTCCTGGCGTCGCGGTCCTCGACCTTGACCCAGTCCACGCCGTAGGTGGTGCCGACCTTGGTGGCGCGCGAGAGGTCGTCGATGAACTTGCCCTGCGCGTCGAAGACCTTGAAGGCCTCCAGCACACCGGCGTCGGCGGCCAGCTTGCGCAGCTTGTAGCGGCCGTGCTTGAAGCCGGCCGGCGGGGTCCAGCGGAAGAGCAGGCCGTTCGGGTTCGAGGCGTCCTCGGTCAGGTAGACGTGGCCCTTCTTCGGGTCCACCACGACGGCCTCGTGCGCGTAGCGGCCGAAGGCCTTGACCGGCTGCGGGTCACGGTTGTAGTCGTCGTCGAACGGGTCGACCTCGAAGATGTAGCCGTGGTCCTTGGTGAAGCCGTTCTTGCCGGCCTTGTCCTCGGTCTCCTCGCCGGACAGCCAGGTGCCCCACGGGGTCACGCCGCCGGCGCAGTTGGTGGCGGTGCCGGCGATGCCGACCCACTGCTCGACCGAGCCGTCCCGCTTGGCGTGCACGATGGTGCAGCCGCCGGCCGCGCCGGGGTCGTAGACGTGACCCTCGGTCAGCGGCACCGGGTGCGGCCAGTTGGCGCGGGCGCCGGCCAGCTCGTGGTTGACCACCATCAGGTTGCCGCCGCGCTCGTCCTCGAAGGCGGAGGTGCCGTCGTGGTTGCTCGGGGTGAACTCGCCGGTGCGCAGCTTGGTGACGCCGGCCCGGTTGAGGACCTTGTACGAGAAGCCCTTCGGCAGGGCCAGCAGCCCGGCCGGGTCCTGGACCAGCTGGCCGTAGCCGACGGCGGTGCCGGCGGCCGAGTTGGTCCCGCCGGCGGCGGCGACCGGGGCCTCGCCGCCGACCGGGGCGGCGATCGCGCCCGGGGCGCTGGCCAGCGCCTCGGCGCTGCCGGCGATCAGCACGCCGGCCCCGACGAGGGTGGAACGGTTGACGAAGTCCCGGCGGGACAGCGACATGGCAGCAACTCCTGAGGATGAGCGGGGGCGTCGGTGTGGGATGCCGACGCCCAGCAGGCTCCGCCGGACGGGTGAACCCGGCGTGACGCCCACCTCACGTCCAGGCGGCCATTTGCCGACCGATGACCGTCACATGACCCCTGCTTTACCCGTGTCCCGCCGGATCACCGCCCGGAACACGGCCGGCCCACCCGGCCGGACGGCCATCATCCGGTGGGCCGGAACACCGGGGACGCGCCGCCGGCCCACCGCCGCCCGCCCCGGCCGACACCCCGTCAGCGCCGCGCCACCCGCCACTGCTCCCAGGCCGACAGCCACAGCCGCTCGGCCATCCGCTGCTCCTCCCAGACCCCCGCCCCGCCGCCGCCCGGCCGCTCCCGCCACAGCTGCGCCCAGGCCCGCTGCGCCGGCAGGCTCGCCACCTCACTGGCGAACACGGTGTACCGGACGACCTCCTCGACGGCCGCCTCGCCCTCCGCCGTCCCGACCAGCCAATGAGTCTGCTGGGAAAGGCGGTTGAGGTGGTTCACCATCGAGGTCACCGCCGCCGCGGCCTCCTCCCTGGTCTCGGTGGCCAGCCGCATCTGCTGGCGCACCGCCGCCTCCCAGCGCACCGCCCCGACCTCCCCGCGCAGCCCGCGCGGCAGCCTCGGCGTGCGCCCGGCCCGCACCTGCGCCTCGATCGCGGCGGACTCGGCGACGGTCTGCCCGATCAGCGCCCGGTGCGCCTCCATCCCCACAGCGGGCGGGAGTTCGCGTTCCTCGACCGGGACGTCCCCGGCCCGCCGGGAGGCGAGGTCGCGCAGCAGCTCGGTGCGCCCGCGCAGGTGGCGCTCGAAGTCGCCGATCCCGCCGAGCTCCACCGCGCCTGGGGCCAGCCCGCGCCCGCACACCGTCACGGTCACCCCGCCGACCCGCAGCCGCCCGGCCCACACCGGCACCGGCCCGTCCGCCGGCGGGACGCCGGGCGCGGGCACCGGCCGGTCCTCGTGCACCTCCAGCGCGCAGGGCTCGCCGTCCACCGTGATCCACTCGCGCAACGCCCGCACCCGGCCAGGGCCGTCGCCCTCGTCGACGCCCAACTGCTCGTAGACGCGGTCCCGTTCGTCCTCGACCAGGTCCTCCAGCTCGGGCAGCTGCTCGCCCTGCTCGGCCCCAGGGCGATAGGTGCGCACGGTCACGTACGGGCCGGCCGTCGAACGCCGGTCACCGCACTGGACCTCGACCCAGCGCAGCTCGCCGCCGGAGGTCTCGAAGGCGGCCAGCATCTCGCCGGTACGACCCGACCCGGCGGCCACGCCGTACACCGGGAAGTCGGCCGCCGCCAGTGTCCGGCGGGAGAACTCCTCCTGCCCGGCGAGCTGGTCGGCGAGCTGGTCGGCCAGTCGGTCCACGGACTGCTCCACGGCCCGGTCCACGGGCCGTTCCACGGATTGACCGGCGAAACGGTCCTCGCCGACCCGCCGGTCCGGGGCCGGGACGTGGCCCGAGGGCCCGCTGTTCCGCTCCTGGTGCCTGCCGCCGCTCTCCCGCATCATCCTGTGCCGCACCCCCGAGTCCTCGCGCCCGCACCGCTGACGCCACCTTACGTGCCGACAGCTGCCGGGTCATCAGCTCGGTCCCCGGACGGGCGCGGTGGCCGTGTCAGGACGTCCGGTTGTCAGCCTCCCTCCCTAACCTGGCGGCATGACAGCACAGAACGACGCGGCAGACGCGGCACAGGACCGGACCGGGCAGGGCGCGTTCCCCGCCCGGATCAGCATCGTCACCCTCGGGGTGACCGACCTCGACCGCAGCGCGCGCTTCTACGAAGACCTCGGCTGGAAGCGCTCCGCCGCCTCCAGCCCGGAGATCGTCTGGTTCCGCACCGCCGACTCCGTGCTCGGCCTCTTCCCCACCGACGAGCTGGCCGCGGACGCGGGCGTGCCCGCGACCGGCGAGCCCTCCTTCCGCGGCGTCACCCTCGCGGTGAACCTGGAGTCCCCCGCCCTGGTGGACGCCGCGCTGCGGACGGCGGTCGAGGCCGGCGCCGTGGTGGTCAAGCCGCCGCTCCCGACCCACTGGGGCGGCTACTCCGGCTACTTCGAGGACCCGGACGGCCACCTCTGGGAGCTGGCCCACAACCCGTTCTTCCCCTTCACCGAGGACGGGTCGCTGGACCTGCCCTGAACCCGGGCCCGCCCGGGTCCGCCCTGACCTCCGCTGCCCCGCTCAGCTCCTGGATCAGCTCCCGGATCAGCTCCTGGAGCGCGCCTTGAAGGCCGCCTTGCGCGCCTCCTTGGCGAGCGCCCGGTCCGGATGCAGCTCCCCGATCGCCTCCAGGACGTCCGCCGTGTACGGGTGGTCGACCCGCCACAGCTCGCCGAACCACCCCGCCGGATCCCCGTTCACCGGCAGGTCGGTGATCAGTTCGCGCAGCAGCTCGGCGTCGCCGCCGTTGTCCAGCAGCTGGGCGGCGAAGGTGTCGACCACCGTCCACAGCGCCATCGCCCGGTCCGGCACCGGCACGTCCGTCGCCCCCTGGGAGGTCAGCCAGGCCCGCGCCGCGCCGCCCAGCTCCGGGTCGGCCATGACCTCCCGGACGGCCGGCTCCGCGCCGGGACCGAGCAGGTTGAGCGCCGAGACGCAGAGCATCCGGCGCAGCGGGCCGTACCCGTCGATGCCGCGCGCCGCGGCGAGCAGCTCACGCGCCGCCGCCACCGGCTCCCGGCCGGCGGTCCACTCCCGCAGCTCCTCCTCCGGCAGCACGTTGGCCGACTCGCACACCCCGCGCAGCAGCTCGGCCGCGTCCCCCTTGGCCAGGTCGCCGACCAGCGGCGCGTCGTAGCCGTCCTCCAGCAGCCACTGCCGGATGCCGTACTGCCCGAGCGGAGTGAGCCGGACCAGCCCGAAGCGGGCCGACTCCTCCTCGTCCAGCGGCTCCTCACCGACCACGGCGGGCTCCTCGCCGTCCTCCTCGTCGAACAGCTCGGGATCGATCGGGCGGTAGTCCAGCAGGCCGAGTTCGGCGAGGTCGCCCAGCATCGGGTCCAGCGCGACCATCACGTCGGTGATGTCTCCGAGCAGTTCCTCGCTCGGCTCCTCGCCCTCCGGGACCACCAGCAGCGCGGCCAGCACGCCCAGCGGCACGGTCTCGTTGCCCGGCTCGGCGAAGGCGGTGGTCTCGTAGAGCACCTGGAGGGCCTCGTCGAGCAGCTCGGCGGCCTCGTCGCGGGCCTCCTCGACCCCGGAGAGCCCGTCCTCGTCCTCCTCGTCGCCCTCGTCGCCGCCGGCCGGTTCGCCGTCGGCCTCCTCCGGGACGGAGTCCGCCTCGACGGCCAGCTCCCGGACGATCCCGGCGGCGGTCAGCCACAGCTCCAGGACGGTGTCCGGATCACCCTGCTCGGCGGGCTCCAGGTCCGGTCCGGGGACGGCGACGTGCTCGCCCTCCGCGGTCGTACCGAGTTCCACCAGGTCCAGGTCACAGGCCAGCGACCAGGCCCGCAGTGCCTCGACCTCGGCCTCCTCGGGCACCTCGCCCTCGGCCGGGGCCAGGCCCAGCAGCCTGGCCACGGGGGCCCGGTCCGCCTCGACCAGGTCGCCGAACTCGTCCACCACCCGGTGCGGGGCCGCCCAGCGAGCCAGCGCCAGCGCGTACCCGAACATCGGTACGGCCTTCGCCTGCCCGGCCAGCTCCTCCTCGGCGGGCAGCCGCACCGGCGGGACCAGGACGGCAGCGTCGTCCAGGTCCTCGTCGTCCAGCCCGTGCGCGGCGAAGGCCCCGTAGAGGTCCTGGAGCTCCAGGTCGGCCGGCAGGACCGCCTCGACCGGCCCCTCCTCTGCCGAAGCTCCGGCGTTCTTGCGACGTCGTCCGGCCATCGTTGTGCGCTCTCCCTCAGCCAGCGGTCAGCCCAACAGCGCCGCGTACCCGATCCAACACCTCAGCGTATAGGCCGGGCACCCCCGACGCCCGGCTGTGCGGGGCGCACCCAGGGGCGCGCGCCGTGGGCGTACGCCCACCCCTTATCCTTCGATCTGGCACCGCGCACACCCCGCGCGGGCCACCGGGGCAACGAAGCCCTCACCCTCCACCCGACCCCGGGCCGGAGGGGCCCTCTTCAGCTCACCTCGCCCCACCAGGGAGCCCCGCACCGCGGCCACCACCACAGCGCCTCCGGACGGGCACGCCGGCACACCCCGCCGACCCCGGTGGTGCCCGGCCACAGGAGACCCCTGCCATGGCGGACCTCTCCCCCGCCGGCTCCGGCCTGCGCACCGCGCAGCTCGACGGACGCCGACTGTCGGAGGCCCTGCTCCCCCTGGAGCTCGCGCCGCGCGCCCAGCTCCAGCTCGCCACGATCAGCCGCTGGAACGCGCTTCGCGGCATCCGCGTCGGCCTGGTGGCCGCCGCCCTGCTGCTCATGCTGATCGGCGCCAACCTCGCGACGCCGATCTACTCGCTCCTCCAGCAGCAGCTGCACCTCACCGCGCTCGACACCACCGTCCTCTTCGCGATCTACGTGTTCGCGCTGGTCCCGGTGCTGGCCGTGGTCGGCCACTGGTCCGACCACCTCGGCCGCCGCGCCCTGATCCTGCCCGCCGTCGCCCTGGCGGCCATCGGCGACGTCGTGTTCGCCACCTCCGGCAGCTTCTGGCAGCTCGCGCTCGGCCGCGCCGTCCAGGGCATCGCCGTCGGCCTGTCCACCGGCGCCGCCGGCGCCGCCCTCGGCGACCTGCTGCCCGACCGCCCGACGCTCGCCGCCAAGATCACCCTGGCCTGTTCGGCGGGCGGCGTCGCGCTCGGCCCGATCGTCGGCGCCCTGCTGGCCGGCGGCTCCGACCCGCTGCTGACACCCTTCCTGCTGCACGCCGTCGCCCTGCTGGCGCTCTGTGTGCCGCTGGCCCTGGTGCACCCCCGGATGCCCGGCCGCAACCGCCCGCCGGCCTCCCTGCCGCGGATCACCACCCCCGCCCACCTACGCCCGCAACGCATCCGGCTGCCGCGCACCGGCCGCCGCGAGTTCCTGCTCGCCGCCACGGCCGGGTTCATCTCGTACGCGGTCTTCGGCGTCTACCTCAGCCTGGCCCCGGCCTTCGCCGCCAAGCTGCTGCACACCGACTCCAAGCTGGTCGGCGCCGTGGTCGCGGCCCTGCTGCTGGCCTCCTCGGCCGTCACCCAGCTGGTCGTCCCGCCCACCACCGACCGCGTGGTGACCGCCCTCGGCATGGCCGGCCTGGCCACCGGACTGGGCCTGGTGGTCGCCGCCCAGTACACCGGGACACCGGCGCTGCTCTTCATCGGCAGCGTCCTCGGCGGCGTCTGCCAGGGCGTGGCCTTCCGCTCCCTGTTCACCACCGCCGTCACCGCCATGGACCCGGAGCGCCGCGGCTCGGAGCTCTCCGCCCTCTGGATCATCGTCTACCTCGGCAGCTCCCTGCCCATCGTCGCGGTCGGCGCCCTGGTCCAGCGCTACGGCCTGCTGCCCGCCGTCAGCGGCTTCGCCGCCCTCGCCGCCGTCCTCTGCGCCGCCCTCGCCGTCGCCGTGGCCCGCAAGCCCAAGCCGACGGCCTGACCCGTACGACGAGCGCCGCTGCCCGGGACTACTTCGGTAGTCCCGGGCAGCGGTGCTTCGCCCACCGCGGGGTGGACACCCGCACACCATCCGCTGCGGTGAGCAGGTCCACCGCCGTTCCCCACCTTCCCCCACCCGCCTCCCGGCGGGTGCCCGCCCCGGCCCTCACCGCGTGCCGCCCGGCCTGGCGGCACGCGGCCCCTCGGCCACCACTCAGCTGATCGTCCCACCCACCTCGGACCGCGTGGCCACCGCCCTCGGCATGACCGGCCTGGCCACCGGCCTCGGCCTGGTCGTCGCCGCCGGGTACACCGGCACCCCCGCGCTGGTCTCCATCGGCAGCGTCGTTCGTCGTGCGGCGGATCTCAGACGTTCCAGGACTTCCAGGCCCCGGTCACGATCTCGACGCCGAACGGCTCCGGCAGCCGGACGGACTCGCCGAACTTCCACTCCCCGAGCACCTCGTACGTCCCCTCGCCCCGGTCCGGCTCCCCGAACAACGTGACACCCGACTGCCTCGGGTCCCGGTCCACCAACAGGTAGTACGGCACCCCGCCCCGGGCATATCCGTTCCACTTGGTGGACCTGACCTGCCTTCCGAACACCGGACGACGGTCGTCACGGGCGTTGGACGAGAAGGTCACCTCGACCACGAGACCGATCTCTTGCGCGTGAAGGTGCAACACCTCTTCGGCACGCTTCGCCGCATCGGTGTCCCGGTCCACGATCACCATGTCGGGGATGTAGCCATCGCCGATCCCGGCCAAGTCCAGGTTCACGCTCTGAACGGCCCTCCACGGGAATCCCGCATCAGCGAGCCGGGCGGCCAGGAACGCCTCCTGGATGTCCGAGAGAATCCCTCCATGGGCGTAGACCGGCGCCGGTGACACGACGAACTCCCCTCCGACGACCTCGACCCGCGTACCGTCGTCGGGCAGTCGCAGATGGTCGGCCAGCTCTCCGCGGACCCACATGGCGTACGCCGAGTCGGGCAACGTCCAGTGCCCGATCGCTTCCACAGCCATCACGTCGCTCGCTCCGAGGTCGCGGCACCAGCCTGGCCGCCTGGTCGCAGATATACCACCGCCGCGCAAACGTTTTCCCTCGAAGGAGAGGTTTCCACAGCAGCAGGTTGACGTTCGTCGGCGGTGGATGGTGGGGAACGGCGGTGGACCTGCTCAACGAAGCGGACCACGCGCGGGTGTCCACCCGACGACGGGCGAAGAGGCCCGGACACACCACTGCCGCGCGAACCCGTGGGTTTCGCGCGGCAGCAGGTTGACGAAGGGGCGAAAGCCCGGCCTCAGACGTTGAAGCCCAGCGCCCGCAGCTGGTCGCGGCCGTCGTCGGTGATCTTGTCCGGGCCCCACGGCGGCATCCAGACCCAGTTGATGCGCAGGTCCTGCACCAGGCCGTCGGTGGCCGTCCTGGCCTGGTCCTCGATGACGTCGGTCAGCGGGCAGGCCGCCGAGGTGAGCGTCATGTCGATGGTGGCCACGTCCGACTCGTCGATGTGGACGCCGTAGATCAGGCCCAGGTTGACGACGTCGATGCCCAGCTCGGGGTCGACGACGTCCATCAGGGCCTCGGTCAGGTCCTCGACCGAGACCGTGCCGGCCGTGGTGCCGACGATGACGGTGCCGGACTGCTGCTCCTCCGCAGCGGGGGCCTCGGCGCCGGTGGTGGTGTTCTCGTCACTCATGGTCTTGTCCTCCCCTACGGGATCAGTCGTTCACGGCGGGGTTCTGGGCGAGCGCCTGGGCGGTGGCGTCCTTCCAGGCCATCCAGCTGAGCAGCGCGCACTTGACCCGGGCCGGGTACTTGGAGACGCCGGCGAACGCGACCGCGTCCTCCAGCACCTCCTCGTCCCCCTCGCCCTGGCCCTTGCTCTGCATCAGCTCCAGGAAGGCCTCCTGGACCGCCTGCGCCTCGCCCACGCTCTTGCCGACCACCAGGTCGTTGAGCACCGAGGCGCTCGCCTGGCTGATCGAACAGCCCTGGGACTCGTACGAGACGTCGGCGACGGTCACGCCGTCGAGCTTCACCCGCAGGGTGATCTCGTCACCGCACGTCGGGTTGACGTGGTGCACCTCGGCGTCGCCGTCCCGCAGCCCCTTGCCGTGCGGGTTGCGGTAGTGGTCCAGGATGATGTCCTGGTACATCGAGTCGAGCTTCATGGTCGTCCTGCCCCGTCCCGTCAGCCGAAGAAGTTCCGGACGTGGTGCAGGCCGTCGATCAGCGTGTCGACCTCGCCCGGCGTCGAGTACAGATAGAACGACGCCCGCGTGGTCGCCGGAATTCCGTACCGCAGGCAGACCGGCCGCGCGCAGTGGTGGCCGACGCGGACGGCGATGCCCTGCTCGTCCAGCACCTGGCCCACGTCGTGCGGGTGGATGTCGCCGAGCGTGAAGGAGATCGCCGCGCCGCGGTCCACGGCCGTGCGCGGGCCGATGATCCGCAGGTCGGGGACCTCCAGCAGCCGCTCGACGGCGTACTCGGTGATCGCGTGCTCGTGCGCCGCGATCCGCTCCATGCCGATGTCCTGGAGGTAGTCGATGGCCGCGCCGAGCCCGACCGCCTGGGCGATCGGCGGGGTGCCGGCCTCGAACTTGTGCGGCGCCGGGGCGTAGGTGGACGAGCCCATGGTGACGGTCTCGATCATCTCGCCGCCGCCGAGGAACGGCGGGAGGTCCTCCAGCAGCTCGTGGCGGCCCCAGAGCACGCCGATGCCGGTCGGGGCCAGCATCTTGTGGCCGGTGAAGGCGACGAAGTCGGCCTCCAGCGCCTGCACGTCCAGCACCATGTGCGGGGCGGCCTGCGAGGCGTCGATGACGACCAGCGCGCCGACCGACTGGGCCTTGCGGACGATCGCCTCGACCGGGTTGACCGTGCCCAGCAGGTTGGAGACCAGGGTGAAGGAGACCACCTTGGTCTTCTCGGTGATCAGCTCGTCGATGTTCGACAGGTCGAGCCGGCCCTCGTCGGTCAGCCCGAACCACTTGAGCTTCGCACCGGTGCGCTGCGACAGCAGCTGCCACGGGACGATGTTGGAGTGGTGCTCCATCTCCGTGATGACGATCTCGGAGTCGGCGTCCACCCGGTACGGCTCGTCGGCCCAGCCGAGCATGTTGGCGACGAGGTTGAGCGACTCCGAGGCGTTCTTGGTGAAGATCACCTCGTTGCGGCTCGGCGCGTTGACGAACGCCGCGACCTTGTCACGGGCGCCCTCGTACAGCGCCGTGGCCTCCTCGGCGAGCACGTGCACGCCGCGGTGGACGTTGGCGTTGTGCCGCTCGTAGTAGGCGTTCAGGGCTTCCAGCACCTGGCGCGGCTTCTGCGAGGTCGCCGCGTTGTCCAGGTAGACCAGCGGCTTGTCGTCGTGCAGCACCCGCTGGAGGACCGGGAAGTCCTTGCGGATCGCGTCGGTGTCGAGCAGTCCCGCAAACGGATGGGTCACTCGGACGCGCCCCCCTTCACATACGCCTCGTAGCCCTCGTTCTCCAGCTTGTCGGCCAGCTCGGCGCCGCCGGACTCGACGATGCGGCCGCCCGCGAAGACGTGGACGTAGTCGGGCTTGATGTACCGCAGGATGCGCGTGTAGTGGGTGACCAGCAGGGTGCCGACCTCACCGGTCGAGCGGACCCGGTTGATGCCCTCGGAGACGATCCGCAGCGCGTCGACGTCCAGGCCGGAGTCGGTCTCGTCGAGGATCGCGATCTTCGGCTTGAGCAGCTCCAGCTGGAGGATCTCGTGGCGCTTCTTCTCGCCGCCGGAGAAGCCCTCGTTGACGTTGCGCTCGGCGAAGGCCGGGTCCATCTGGAGGCCGGCCATCGCCTCCTTGACCTCCTTCACCCACAGCCGCAGCTTCGGGGCCTCGCCGCGGACGGCGGTGGCGGCGGTGCGCAGGAAGTTGCTGACCGAGACCCCGGGGACCTCGACCGGGTACTGCATGGCCAGGAAGACGCCGGCCTTGGCGCGCTCGTCGACGGACATCTCCAGGACGTCCTCGCCGTCCAGCAGCACCGAGCCGCCGGTGACGGTGTACTTGGGGTGGCCGGCCAGCGAGTAGGCCAGGGTGGACTTGCCGGAGCCGTTCGGACCCATGATGGCGTGGGTCTCGCCCTGCTTCACGGTCAGGTCGACGCCCTTCAGGATCTCGCGCGGGCCGTTCTCGGCTTCCACGGAGACGTGCAGGTCGCGGATTTCAAGGGTTGCCATGTGTACTCAGGACTCCTGGTTGACGGAGACGAGCACATCGTCCCCTTCGATCTTTACGGGGTAGACAGCGACCGGCTTGGTGGCGGGCAGGCCGGAGGGCTTGCCGGTGCGCAGGTCGAAGCTGGAGCCGTGCAGCCAGCACTCGATCATGCAGTCCTCGACCTCGCCCTCGGAGAGCGAGACGTTCGCGTGCGAGCAGGTGTCGTTGATCGCGAACACCCCCTCGTCGGTGCGGACGACGGAGACCGGCACGCCGTTCAGGTCCACGCGCTTGGGGACGTCCTCCTGGAGGTCGCTCAGCGCGCAGGCGCGGAGGAAGGTCATGGCGATCAGACCGCCGATTCCAGCTCGGCGTCGATCTTGACCATGAGCTGCTCCTGGACCTCGGCCACGCCGATCTGCTGGAGCAGTTCGGCGAAGAAGCCGCGCACCACCAGGCGGCGGGCCTCGTCGGCCGGGATGCCACGGGCCTGGAGGTAGAACAGCTGCTCGTCGTCGAAGCGGCCGGTCGCCGAGGCGTGGCCGGCGCCGACGATCTCGCCGGTCTCGATCTCCAGGTTCGGGATCGAGTCGACCCGGGCGCCGTCGGTGAGCACCAGGTTCCGGTTGAGCTCGTAGGTGTCGGTGCCGAGCGCGGCGGCGCGGATCAGCACGTCGCCGACCCAGACCGCGTGGGCGTCCTGCCCCTGGAGCGCGCCCTTGTACGCCACGTTCGACCGGCAGTGCGGCGTGTCGTGGTCGACCACCAGGCGGTGCTCCAGGTGCTGGCCGGCGTCCGCGAAGTAGAGGCCGAACAGCTCGGCCTCGCCACCGGGGCCCGCGTAGTTGACCCGCGGGTGCAGGCGGACCAGGTCACCGCCGAAGGTGACGACCACGGACTTGAACGAGGCGTCCCGGCCGACCAGCGCGTTGTGCTGGGCGACGTGGACGGCCTCGCGCTCCCAGTCCTGCACGGAGACGAAGGTGAGCTTGGCGCCCTCGCCGACCAGCAGCTCGACGTTGGCGGCCCGGGTGCCGGTGCCCGCGTGGTTCAGCACCACGACGGCCTCGGCGAACGGCTTGACGTCGATCACCACGTGGGCGAAGCGGACCCCGCCCTCGCCCCGCACGTCGATCCTGACCGGCTCGGCCAGCACCGATTCCTTGGGAACGGTGACCACCAGGGCCTGTTCGAAGGCGCTGAACGCCTGCGCGGCGACCCGGTCGACCGGCGTGCCGGCCTTGCCCAGACGGGCGTCGTCACGGCCGACGGTCTCGGCGGTGACGCCGTCCGGCAGCGTGAACTCGACCTTGTCCTCACCGCGCGCGGCAGCGGCGGCGGTGCCGTCGTGCAGCCCGCCGAGGCGGTGCAGCGGGGTGAACCGCCAGTCCTCCTCGCGGCCGGTGGGCACCGGGAAGTCGTTCACGTCGAAGGACGGCTTGACCGCGACGCGCGCGTCGATCGGCTGCTGGACCGTGGTGCGGCCGGTGCCGGGGCCGGCGAGCTGCGCGCCCGCGCCGGCGGTGCCGACCTCGATCGAACCGGCGGTGGTGGAGCCGGTGGGGGTGTTGACGTCAGCCATGGCTGTCGTGGTGCTCTCTTCCTCGAAAAGTCGGTGGGCGGTCGAAGGCCGGACGTCAGCCGACCGCGCCCTCCATCTGGAGCTCGATCAGCCGGTTGAGCTCCAGCGCGTACTCCATCGGCAGCTCGCGCGCGATCGGCTCGACGAAGCCGCGGACGATCATCGCCATGGCCTCGAACTCGGTCAGGCCGCGGCTCATCAGGTAGAACAGCTGGTCCTCGCTGACCTTGGAGACGGTCGCCTCGTGGCCCATGGACACGTCGTCCTCGCGGACGTCCACGTACGGGTAGGTGTCCGAGCGGGAGATGGTGTCGACCAGCAGCGCGTCGCACAGCACGTTGGACTTGGCGCCCTTGGAGCCCTCGCCGATCTCGATCAGACCGCGGTAGGAGGTCCGGCCGCCGCCTCGCGCCACCGACTTGGAGACGATGTTGGACGAGGTGTTCGGCGCCATGTGCACCATCTTGGCGCCGGCGTCCTGGTGCTGGCCCTCGCCCGCGAAGGCGATCGACAGGGTCTCGCCCTTGGCGTGCTCGCCCATCAGGTAGACGGCCGGGTACTTCATGGTGACCTTGGAGCCGATGTTGCCGTCGACCCACTCCATGGTCGCGCCCTCGTACGCCACGGCGCGCTTGGTGACCAGGTTGTAGACGTTGTTCGACCAGTTCTGGATGGTCGTGTAGCGGCAGCGGCCGCCCTTCTTGACGATGATCTCCACGACCGCGGAGTGCAGCGAGTCGGAGGAGTAGATCGGGGCGGTGCAGCCCTCGACGTAGTGGACGTAGGCGTCCTCGTCGACGATGATCAGCGTCCGCTCGAACTGGCCCATGTTCTCGGTGTTGATCCGGAAGTAGGCCTGGAGCGGGATGTCCACGTGCACGCCCTTCGGCACGTAGATGAACGAACCGCCCGACCACACCGCGGTGTTCAGCGCGGCGAACTTGTTGTCGCCGGCCGGGATCACGGTACCGAAGTACTCCTTGAAGATCTCCGGGTGCTCGCGCAGCGCGGTGTCGGTGTCCAGGAAGATGACGCCCTGCTCCTCCAGGTCCTCGCGGATCTGGTGGTAGACGACCTCGGACTCGTACTGGGCGGCGACACCGGCGACCAGGCGCTGCTTCTCCGCCTCCGGGATGCCCAGCTTGTCGTAGGTGGCCTTGATGTCCGCCGGCAGGTCCTCCCAGGACTCGGCCTGCTTCTCGGTGGAGCGGACGAAGTACTTGATGTTGTCGAAGTCGATGCCGGTCAGGTCGGAGCCCCAGGTCGGCATGGGCTTCTTGCCGAACAGCTTCAGGCCCTTGAGACGCAGGTTGAGCATCCACTCGGACTCGTTCTTCTTCGCGGAGATGTCGCGGACGACCTCCTCGCTGAGCCCGCGCTTGGCCACGGCACCGGCGGTGTCCGGGTCGGCCCAGCCGTACTCGTAAGTGCCCAGGCCCTCGAGCTCCGGGTGCGAAACGGTGTCAGTCATGCGAGCTTCCTAACGCGCGGACGCAGAATCTTCGGTGGACGTACCGGCAGTCGGCACCGCATCGGAGCCGCGGCCCGAAGCGCGCCGGGCGGACGACGATGCGGCACCGGGTGCCGGCACATAGGTGGTGCAGACCCCGTCGCCGTGGGCGATCGTGGCCAGCCGTTGCACATGGGTGCCCAGGAGTTGCGAGAAGACCTCGGTCTCCGCCTCGCAGAGCTGCGGGAACTGCTCGGCGATGTGCGCGACCGGGCAGTGGTGCTGGCAGAGCTGGGCGCCCGCCGGGGCCTTGGCCGCGGCCGACGGGACACGCCGCACCGTGGCAGCGTACCCGTCGGCGCTCAGCGCCTGGGCGAGGGCCTCGGTGCGTTCCCCGGCGGCGGCCAGCCGCAGGGCTTCCAGGTACTTCTCGGCCTGCTTGCCGAACCGGGCGCGGGCGAAGGCGGCGACCGCCTCCTCGCCCGCCTTGCCGCCGCCCACCGAGTCCGCGATCCAGCGCAGCGCGTCGGCGGCGAGCTGGTCGTAGGCCTGGTAGAAGGCGTCCCGGCCGCCGTCGGTGAGGGCGAAGGCCTTGGCCGGACGGCCCCGGCCGCGGCTGCCGTAGATCCGCCGTTCGCGGGACTCGACCAGGCCCGCGGCGACCAGGCCGTCGAGGTGGCGGCGGACGGCGGCGGCGGTGAGGCCGAGCCGGCTCGCCAGGTCGGCGGCGGAGGAGGGACCGTGGTCCAGGATCGACCGGGCGACCCGGTCCCTGGTGGCCCGGTGGCCGTCCAGCAGCACCTCGGCCGCCGTCACGGGCACGTCGCAGGAGGAGGCCGACTCGGCCTCCTGCTGCTGGACGTGCTCGCTCATGTTTTTCACAACACCAGTGTTGCGTAATTCCTTCCGCCGGGACAAGCCGTGACGCATGCCTCACCGGTGGCCTCTGTCACGCAGGTAAGCCTTACCTGGCCTGCGGAAACGATCACCGAGCCGCCGTACGGCCCGATCACCGAGCCTCCGTACGGCCCACCCGTCGGGCCCTCTTAGACTCGCCGGTATGCACTCCGAACCCGCGGTCCAGATCGCCGGGCTGGTCAAACGCTACGGCGACAAGTCGGCCGTGGACGGCCTCGACCTCACCATCCCGGCCGGTGCGATCACCGCCGTCCTCGGCCCCAACGGCGCCGGCAAGACCACCACCATCGAGACCTGCGAGGGCTACCGCCGTCCGGACGCCGGCACCGTCCGCGTCCTCGGCCTCGACCCGGTCGCCCAGAACGCGGCGCTGCGCCCCCGGATCGGCGTCATGCTGCAGTCCGGGGGCGTGTACGCGGGCGCGCGCGCCGTTGAGATGCTCCGGCACACCGCCAAGCTGCACGCCCACCCGCTGGACGTGGACGCCCTGGTCGAACGCCTCGGCCTGGGCTCCTGCGGCCGCACCACCTACCGTCGGCTGTCCGGAGGACAGCAGCAGCGGCTCGCCCTGGCGATGGCCGTGGTCGGCCGCCCCGAGCTGGTCTTCCTGGACGAGCCCACCGCCGGCCTCGACCCGCAGGCCCGCCGGGCCACCTGGGAGCTGGTGCGCGACCTGCGCCGGGACGGCGTCACCGTGGTCGTCACCACCCACCACATGGACGAGGCCGAGCAGCTCGCCGACCGGGTCGCCATCGTCGACCGCGGCAGGGTGATCGCCGACGGCACCACCGAGGAGCTGTGCCGCGGCGGCGCCGAGAGCGCGCTGCGCTTCGACGGCCCGCCCGGTCTCGACCTCGGCCCCCTGCTCAAGGAGCTGCCCGAAGGCGCCACCGCCACCGAGACCGCCCCCGGCGGCTACCGGATCGAGGCGCCCGTCGACCCCCGGCTGGTGGCCACCGTCACCGCCTGGTGCGCGGCCTCCGGCATCCTGCCCGAACGGCTGTCCGTCCAGCGCCGCAGCCTCGAAGACGTCTTCCTCGACCTGACCGGACGGGAGCTGCGCCCGTGAGCGAACGAAGCGAGGTGACGGTGGGCACCGTGGCCACCGACCACTCCCCCAGGCCCGGCGCGGCGCCGATCGGCCGGATGCTGCTCGCCCAGACCGCGTTCGAGACCCGGATGCTGCTGCGCAACGGCGAGCAGCTGCTGCTCACCGTGGTCATCCCGACCGTGCTGCTGGTGCTGTTCTCCGCCGTGGACGTCGTCGCGGTCGAGGGCCCCGGCAAGCGGGTGGACTTCCTGGCCCCCGGCCTGCTCGCGCTGGCCGTGATGTCCACCGCCTTCACCGGCCAGGCCATCGCCACCGGCTTCGAGCGCCGCTACGGCGTGCTGAAGCGGCTCGGCGCCAGTCCGCTGCCGCGCTGGGCGCTGCTGACCGCCAAGACCGGCTGCGTCCTGGTGACGGAGGCGCTGCAGGTCGCGCTGCTGGCGGTGATCGCGCTGGCGCTCGGCTGGTCCCCCCAGGGGCTCGCCACACCGCAGGGGGCCCTGACGGTGGTCGCGCTGCTGGTGCTCGGCACCGCCGCCTTCTCCGGGCTCGGCCTGCTGATGGCCGGCACCCTGAAGGCCGAGGCCACCCTGGCCGCCGCCAACCTGGTGTTCGTCCTGCTGCTGCTGGCCGGCGGGGTGGTCGTGCCGCTGGGCAAGTTCCCCGCCGCGGTGCGGTCGGTGCTGGAGCTGCTGCCGATCTCGGCGCTCTCGGACGGTCTGCGCTCGGTGCTCCAGACCGGCGCCGGGGTGCCCTGGTCGGACCTCGGCATCCTGGCCGGCTGGTCGGTGCTCGGCCTGGCCGCGGCCGCCCGCTTCTTCCGCTGGGAGTAGCCCGCCGCCACGACGCGCGACGCCCCCCGGCCGGATGCGGCCGGGGGGCGTCGTCGTGCGTACGGCTGACGTGGCGTCAGCTCTCACTGCCGCCGCGGCGCTTGCGGGCCAGCAGGACGAGCGCGCCGCCGACCAGCAGCACACCGCCGCCGGCCGCCGCGATCATCGGGGTGGCGTCGCTGCTACCGGTCTGGGCGAGCGCCGGCGCGCTGGTGGCGGGCGCCGGGGTGGGGGTCTTGCTCGGGGTCGGGGTGGCCGACGGGGTGACGGTCGGCGTCACGGTGGGCGTCGGCGTGGGAGTCGGGGTCTTCGTCGGCGTCAAGGTCGGCGTCGGCGTGGGGGTGGGCGTCGGAGTCGGCGTGGGAGTGGGAGTGGGGGTCGGAGTCGGCGTGTGGCACGGCTCGATGGTCTTGGTCTCGTTGATGTTCCAGCCCTTCTCGTTCGGGTTCTCCGTGGTGGTGACCACCAGGTTCGCCTTGATCGGGGCGTTGTGGTCCTTCACCGGGAAGGAGCCGTGGAACTCCGCGGGGAAGGCCTTGGCATCCAGGACCTTCTCGCCGTCGATGACGAGGCTGACGGTGTTCTTCACGTCGGCCTTGGGGCTGTAGTTGATCAGATCGATCACGATCTTGTCGCAGGTCACCGACCAACTCGGCACGTGTGCCGAAGCGTTGGTGGCCAGTGCCAGGGGCAGTAGAAAACCGGCCGCAGCCGTTCCGGCAAGTGCCGTCGCGCCGATCGCGAAGTGCCGCTGCTGTCGTGCCATTACCTTGTTCCCCTCCGAACGGTCTTGTGCAGCAGGCGTGTTGAGTGGTTCGCGGTGGCCCGCTACGACTGTCCGGGGGACTCTACCGGCACTCCCGCACCCCGCCACACCCCGCCGTACGACCGGATATCGACTTTCCGTCCGTCTTCCTATGTGCATGACCAGCCCATCACAGCCGCCACCTCGCAGAACGCGAATTCGGCGAACCTGACTGAACTTCGTCACCTTCAAGACGAACGGCGCCCCCGGTGATCAGGTTCAATCACCAAGGGCGCCGCTTCGGTCAACCGACGAACATCCGGGCCATTCCGACCTTTCCGGCGGCCCGGCCCTTCCGTGCCGTCACCGCCGGTTCAGGGCCTTCAGGCCCGCTTGGCCGCCTTGCGTCGCGCGGCCACCACGATCCCGCCGCCGGCCGCGAGCACGACCGCGCCGCCGATCGCCAGCGGCAGCACCGGGCCGGAGCCGGTGTGCGCCAGGTTGCCGCCCGCGTCCGGCGAGGCGGACGGGCTGCCCGCGGCCGCCGGAGCGCTCGTCGAGGCGCCGGCCGACGGACTCGCCGAACCGCTCGCGCTGGGCTTGGCGCTGCCCGTCGGGGCGGACGGGCTACCCGAGGGGCTCGCCGAACCGCTCGGGGCGGTCGAGCCGCTCGGCGTGGCCGACGGCGAACCGCTCGGCACGGTCGGCGGCACGGTCGGCGGCGCCGTCGGCGGCACGGACGGCGTCGGGACGGTGCCGGGCAGGCAGCCGGTGAACGGGTAGTGGTGCGTCTCCGCACCGCCCTTGCCGGTCAGCGAGGCGGCGATCACCGAGCCGTTGACCGGGCCGCCGCTGCCGAGGTCGAAGGCGGCGTTCGGCGCGAGCACGGTACCGGCCCAGGCGGCCTGGCTGTTCTTGACCACCTTGGTGGCGGTCGGGAAGTTCCAGAGCAGCTTGGACCGGATCGCCCCGCCCTGGGCGCTCTGGAGCTTGTCGTCCAGCACGAAGGCCTTCTTGCCCTCGTCCCACAGGTGGAAGCCGGTGGTCCCGGCCGCCGCCATGTCGTACGAGCCGCCGGTCACGTTGACCACGGTCACCGAGCCGGCCGGCACCTTGAGGAAGACGTCCTTGGCGCCCTGGAGCTTCGCCGCGTCGACGGTGAAGCTGTTGTACTTCGCGTCCCCGCCGGTGAGCGTCAGCTTGGCGCCCTCGGCCTGGACGGTGGCACCGGAGGTCTGCGGCACGGCGGCCAGCGAGGTGGACGCGGCGCGCAGCTTGGCGAACTCGGCCTTGAAGTCGATCGGTGAGGGGCCCTGGGTGACGGCGCCCTGGTGGGCCTGGGCCACCGCGCCGTCGGCCTTGGCGCCGAAGACGCCGTTGCCCTTCATCACCTGGGTGTTGTGACCGGTGATCTTTCCGGCCACGACCAGGGCGTTCTTGCCGGGCAGTGCGTCGACCTGGGCCGCGGTGAGCTCCTGGCCGACCGAGAAGCCGCCGGTGAAGTCGGCGTTGCCGCCGACCGCGACGGCGCCCTCGGCGTCGGGGGTGTGGGTGTCGTCGCCCTCGATGAACTCACCGTAGAGGTTGGCGACCCCGAGGCCGCGGCATTCCTGGGCGGGGTCGGCGGCGTGGGCGGCCGGGGCGATCAGACCGGCCAGTGCGAGAGAGCCACCGACGGCGAGCGCGGCGGCGGAAATGGGTATGCGCATGTGCAGGATCTCCGCTTGACGTGCGGGAGGGGGGTGGGGAGCGGTCCGAAAAAGGTATGGACCAAGCCGCACTCTTTCGGCCAAATGGGTGATTGGTCAAGACCAATTCACTCCTTGACCGAACCGCCCCGTTTTGTCCGCGTGTCACTCCCCCGCGTGTCGCCGGCCGCCGGTTCCGCACCGCCCCGCCGTGCCGCCCGCGCCACACCGCCGCGCGGCCCGTGCCCCGCCCCAAGATCGCCTGTAAGGCCGCCTACGATTGACCGCGTGCCTAATCCCTTCTCCCTGCTCGCCGAGCGCTGGCAGCCATCCGCCGAGATGGTCCGGCGTGCCACGTTCGCCGCGCTGGTGATGAGCGTGGTGATCGTCGTCACCGGCGGCGCCGTCCGGCTCACCGCCTCCGGCCTCGGCTGTACGACCTGGCCCCGATGCACCGACGACAGCCTGGTGCCCACCGCCGAGATGGGCTTCCACGGCGTCGTCGAGTTCACCAACCGGATGCTCACCTACGTGCTGAGCGCCGCCGTCGGCTGGGCCATCCTGGCCGCCCGCTGCCACCGGCCCTGGCGGCACAGCATGACCAGGCTCGGCTGGGCGCAGTTCTGGCTGGTGATGAGCAACGCCGTACTCGGCGGCATCACCGTGCTGACCGGCCTCAACCCGTACACCGTGGCGCTGCACATGATCGCCGCGATGGCCCTGGTCTGGGTCGCGCTGCTGATGTGGGAGCGGTCCAAGGAGGGCGACGGCCCGCCGAAGCTGTCCGTGGCCCGCCCGATCCACCAGCTCTCGTACGTCCTGGTCACGGTCATCGGCCTGCTCGTCGCGGCCGGCACCCTGGTGACCGGCGCCGGCCACCACCCCGGCACGCCCAAGGACAACAAGATCGTCCCGCGGATCCCGATCGACTACGACCGCCTGGCCCAGTTCCACGCCGACCTCGCCTTCGTCGCGGTCGGCCTGGCCATCGCGGTGATCTTCGTCTTCGCCGCCGTGAAGGCCCCGCCGGCCGCCCGGGCACGCGCCAAGGAGCTGCTGGCCGTGCTGCTCCTCCAGGGCGTGCTCGGCTTCATCCAGTACTTCACCGACGCCCCCGAGCTGATGGTCGGCCTCCACATGCTGCTCGCCGCGCTCACCTGGATCG
Organism: Kitasatospora sp. NPDC036993; assembly: GCF_055607525.1. Taxonomy (NCBI): domain Bacteria; kingdom Bacillati; phylum Actinomycetota; class Actinomycetes; order Kitasatosporales; family Streptomycetaceae; genus Kitasatospora; species Kitasatospora sp. NPDC036993. Next base: position 191,045 of record NZ_JBVJRP010000016.1, on the reverse strand, counting down.
CCGTCCTGCGCATCCCGCTCGCCCTGCGCACCCGCGGGACCGAGGACGTCACCGATCAGCTGCCCGCCCAGACCCCGCAGGCCGCTTCGGTCTGAGCGGAAGCAGGACACACGGCGAAGGCCCCCATCGCGATGGGGGCCTTCGCCGTGTCCCGGCCCAGGCTTGCCCGAGCCGGAGAGTGTTCATGTTGATTGCTGCCACCATCGATCACTTCGCGGTAAACCCCCAGATCAGGGCACTGCCTCGTGATCCACGATCCCACCCGCCCCGGCCCGTGCCTGTAGTCCGCTCACGCAGATCAGGCTTAGCCGAGATCCCCGAACAAGGCGCTGTGAGGCCAATGCGGCTTCGGCAGTCCCAGTTCCTGCAGGTAGCCGATCCGCGCGTTTATAGCAGCAGAGAAGTGCCTCCAGTCCAGACTGGCAACCGGCTCATTCGGCTTCGGGTCGGTCATGGACGACGTGACGTAGCAAACCGCATCGTAGAGCTGCTCGGCCATCAACCGCTGGCAGAAGATCCCAAACCGCTCCTGGTAGGACTTGCCGCGCCAGATGTCCTCGACTGGGAGAGCTCCCTTGGCCGGCTTCACCGGCCTCCTCGATCCTGCCTCGTCCTGCATGATGAAGAAATAACCGAGCCAGGGCTTCTCCCCGGGGTAGAGGTCGGCCAATGCTGCCCTTCGAAGGTCGACGGCGCTGCCGAGGGCCTCCTCGACCCGGTTGTTGTAGTTGTTGCCGAAAGACGGCCCGCCCAGGGCCTTCATCTCGAAGGCAGCCACCAACGTGTCCTCGTACGCGACGACGACGTCCCACTGCTTCTGCGGCCTGTAGTAGCCAGGGAGCTCCAGCCGCTGAGCCTTGGTAATCCGGATGCTCTCACGCGGATAGCCCGCTTCGAGGAAGAACTTCGCCAGGAGGGCCGCAATGGAATCGAAGTGCTTGCCACCTCTGACAGAACCCGCAGTGCCAGCACCGACTGCGGCCCTGATCGCCGACTGATCATTCTGGGCCTGCTTGGCGCCCCAGTACGCCGCAACAGCGTCCTCGAAGTCCTGGCGGCTGACTGTCAAGGTCGGTTCCTCCTAATCGGGTAGCTCGGTAAGCCCGTAGACACGCAGTGCCGCCTCGGTGGCCGCCTTCACGTCCCGCTTGTCGAAGGCGTCAACCAGGGCAGCACGGTCCTCCTCAGCCATGGCCGCCGGGTCCGGAACACGGATCTTGCGGAGGTACTGCGCCTGGAAGCGGAGCGTTCCCCCACGCATCTTGACCGCGTATGCCTCCACGAACGCCTCGGCCACCTTGGAGAGGAGCAGGCCACCGAGCACTCGCATGTCCCAGACGTCCGAGACGATGAAGTACAGATTGTGGTGAGGGTACAACTTCCCTTCATCAAGCACCGGATGGATTGTCAGTTTCATGTCCGGAAAGAGGAGCTTGAACCGGCTTGTCAGCCGGTGGTCGACCTTGTCGATCGTCTTGTACCAACGGTCGGGCTGCTTGACTGCGACATACCTCTTCCGCAGGGCACCACTGTGTTGGCGGAAGTAGGCGGCGAGTCTCGGATAGGCAGCAAGGTCGACCAGTTCGCCCTGGGAGTTCCACGGATTAACCAGGCAGGACCCGCTCCAGTGGATGGAGCCGGTGGTGGTGTCTCGGACCATGGCCAGAGGCAGGAGCCGGTCCGGCTCAACCAGTTCGCGATCATCGGTGATAAAAACCTTGTCCGCACCGGTCGCGATACCGATGCCGACGCGTGTCCCTGTGGCCTTGTCCTCCAGCAGCCGAAACCGGTCGCTGAGGTCTTCGAGAGCGGCGAGCCTCGCAGGTGAGGCCGCCGGCCAGGAGTCCTCGTCAGGGAACCAGTGCGGCAGAGGGGCCGCCTGAAGGGAGGCCGTGGCGATCGGCGCCCGATCCTCAGCCTTATACCAGGCGAGGAAGTCACGGGCTTCCGGCTCCCCGAACGCGCGGGTCGCATCGGCGGCAACCGCGCCACCCTGCGCCTGGCGGGAAATGATCGTGATAGCAGGGTACGCCGAGACCTGCTCCTGGAAGGCGTCCACGTCATGCATCACCAGCGTCAGGTCCATGCTGAACTGCCTGGTCACCAGCTGGCGGAGCTTACGGCCGTACTGGTTCCTCATCCAACGGTCTGCACAGATGAAACCGAGCCGCCCCCCGGGCTGCAAGCTCCGGAGTGCCACCTCGTAGAAGCCAATGTAGATATCGGCGCGGCCTCCCATTGTGGAGCACACGCTACGGTAGGCCTCCATCCGGCCGTCGGGGACATCCTCCAGCCTGATATAGGGGGGATTGCCGACGACGAAGTCCGCACGGTGCTCGGCATCAGGCTGGAGAAGGAAATCGCCCTGTTTCACCCAGCACGAGGCAACCTTCCGAGCCTCAGTACGCCCCCAGCCGTCACCCTGGAGCCGTTGTTCGACGACTCCTCGACTCTCGGCCACGTTACGCCCGAGCAGGTCGAACGCCTGGACGGCATGCACCGCGTCGGTGATCGGACGGCCGTGGGCTCTACATGAGGCACTGATCCGTGAAGCGATCACGCCGAGGAACGCCCCTGCACCACAAGCAGGCTCGACGACCTTCAGCTGCGCGAGGTCCTTGTCCGGCGTGTAGCCGAGCAGATCGAGGATGAGCTCGACGACCCAACGGCGGGTGAAGACCTCTCCGTGCTCGACTGCTTCCGCGGGAACCTCAGGCAGTACCTGCTTGTCAATGTCGAAGAGCGCCAGAGTTGCCACGACTCGACCCTACAGCGGGCGTCTCGGCGACCGCCTTAAGCCCGACCACGATCAATTAACGTTGAGCATCGAGGCCGTCACTTTTTGTGCTCACCTGCCTCGAACCAAGGCCACCTGCCGCGTGCTACAGGCGAAGGTGGTCAATCGGGCGGCAGGCGGTTCGACGTTGTCCCAGCAGCTGTCGCCCGTCGTGCGTCCGGATGCCCGGTGCCATGCCATCCCGCAGCGCATCCAGGACGCGGATCGCATAGACCTCGGCCATGCGGTCGGAGACCCCGGCCGGGGTCAGCCAGTCGACTTCGACCGACTCGTCCGAGACCTGCTCCGCCCCACTCTCCGGCCGACAGCGGAATACGAGAGCGACGATCCCTCGGCTCACGTTCTTGTAGACACCGGTCAGCCGCTCCACGCCGACGTTGATGCCGGTCTCCTCGTAGACCTCGCGGCGCACGCCGTCCTCGACGGTTTCGTCCAGCTCCAGCACTCCACCCGGAGGCTCCCAGGTCCCGTTGTCAGCCCGGCAAATTGCCAGCACCCGGCCGTCCTCGCGCACCACCACCCCCGCGACGGACACCGAGTGGAGCGGCAGCGGCATCCCCACCTCCCGTGGATCTCGCCTCCCGGTATCGCCGGTCACGTGGCCGGCCTTGAACGGCTGCCGAGGGTGGGACGAAGCACGTCCAGGACATGGGTCCAGTTGTACTCGTCGCGTGCTCCGCCGGACTTGGGCCGGTGGGGAACGGAGTCACCGAGCAGGACGCCCATCGAGCGCAGTCGGGCCAGGCTCTCCGAATAGGCCGGGTGGGCCGCCAGGGCGGAGTTGACATAGGGCTGGACGACGACGGGAATGCCCAACCCGTACGTCTCGCAGAGGATGCCCAACGCCAGCGTGTCAGCGATTCCGAGGGCCCACTTGTTGATGGTGTTGAAGGTGGCGGAGACGACCGCGACGGCATCGGCCTCCGGCAGTGGCCGGGAACTGCCGGGCGCACGCCAGGCCGAGCGGATCGGATAGCCGGTATGGGCCTCTATGGCTTCTTGATCCAGGAAACGGAGTGCGTTGGGAGTGGCGATCACCCCGACCTTCCATCCCTCCGCGTGGGCGGCAGTGATCAGTTCGCTCACGCCGTCAGCGATTCCCGAGGCACAGACGATGACATAGAGGAACGGATCATGATGCCCGGTCAAACCTGAACTCCTGTTCCAAGGAACGCATCCCGCCACTTGTACGCGCAGCTGCGGGAGCGGGGGCTGGGTGATCTGCTGGACAACTCTGCAATGATCGTCAGCGAGTTGGTCACCAACTCCTTCAAGACGGGCTGCCAGACCCGCATGCTCGTCGCCGTCCGCCGTCCGCCGTCCGTCCGGACCGTCCGCATCCTTGCCGGTGACGGCTCCCGCTCGATGCCCGTGATGGTCCAAGCGCATCGCCGCCGGGCCGGCGGCGCAGACGGGAGCCGCTCTGCCCCCTTCGCTGCCCCTGGCGTCACCAGGCCTCCGCTCCGTCACGCAGATACCGTGCTCGGCCGTCTGCGATTGCCCTGACAGCGGCGTCCAGCCGGTTCCGCTGGCGAAGCCGCAGTCGGTTGGCGACCTCCGATACGGGGAGGAAGACGGCCTCGGACAGTTCGTCGTCGTGTGGGCGAACCCTCGCGGCCCGAGCGGGTGAGAGGGTTCCCGCGTCGAAGATGAACGCGATCTGGTCGTCCCAGGGGCCGTGCGGCGCAACCCAGTCCACCACCAACAGGCGATGGATCCTGATCTCCAGGCCCAGTTCCTCGCGCAGTTCCCGCACTGCGGCCTCGTCCGGTGGCTCGTTGGCCTCAGCCATCCCGCCGGGGAGGTCCCAGCCCTCCTTGTAGGTAGGGTTGACGGTCAGGATGCGACCGGCCCGGTCACGCAGGATCACGTCCGCTGAGACACGCTTACGGGCTTGCCTGGCATTGCCCTCGGCAAGGTGGGCGTTCCAGGCTTCGGTATCGGTGGAAACGGGCCTCACGTTGAACCTCCCCGGGGCAACGGGACGATGTCAGCGAGCAAGAGCTGCCGGGCTCTGCACGCCTCGTCGAATCGTGCCAGGTACTCACCGACCGGGCCGTAGTCGCGGTGCCTCCCGAGGAATTCACGGAAGGCATCCAGCTCGGCTCACCCACGGCCACTGGGGCGTCACGCTCCTCCCGTTCAGGAAGATCGTCCATGCCGACCTGACGACGCCCGCACCGATCAAGCCCTCCCCCAGAACCCTTCCCGTCCGCCAAGCAGGCCCGCTTGATCCACGGATCGGCACAGCACGGATGGCCGCTGGGCCCGCCGGGTCGGCGGGCCCAGCGGCCAGGTCACGCAAACACCCTGCCCGCACCACGATGGGGGCCTTCGCCGTTTGTCACAGCAGCTGTCGCCCGTCGTGGGTCCGGATACTCGGTGCCGTGTCGTCCCGCAGCGCGGCCCGGAATCTCACGCTCGCGCCACCGGACGGGCCAGATCGAGCAGCATCACATCGTGCCGAGCCGCGCCCTCCCACGGTATCGCCGACCCGACGCGCGTGTAGCCCCACGCCCGGTAGGACGCCTGGGCCGCAGTCGCCTCCGGTCGGGCATTCAGCATCACCCGGGCGTTGTCGATTCCGTCGATGAGGACGCGATGCATGCGAGTGGCGATCCCCTGGCGGCACCACCGGGGCCGGACTGCCAGCTCGAAAAGACCGAACGTTCGCCTTCCGTCCTCATCCCTGAGATCTCCGGGCACTGGATCGACCAGGGTGTCCCACCATCCGGTGTTGGCCGACAGCGGGTAGCCGTACGCCATGCCCACAGCGGAGTCACCGTCGAAGGCGATCACGGCCCGGAACCCCCGCCGACGCACCTGCGACCGGAACCGACGAAACGCCCGCTCCACGTCGCTCGGCCCCTCGCCGTACGGAGGCTCCGCGAACGCCTCCGCGAACACTTCCTTCAACTGGCCTTCCAGCTCGGCCGTCTGCCTGCCATCCAAGAGCCGAATCACCGGCACCCGGCCGTCCTCGCGCACCACCACCCCCGCGACGGACTCCGAGTGGAGCGGCGGCGGCATCCCCACCTCCTGTGGGTCTCGCCTCGCGGTATCGCTGGTCACACAGCCGGCTTCGAACGGCTGCCGAGGGTAGGACGAAGCACGTCGAGGACATGGATCCAATTGAAGCTCCTCAACGCAGCAGACCGAGGAACGGGATCGTTCATCCGAGCGGAACCTGGGCGAACGACTGCCACTCGTACATCCGCTCATCGCGGCCGAGGACGATGAGCTCGGCGGACGCGACGCGAGCGGTCGCCGGGTAGGAGGTGACTCCCGCCAGAGCGTCGATGGCGGGCTGAGCGACTCCCGTGGCGTTGGAGTAGGCGACGGAGACGTGCGGCCGGAACCCGTCCGCCGCCTCCGGGACCTGCGGCCAGACGTCGGCAATGGCGGCGCGGATGGCCGAACGGACAGCGCGGACCGGATCGGCGGGAGCAACGGTGAGCAGCAGAGCCTCGGGGGTGACCATCGCGGGACCGAGAGCAAGCTCGAAGGCGGGGATCTCGGCCAGCCGGCGGCCGACGGCGTCGGCGATGGCTCGGGCGTCGTCCTCCTCCACCTCGTCGACGAAGCCCAGGCCTTGCATGGTGAGGTGGAGCCAACGGTCAGGGACCGGATCGAGGCCGGGCACATCCGCCAGAGCCCGGCGGTAGTCGGCTGCGAGGCGGTGGAGGTCGCGTGCGCCGTCGAAGGTGAGGTGCCAGGTGTAGAAACGGCGGCCCTCGGCCCAGCCAGGCCGCCACCACCAGTGGTTCGCCATCCGTTCGGGGGTGTCAGTCATGGTCGTTGATCCAAGCACTGGTTGCGGTCCCCGGGGAGAGGGCGCGTGCGGCTTCGCGAACGGCGGTCTGAACCGCATCCTGGAGACGCAGACCGGCGGCGCTGTCTCCCATGGGGGAGGCAGCGGTGTCGCGTGCGAGGTCGCGCAGGCGTCGGCGGACGGGAGCAGTGCGGTGTTCGATCGGCATGGCCAGCACCGGGGCGATGGCATCGAGGACGCCCTCAGGGTCGCGGGCGAGTAGGTTCGCACCGGCCCGGGTGATGTGCAGCTGGGCCTCCGTGCCGTAGGCGCGCACGCGCTGCTGCTGAAGTGCGGCGAGTCCACGGTCAGCGTGGCTGAGGGCGTCACGGGCGGACCCGGCACGCAGGTACACCGCCGCACTGTAGTTCGCGTGACGCCCGGTCTGGCAGCTGAAGAGTCCGCCGACCTGGTCGTTGAGCACGCTGGAGCGGTCGAGGGATGCCGCGTCCTCGGCATCACCGATCGCGATCAATGCCTGGGCGCGGGCACCGGCCTCCGCCCAGGCATCGGCAAGCTGGCACTGGAGAAGAACGGCAACCGTCCCAGCGGCCCGGTAGTCGACACCGCGCTGGGCCTGCTGGACGGCCTGACGGAACTCGCCGTCCCAGAAGGCGAGTTTGCTGCGGGTGGAGCAGACCCACGCGTGCAGGGCGAGGTCGTCGGCGTTGTCGGCGCACAGCAGGGCGGCGCGCGCGTGGGTCTCGGCCTGGGCACGGTGTCCGAAGTCGCTGGTCATCCAGGCGAGCATCGCGAAGAGGTAGCCGGCGATGGTGAACAATTCGCGTCGCTGCTGCGGGCGTTGGTGCCCGTAAAGCAGGTCCCAGACGCGGTTGAGCTGGAGCTTGGTCTGCCGGAAGACACACAGTGGATCGTCGGCCATCAGATACGCGGCCGCGAGGTACTGGGTGTCGGCGGTGAACTGTTCGAGGGCGACGGGCCCACAGTTGGTGACCTCCGCCCATTGCGCCCACTGCGCGGATTCCCGAGCGGCGGCCCGGACGAGGTCCGCGCCCGTGAGTTCGGCCGGCGGTTCCGGCGGCGGCGCCGGCTGTGCGGCCTGGCGAGCGACGATGGCGGCCGTAGGGGTGGGCTCGGCTTGGTGACGCAGGATCCGCAGATCGGATTCGGTGAAGGACTGACGATCGTCCAGGTCGAGAAGATCGTTCGCCGTCGCCCCGTAGAGGTCCGCGAGGACGGTGAGCACACGCGGGGTGACCCGGCGTCCGGACGGCGCCGGCCACTTCTCCCACTTGCCGAGCAGGGAGGCATCGGCGCTGGGGCCTGCGTCACCGGCGAGGTCATTGAACCGGTCGGCGGCCTCTTGAGTCGTCCAGCCGTGTGCATGCCGCCATGCCTCGCGAGGCCGCACGCCGAAACGGGCGCGCATCTCGGCGGCGATGACGGAGACGGGGGCGTTGGTGGCGATGAGCGCCGAGCGAACAGCATCGCGATCCTGCTTGGAGCCCGGCTTGGGACGTGGGGGCATTCTGGCCTCCCGAAGGTGCGGGGTGCATGGGCGTGATCACCTCACGGTAGCGACCCGTTCACGCCATAGGGGTCACAGCGCGCGATTCCGATAAGCCGCGCTGTCCGGAACCAGGTCGGATCTCCGCCGCTCGGGCAGGTCAGGAAGGTAGCTGCATGTCCGGAATTGTCGGACGCTGCCGCCCGTGACCAGGGTGACTCGTGAGCGGGACCGTAGAACCTGCCAACGACGAGCACTCTCCAGGCAGGCCATGATGACGCCCGATCTCGCTCACCCGGTCCCGTACTCCCCCGAAGCGGGACGGCACCTCCCCCGGCGACCGGGAGACGCTGCGGAAACCTGTCGTCCCCGCACGTTCGTCGCGCGCCTCGACTCCCGCACCGAGTCCACGCCCCTGGCCCGCTACCTGCTCCGGGCCTACCTCGCCGGGCTGCCCTCCGGCGACCGCTACCGCGACACCGCCGAACTCCTCCTCACCGAACTCTTCGCCAACGCCGTCCAGCACTCCGACGCCCCCGACGACTGCCACATCGAGATCCACATGTCCCTGGCCGACTCCCGCCTGCGGCTGGAGGTCCACGACGCCGACACCAACCACCCCGTCCTCCGCACCCCGACCCCCGCCGACGAGCACGGGCGCGGCCTCTTCCTCGTCGACGAACTCGCCGAACGCTGGGGCTGCGCCCACCGTCCCGGCGGCATCGGCAAGTTCATCTGGGCCCTCATCGCCCCCGTCCCCGCCTCCACCCTCGCCTGAAAGCCACCCCACCCATGAACCTCGCCACCCTGGCCCGGCACGCCCTCTCGCGCGGCCGCACCCCCGCCGACACCTACGCGCTCCTCGCCCGCCGCACCCGCAAGCCCCTCCCCTCGGCCCGCGCCGTCTGCCTCGCCCTCACCATCCCCCTCGCCGAGACCACCCGCCGCCTCACCGACTGCTACCACGCCCTCCTCGCCGACCCCCGCCCGAACTCCGAGACCGACACCGGCGAACTCCTCGAAGCCCTCGGCGTCTTCGACGTCCCCAAGTCCCTCACCGACACCGAACTCACCATCGTCGACCACCTCCTCACCGCCATCGACGCCCACGGCAGCCTCCGCCCCGGCCACCACCACGGCCTCCACCGCTGGTTCACCACCGGCAACCTCACCACCGCCTACCTCTCCCTCACCACCACCCACCCCCTCCCCCGCACCGGCAACCCCACCACCTACTGGACCACCCTCACCACCGCCGGCGAACTCCTCACCACCACCCCCAACCCCGACCCCCGCACCACCTACGCCCTCACCCACTGCCGCACCCAAGCCGCCAAGCACCAGAAGTCGACCCCGCCGACTTCCAGCGCGCCCATCCCGTAGCCGGGGTGCGTCAGTGCCCTACTTACAGCGGCGCCACAGGGCGGCCAGGTCATGCGGACGGGTTCGGGCTCCCTGCCCGCACACGCCGACGGCCCGGTTCCCCCGCACGGGGGAACCGGGCCGTTCGTGACACCGGGATGCCGGTCAGATCTGGATGCCGGCCATCCGCTTCCACTCGTACGCGCCGGTCTTCACCTTGAGGCCCAGCTCGCCCTCGAAGTCCTCGTGCAGGGTCAGCCCGGCGAGTTCGGCGGCGCGCTTGCCCACGGCGTAGCTGGGGGCCACCTGGTCGCCCCAGGCGCCGTCCGCCCCGACCACAACGATCCGGGTGGCCACGGAGCCGACGTACTCGACGACGGCGTCGCCGCCCCCGTGCTGCCGGGCGAAGCTGGTCAGGTGCTTGGCGATGCGCTTGGCACGGCGCTCGGCACGGGCGTCCGGCGCGGCGGCGGTGACGGTCTCTGCGCTGCTCATGCCCCGCATGCTACCCACCGGTAGAGCCGCTGGCGACGGGAGCGCCCTGTGCACCGGGCCACATACTGGGAAGGTGACCTTCAACGGCTGGCCGGCCGAGGCGCTCGACTTCTACGAGCACCTGGAAGCCGACAACTCGAAGACCTTCTGGCAGGCCCACAAGGAGCAGTACGACGACGCCGTACGGGCCCCGATGGAGCTGCTGCTCGCCGAGCTGGAGCCGGAGTTCGGGCCGGGGAGGATCTTCCGCCCCAACCGCGACGTTCGCTTCAGTGCCGACAAGTCCCCGTACAAGACGCACATCGGCGCGCACCTGGAGGCCGGCGGCTACATCCAGCTCTCCGCCGACGGCCTGGCCTGCGGCAACGGCATGTACCAGCTCGCCCCCGACCAGCTGGACCGCTACCGGGCCGCCGTCGCCGAGGACGTCGGCGGCGCCGAGCTGGAGCGGGTGATCGCCCGGGTGGAGCGGGCCGGCCCGCGGGTGGCCGGCCGGGACTCCCTCAAGTCGGCCCCGCGCGGCTACCCCAGGGACCACCCCAGGATCGGGCTGCTGCGCCACAAGGGCCTGGTGGCCTGGCAGGAGTGGGAGCCGGAGAAGTGGCTGGGCACCCGCGCCGCCCGCACCCGGATCACCGGCTTCCTGCGCGCCTCCCAGCCGCTCAGGGACTGGCTGGACGACCACGTCGGCCCCTCCGAGCTGCCCGCCCGGTAGAGCCCGCCGGCGCCCGGAACGCGGAAGAGCCCCGGTCCGCCTGGACCGGGGCTCTTCGCGTAAGCCTCTACTTGACGAACGGGTCGACCGCGCAGACCACCATCAGCAGCGACAGGTAGGTGATCGACCAGTGGAACAGCCGCATCTCCTTGAGCTTCGCGCCCACGATGCCCGCCTTGGCCCGCCCGTACAGCGCGTGCGCCTCGCGCAGCCAGAACCCGCCGAGCAGCACCGCGGCGACGGGGTACAGCCAGCTCATGTGCCCCACCGGCCAGAGCGCCAGCGAGACCGCCACCATCACCCAGGAGTAGATGACGACCTGCTTGCCGACCGCCACGTTGCCCTTGACCACCGGCAGCATCGGCACGCCGGCCCGCTCGTAGTCGTCGCGGACCTTCATCGACAGCACCCAGGTGTGCGGCGGCGTCCAGAAGAACACCACCAGGAACAGCAGCACCGCGGCCCAGGACACCGTGTTGGTCACCGAGGACCAGCCGACCAGCACCGGCATGCAGCCGGCGATGCCGCCCCAGACGATGTTCTGCGAGGTGCGCCGCTTGAGCCCCAGCGTGTAGACGAACACGTAGAACAGCAGCGCGCCCAGCGCCAGCCAGGCGGACAGCCAGTTGACCCCGAAGCCCAGCAGCAGGGTCGAGACGACCGCGAGCACGATGCCGAACACCAGCGCCTCGCGCGGCGACACCATCCCGGTGACGATCGGCCGGCGCTCGGTGCGCGACATGACCGCGTCGATGTCCCGGTCGATGTACATGTTGAGGGCGTTGGCGCCGCCCGCCGAGAGGTAGCCGCCGACGACGACCTTCAGCACCAGCAGCATGTTCGGCACGCCCTGCTGGGCCAGGAACATCACCGGCACGGTGCTCATCAGCAGCAGCTCGATGATCCGCGGCTTGGTCAGTGCGACGAACGCGCCGACACGGGCCCCGAGCGGCCGGTGCGCAGGAGTCGCCCCGGTGACCCCGGCGGGACGGGTTTCGACGGCGGTCACTAACACCCCAACTGAAGATGAATCCTCGCAGGCGTCCACAGGAACGAAGGGTCCCGAATCGTCCGCTCTGCGCGTACCACGACACCATAGACGTTCCATATATCCCATCCGGCTCCGGGGTCCCCCGGCGAGGCGGAACGCACACCCCCGGGTGAACCGGGTCGGACGAGGCCCCGAACGGCTCCGGCCGGGCCCGGCTAGCCCGTCCTGGCCACCGGAGCGGCGCGATGCCGCAAATCGGGAGAGTCTGGACAAAAGCGGCCAGACAGCCCTAGCGGGAATCACCCTGCGGAAATGCCGGTTGTCTCAGCACGGAGGGTGAGCCGCGGCCCGGACGGTAGGCTCGCACGCAGAAGCGGGATCTACCCTCCGTGACCGGCACCACCCAGCGTCGGGACCACAGCGCCGTGGCCGACCCGGTCCCCATTCACGGGGTCACTCTTCACAACGGAAGGAGCCCTGAGACAGGGTGAGCACTGCGCCGACGAACGCATTCGAGTGGACCGATCTGGATGAGCGCACGGTTGACACTGCGCGGGTCCTGGCCATGGACGCCGTCCAGAAGGTCGGCAACGGACACCCCGGGACGGCCATGTCGCTGGCCCCGGCGGCGTACCTGATCTTCCAGCGGTTCCTGCGCCACGACCCGACGGACCCGTCCTGGGTCGGACGCGACCGCTTCGTCCTCTCCCCCGGGCACACCAGCCTGACGCTCTACACCCAGCTCTACTTCTCCGGCTACGGCCTGGAGCTGGACGACCTCAAGGCCTTCCGGGTCGGCGGCAGCCGCACCCCCGGCCACCCCGAGCACGGCCACACCGCCGGCGTGGAGACCACCACCGGGCCGCTCGGCCAGGGCATCGCCAACGCGGTCGGCATGGCGATGGCCGCCCGCTACGAGCGCGGCCTGTTCGACCCGGAGGCCCCGGCCGGCGAGTCTCCCTTCGACCACACCATCTGGGCCATCGTCTCCGACGGCGACCTGGAGGAGGGCATCTCCGCCGAGGCATCGTCGCTGGCCGGCCACCAGAAGCTGGGCAACCTGGTCGCCCTCTACGACGACAACCACATCTCGATCGAGGGCGACACCGAGACCGCCTTCTCCGAGGACGTCCTCAAGCGCTACGAGGCGTACGGCTGGCACGTCCAGCGGGTGACCCCGAAGTCCAACGGCGACATCGACGTGGCCGCCCTGGCCGAGGCGCTGGCCGCGGCCAAGGCCGAGACCGCCCGCCCGTCGATCATCTCGATGCGCACGATCATCGCCTGGCCGGCCCCGGACGCCCAGAACACCGCCAAGGCGCACGGCTCCGCGCTCGGCGCCGCCGAGATCGCCGCCACCAAGAAGGTCCTGGGCTTCGACCCGGAGAAGACCTTCGAGGTCAGTGACCAGGTCATCGAGCACGCCCGGCTGGTCATCAAGCGCGGCAAGGCCGCCCGCGACCAGTGGCAGCAGGGCTTCGACGCCTGGCGCGCCGCCGCCCCGCAGCGCGCCGCCGAGTTCGACCGGATCCGGGCCGGCGAGCTGCCCGAGGGCTGGAAGAAGGCCGTTCCCGCCTTCCCGGCCGGCAAGGACGTCGCCACCCGCAAGGCCTCCGGCGACACCCTCAAGGCGCTCGGCGCGGTGATCCCCGAGCTGTGGGGCGGCTCGGCCGACCTCGCGGAGTCGAACCTCACCACCATCGACGAGGACAGCTCCTTCCTCCCCGAGGGCAACCCGCTGAAGTCTGCGAGCCCGTACGGCCGCACGATCCACTTCGGCATCCGCGAGCACGCCATGGGCTCGACCATGAACGGCATCGCCCTGCACGGCGGGACCCGGGTGTACGGCGGCACCTTCCTGGTGTTCGCCGACTACATGCGCCCGGCCGTCCGCCTGGCCGCGCTGATGAAGCTGCCGGTCACCTACGTGTGGACGCACGACTCGATCGGCCTCGGCGAGGACGGCCCGACCCACCAGCCGGTCGAGCACATGGCGTCGCTGCGCGCCATCCCCGGCCTGTCCATGGTCCGCCCGGCCGACGCCAACGAGACCGCCGTCGCCTGGCGCACCGTCATCGAGCGCCAGACCAGCCACCCCGGCCCGGTCGGCCTGGCCCTGACCCGTCAGGGCGTCCCGACCTTCGACCGCGAGGTCTTCGGCTCCGCCGAGGGCACCGCGAAGGGCGGCTACATCCTGGCCGAGGCCTCCACCGGCGACCCGCAGCTGATCCTGCTCGGCACCGGCTCCGAGGTCCAGCTGGCCGTCCGGGCCCGCGAGGTGCTGGAGGCCGAGGGCATCGCCACCCGCGTGGTCTCGCTGCCGTCCTTCGAGTGGTTCCAGGAGCAGGACCAGGCCTACCGCGACAGCGTGCTGCCGCCGTCGGTCAAGGCCCGGGTGTCGGTCGAGGCCGGCATCGCCCAGGGCTGGCGCGAACTGGTCGGCGACCACGGCCGGATCGTCTCGCTGGAGCACTTCGGTGCCTCCGCCGACTACAAGGTGCTCTTCGAGGAGTTCGGCATCACCGCCGAGCGCGTGGTGGCCGAGGCCCACAACGCCCTGCGCTCCCTCGAAGCCGTCAACCGCTAGCGGCACCCGGCCGGGGCCGCCGACCGCACATCGGCGCCCCGGCCCCTTCGACTACCCCACGAAGCAGAAGAACAAGGGACTGAAGCACCATGACTGACGCACTGAAGCGCCTCAGCGACGAAGGCGTTGCGATCTGGCTGGACGACCTCAGCCGCACCCGGCTGAACTCCGGCAACCTGGCCGAACTGGTGCAGAACAAGCACGTGGTGGGCGTCACCACCAACCCGACCATCTTCCAGAAGGCCATCGCCGGCGCCGGCGACGACTCCTACGACGGCCAGCTGCGCGACCTCGCCGTCCGCAAGGTCACCACCGACGAGGCGATCCGCATGATCACCACCTCGGACGTGCGCGACGCGGCCGACGTGCTGCGCCCGGTCTACGACGCCTCCAACGGCCGCGACGGCCGGGTCTCCATCGAGGTCGACCCGCGCCTGGCGCACGAGACCGCCGCCACCGTGGCCGAGGCCAAGCAGCTGTGGTGGCTGGTCGACCGCCCGAACGTCTTCATCAAGATCCCCGCCACCAAGGCCGGCCTGCCCGCGATCGGCGAGGTCATCGGCCGGGGCATCAGCGTCAACGTCACGCTGATCTTCTCGCTGGAGCGCTACAAGGCCGTCATCGACGCCTACCTGACCGGCCTGGAGGCCGCCAAGGCCAAGGGCCTGGACCTCTCGCAGATCGAGTCGGTCGCCTCCTTCTTCGTCTCCCGCGTGGACAGCGAGATCGACAAGCGCCTGGACAAGATCGGCGGCGGGGCCAGGGACCTGCGCTCCAAGGCCGCGCTGGCCAACGCCCGCCTCGCCTACCAGGCGTACGAGGAGGTCTTCGGCAGCGTCGACGGCAGGACCGCGGGCAGCTCCCGCTGGCTCGCCCTGGAGGCCGCCGGCGCCAAGCCGCAGCGCCCGCTGTGGGCCTCCACCGGCGTCAAGGACCCGGCCCTGCCGGACACCCTGTACGTCACCGAGCTGGTCGCCCCCGGCACCGTCAACACGATGCCCGAGGCCACCCTGGACGCCACCGCCGACCACGGCGTGGTCACCGGCAACACCATCGTCCCCAACTACGCCGACGCCAAGGCCGTGCTGGACGCGATCGCCGCCGCCGGCGTGGACTACGACGACGTCGTCCAGCTCCTGGAGGACGAGGGCGTCGAGAAGTTCGAGCAGTCCTGGAACGAGCTGCTCGACACCGTCACCGCCTCGCTCGCCTCCTTCGCCGACGAGAAGTGACCCCTGCTCACAGCCAGCGCACGAAAGCGGAGCCCATCAAGTGAGCACTGATTTCCCCGAGCTGACGCCGGAGTCGGACGCGGACGACCTCCCGCCCGCCCCCGTCAACCCGCTCCGTGACCCCTCCGACCGACGGCTCCCGCGCATCGCGGGGCCGTCCGGTCTGGTCATCTTCGGGGTCACCGGCGACCTGTCCCGCAAGAAGCTGATGCCGGCCATCTACGACCTGGCCAACCGCGGTCTGCTTCCGCCGGGCTTCTCCCTCGTCGGCTTCGCCCGCCGCGAGTGGGACGACGAGGACTTCGCCAAGGAGGTCCACGACGCCGTCCGGGACCACGCCCGCACTCCCTTCCGGGAGGAGGTCTGGCAGCAACTCGCCAAGGGCATGCGGTTCGTCCACGGAACCTTCGACGACGACGACGCCTTCGACAAGCTGCGCGCCACCATCGAGGAGCTGGACAAGGCCCAGGGCACCGGCGGCAACTTCGCCTTCTACCTGTCCGTCCCGCCGAAGTTCTTCCCGACGGTCGTCCAGCAGCTCAAGAAGCACGGCCTGGCCGACCCCCCGCAGGGGTCCTGGCGCCGCGCCGTCATCGAGAAGCCCTTCGGTCACGACCTGGAGAGCGCTCAGGAGCTCAACAAGGTCGTCCACGAGGTCTTCCCCCGGGACGAGGTCTTCCGGATCGACCACTACCTGGGCAAGGAGACGGTCCAGAACATCCTGGCGCTGCGCTTCGCCAACCAGATGTTCGAGCCGATCTGGAACCGGTCGTACGTCGACCACGTGCAGATCACGATGGCCGAGGACATCGGCATCGGCGGCCGGGCCGGCTACTACGACGGCATCGGCTCCGCCCGTGACGTCATCCAGAACCACCTGCTCCAGCTGATGGCGCTCACCGCCATCGAGGAGCCCGCCTCCTTCCACCCGAAGGCGCTGGTGGCCGAGAAGCTCAAGGTGCTCAGCGCCGTCAAGCTCCCGGCCGACCTCGGCCGGCACACCGTGCGCGGCCAGTACGCCACCGGCTGGCAGGGCGGCGAGGAGGTCGTCGGCTACCTGGACGAGGACGGGATCGACCCCGCCTCCAAGACCGACACCTACGCGGCCATCAAGCTGGAGATCAACAACCGCCGCTGGGCGGGCGTCCCGTTCTACCTGCGCACCGGCAAGCGCCTGGGCCGCCGGGTCACCGAGATCGCGGTCGTCTTCCAGCGTGCCCCGTACCTGCCCTTCGACTCCTACGCGACCGAGGAGCTGGGGCAGAACGCCCTGGTCATCCGGGTCCAGCCGGACGAGGGCGTGACGGTGCGGTTCGGCTCCAAGGTGCCGGGCACCTCCTTCGAGGTCCGGGACGTCACGATGGACTTCGCCTACGGCGAGTCCTTCACCGAGTCCAGCCCGGAGGCGTACGAGCGGCTCATCCTCGACGTGCTGCTCGGCGACGCCAACCTGTTCCCGCGTCACCAGGAGGTCGAACTCTCCTGGCAGATCCTCGACCCGATCGAGAAGTACTGGGACACCCACGGCAAGCCCGCCCAGTACGCGGCGGGGACCTGGGGCCCGGTCGAGGCGGACGAGATGCTCGCACGAGACGGCAGGAGCTGGCGCCGCCCATGAAGATCGACCTCACCAACACGACGTCCAGCAAGATCAACGGCGCGCTCATGGAGGCCCGCCGGGCCCGGGGCTCCGGCGCCGCCGGCATGGTGCTCACCCTGGTGATCGTGACCGACGAGGGCAGCGCCTACGACGCCCTCAAGGCCGCCAACGACGCCTCCCGCGAGCACCCGATGCGCACCCTCGCGGTGATCAAGCGCGCCGGACGCTCGCCCCGGGCCCGCGCCGAGACCCGGCTGGACGCCGAGATCCTGGTCGGCTCGGACGCCGGGTCCGGCGAAACGGTTGTCCTGCGGATGCACGGCGAACTCGCCGCGCACGCCCAGTCGGTGGTCCTGCCGCTGCTGCTGCCGGACGCCCCGACCGTCGTCTGGTGGCCGGACAAGGCGCCGCTGCACCCGGCGCAGGACCCGCTGGGCTCGCTCGCCCAGCGCCGGATCACCGACGCCGTCACCGCCGAGTCCCCGGTGGGCCAGCTCGCCCAGCGCGCCCAGAGCTACTCCCCCGGCGACACCGACCTGGCCTGGACCCGGATCACCGGCTGGCGCTCGATGCTGGCCGCCGCGCTGGACCAGCGGCCGTCCACGGTCGTCTCCGCGGCGGTCGAGGGCGAGTCCTACAACCCCAGCGTCGAGCTGCTCGGCCTCTGGCTGACCAACCGGCTCCAGGTGCCGGTCGAGCGGGTCGTCACCGGCGGCCCCGGCATCACCGCGGTGCACCTGCGCACCAAGGACGGGGACATCACCCTGGACCGCCCGGACGGCCTGATGGGCACCCTGTCCATGCCCGGCTCGCCGGACCGCCAGGTGGCGCTCAAGCGGCGCGAGACCTCGGAGCTGATCGCCGAGGAGCTGCGCCGGCTGGACCCGGACGACATCTACGCGACGGCGGTGCGCACGCCCGTCGACCGGCTGCACGAGCCGGTCAACGACGAGACCGCGGCGGCCGAGAAGATCGCCCGGGAGGTCGCCGAGGAGGCCGTCGAGGAAGCCGCCGAGGCGGCCGTGGCCAACCCGGACCGGGTGACCGCCGAGGCGGGCGTGAAGAAGCCCGCCAGGAAGGCCGCGGCCAAGCGCACCGGCAAGGAAGGCGCATGACCAACGCGACCCCGCAGCTGGTCGTCCACCGGGACAAGGAGCTGATGGCCCAGGCCGCGGCGGCCCGGCTGATCACCCGGATCGTGGACGCCCAGGCCGCCCGCGGCATCGCCTCGGTGGTGCTCACCGGCGGCCGCAACGGCAACGCCCTGCTGGCCGCGATCGCCGCCTCCCCGGCGCGCGACGCGGTCGACTGGGGCCGGCTGGACCTCTGGTGGGGCGACGAGCGCTTCGTGCCCGCCGCCGACCCGGACCGCAACGCCGTCCAGGCCCGCGCCGAACTGCTGGACGCCGTCCCGCTCGACCCGGCGCGGGTGCACGAGATGCCCGCCGCGGACGGGGTGGACGGCTCGGGCGTGGAGGCCGCCGCGGCCCGCTACGCCGAGGAGCTGGCGGAGGCGGCCGGCCCGGGCGAGCGCAACGGCGTCCCGGCCTTCGACGTGCTGCTGCTCGGCGTCGGCCCGGACACCCACGTCGCCTCGCTCTTCCCCGAGCACCCGGGCGTGCGGGAGACCGAGCTGACCGTGGTCGGCGTGCGCGGGGCCCCCAAGCCCCCGCCGACCCGGATCTCGCTCACCCTCCCGGCGATCCGCTCGGCCCGCGAGGTCTGGCTGCTGGCCGCCGGCGAGGACAAGGCGGGCGCGGTCGCGCTGGCCCTGTCCGGCCCCGGCGAGATCCAGGCGCCCGCCTCCGGCGCGTACGGCCTCAGCCGCACCCTGTGGCTGCTGGACCGCGCCGCCGCGGAGCGGATCCCGCCGCAGCTCTACCCGCCGGCCTCGGCCTGACCGGCCCCGGCAGCGCCGAAGGGCGCCACCGTCACTCGACGGTGGCGCCCTTCTCGCTGTTCTGCCGGGGCGGGCCCGGGACCCTTCCGCTCAGATCTCACCGCGGAGCTTCGCCAGCGCCTCGGCCAGGATCGCCTCGCCGTCGGCGTCGGTGCGCCGCTCACGCACGTAGGCGAGGTGGGTCTTGTACGGCTCGTTGCGCGAGGGCGCCGGCGGGTTGTGCTGGTCCTGCCCGGCCGGGAAGCCACAGCGCGGGCAGTCCCACGTCTCCGGGATCGCCGCCTCGGCGGCGAAGCTGGGACGGGTCTCGTGCTTGTTCGCGCACCAGAAGGAGATCCGGTTGCGCGGAGCGGACTCGCCGCGCTCCGCCTCGCCCATCGGGCCGGCCCCGACCCTGCTGCCACGGATGGCATTGCCACTTGCCACGGTCTGACTCCCTGCGTACTGGTGCGCCGACCCGCCGCGGTGCGCGTCGGTGGCGAAAGTCGTCCTAGTGTAAGCAGGTGTTAAGCATCCGCCACCATCGCCTCCGCACCCGACCGTCCCAGGATAGGCGCTCGGGCGACGGGGCGTCAGGGATACGTCAGCTCTGGTACTTCAGCACCAGGCCCAGGACGATGATGCTGGCGAACCAGCCCAGGCCGACCACGATGGTGATGCGGTCCAGGTTGCGCTCGGCCACCGCCGAGCCGCCGCCGGTGGACATCGCGCCACCGCCGAACATGTCGGACAGGCCGCCGCCCTTCCCCTTGTGCAGCAGCACCAGCAGGATCATCAGCAGACTGAAGATGATCAGGGCAATCGAGAACCCGAGAACCACGACGGGACCAACTCTCTCGTATCTTCGGCGAAGGGGCCGGGCCGCGTACGGCGGTCCGGCCCCAAAGCGTACGTTGCGGCGGCGGCGTTAGCCTACTGCCTGCTCACGGTAGCGCACGATCTTGACGAACTCGTCGGCGTCCAGCGAGGCACCGCCGACCAGGCCGCCGTCGATGTCGGGCTTGGCCATCAGACCGGCCGCGCTCGACGACTTCACCGAACCGCCGTACAGCACGCGGACCTTGCCGGCCAGCTCGGCGTCGTACAGCTCGGCGATCCGGGCTCGGATGGCGGCGCAGACCTCCTGCGCGTCCTCCGGGGTGGCCACCTCGCCGGTGCCGATCGCCCAGACCGGCTCGTAGGCGACCACGATCGACTCGGCCTGGTGAGCCGGGACGCCGTCCAGGCCGCCGTCCAGCTGCGCCAGGGTGTGCTCGACGTGGGTGCCCGCCTTGCGGATCTCCAGCGGCTCACCGACGCACAGGATCGGGGTGACCCCGGCGCGGTAGGCGGCCTTCACCTTGGCGTTGACGATCTCCTCGTCCTCACCGTGGTACTGGCGGCGCTCGGAGTGCCCGATCACCGCGTAGGTGCACTGGAGCTTGGCCAGCATCGGTCCCGAGACCTCGCCGGTGTAGGCCCCGCCGTCGTGCTGCGAGATGTCCTGCGAGCCGTACTTGATCTTCAGCTTGTCGCCGGAGACCAGGGTCTGCACCGAGCGCAGGTCGGTGAACGGCACCAGGACGGCGACCTCGACGGCCTCGTAGTCCTTGTCGGCCAGCGCGAACGCCAGCTTCTGGGTGTGCTGGATGGCCTCGAGGTGGTTGAGGTTCATCTTCCAGTTGCCCGCCATCAGCGGGAGACGGTCGGTCATGTGTTTCAGTCCTCCAGAGCGGCGAGTCCGGGGAGGGTCTTGCCCTCCAGGTATTCGAGGCTGGCACCGCCGCCGGTCGAGATGTGTCCGAAGGCGTTCTCGTCGAAGCCCAGGATGCGGACGGCCGCGGCGGAGTCGCCGCCGCCGACGACGGTGAACGCGTCGCTGTCGAGCAGGGCCTTCGCGACGGCGCTGGTGCCGCCCGCGTAGTCCGGGTGCTCGAAGACGCCCATCGGGCCGTTCCAGAACACCGTGCCGGCGTCGGCCAGCTTGGCCGCGTACAGCTCGCGGGTCTTCGGGCCGATGTCCAGGCCCTCCTGGTCGGCCGGGATGGCGTCGGCGGCGACGGTCGAGAAGTCGGCCGGAGCCTTGGTCTTGAGGTCCGGGAACTCCGTGGAGACCAGGACGTCCGTCGGCAGCACGAACTCGACGCCGCGCTGCTCGGCCCGGGCCAGGTACTCCTGGACGGTCGGGACCTGGTCCTCCTGGAGCAGCGAGATGCCGACCTCGTGGCCCTTGGCCTTGAGGAAGGTGTACGCCATGCCGCCGCCGATCAGGATCCGGTCGGCCTTCTCCAGCAGGTTGTCGATCACACCGAGCTTGTCGGAGACCTTGGCGCCGCCGAGCACCACCACGTACGGACGGGCGACGTCCTCGGTGAGCTTCTTCAGCACGCCGACCTCGGTGGCGATCAGGTCGCCCGCGGCGTGCGGCAGCAGGGCCGGCAGGTCGTAGACCGAGGCGTGCTTGCGGTGCACGGCGCCGAAGCCGTCGCCCACGTACAGGTCGGCCAGCGCGGCCAGCTGCTCGGCGAAGGCCTTGCGCTCGGCGTCGTCCTTGCTGGTCTCGCCCGCGTTGAAGCGCAGGTTCTCCAGCAGCGCGACCTCGCCGTTCGCCAGCGCGGCGACGGTGGCCCTGGCGCTGTCACCGACGGTGTCGGTGGCGAAGGCGACGTTCCTGCCGAGGATCTCGCCGAGGCGCTCGGCCGCCGGGGCGAGCGAGAACCGCGGGTCCGGGGCGCCCTTGGGGCGGCCGAGGTGCGAGGCGACGACCACCTTCGCGCCGGCCGCGGCCAGCTTGGCGATGGTCGGCGCGACGGCGCGGATGCGGCCGTCGTCGGTGATCGTGCTGCCGTCCAGCGGCACGTTCAGGTCGGCGCGCACGAAGACGCGCTTGCCTTCGACACCGGCTTCGAGGAGCTCTTCGATGGTCTTCACGGGGATTCGGATTCTCCTGGGGAGATGGTTGATGCGCAGTGAGGCGGCACGGCGCAGGGGCCGCCTGAGAAGTCCTTGAGCGCGGAACGAGGGCCCGGTCGGCACCGTACGCCGGCCGGGCCCTCGTCCCTACATCACGTCAGCTCCCGCGAGGTCAGAGCCGCCCACCGACGAGGGTGACCAGGTCGACCACGCGGTTCGAGTAGCCCCACTCGTTGTCGTACCAGCCGAGCACCTTGACCTGGTTGCCCTGGACCATGGTGAGCTGGCTGTCGAAGATGCAGGACGCCGGGTCGTTGACGATGTCCGAGGAGACGATCGGGTCCTCGGTGTAGGCCAGGATGCCCTTGAGCGGGCCCTCCTGAGCGGCCTTCTGGAAGGCCGCGTTGACCTCGTCCTTGGTGACCTCGCGCTCCAGGGTGACGACCAGGTCGGTGATGGAGCCGGTCGGGACCGGGACGCGCAGCGAGGTGCCGTCCAGCTTGCCCTTCAGCTCCGGCAGGACCAGGGCGGTCGCCTTGGCGGCACCGGTCGAGGTCGGGATGATGTTCTGCGAGGCCGCACGAGCACGGCGCAGGTCCTTGTGCGGGAAGTCCAGGGTCACCTGGTCGTTGGTGAACGCGTGGACGGTGGTCATCAGACCCTTGACGATGCCGAAGCTCTCGTTCAGCACCTTGGCCATCGGCGCCACACAGTTGGTGGTGCAGGAGGCGTTGGAGATGATGTGGTGGTTGGCCGCGTCGTACTTCTCGTCGTTGACGCCCAGCACGATGGTGACGTCCTCGTCGCTGGCGGGCGCCGAGATGATGACCTTCTTCGCGCCGGCGGCGAGGTGCTTCTTCGCGGCCTCGGCCTTGGTGAAGATGCCGGTGGACTCGACGACGATGTCGGCGCCCAGGGCGGCCCACGGAAGGTTCGCGGGGTCACGCTCGGCGGTCACCTTGAAGGTGTGGCCGTCGACGGTGATGCTGTCCTCGGTGTGCGAGACCTCGCCCGGGAAGGTACCCAGGGTGGTGTCGTACTTGAGCAGGTGAGCCAGGGTCTTCGTGTCGGTGAGGTCGTTGACACCGACGACCTCGATGTCCGCGCCCTGAGCCTTGACCGCGCGGAAGAAGTTGCGGCCGATGCGGCCGAAGCCGTTGATGCCTACCCGGATCGTCACGAACCGATCTCCTCGTTAGGTACGCCGGGGCGGAGCCCCGACGGGGATGAGATTTGGGAAGTCCCCGACCGCCTATGACCCTACCCCTCCCGGGCACGGGACGGCACATCGCGCCGCGTGCTGAGACCGGGCGTGGCGCGGTCGAAAGCCGACTTCAGGCCGTCCGGCCTTGCTCGGCCGGGCAGTTGGTCCCGGGCCAGTGGTCTCTACCAATTCGGGAGTGTCGGCGGGTCCGGAAGCCCGCCCGGAGGACCGTCCGCGGGTGCCCCCGGAGACGGCCGCGGCCGGTGCCCCGTCATCGGGACACCGGCCGCGTTTCGGTCACTGAGCGTGATCGTCAGTTCATCGCCATCTCGTCGGTGAGGCTGGCCTCGGTGCTCGGCAGGCCGAGTTCGGAGGCGCGCTTGTCGGCCATCGCCAGCAGCCGGCGGATCCGGCCGGCCACCGCGTCCTTGGTCAGCGGCGGATCGGCGAGCGCGCCCAGCTCCTCCAGCGAGGCCTGCTTGTGCTGCATCCGCAGCTGGCCGGCCGCCGCCAGGTGCTCGGGCACCTCGTCGCCGAGGATCTCCAGCGCGCGCTGCACCCGGGCACCGGCCGCCACCGCGGCGCGGGCCGAGCGGCGCAGGTTGGCGTCGTCGAAGTTGGCGAGCCGGTTGGCGGTGGCGCGCACCTCGCGCCGCATCCGGCGCTCCTCCCAGGCGAGCACCGACTCGTGGGCGCCGAGCCTGGTCAGCAGGGCGCCGATCGCGTCGCCGTCGCGGATGACCACCCGGTCCACGCCGCGCACCTCGCGGGCCTTGGCCGGGATGCCGAGCCGACGGGCGGCGCCGACCAGGGCGAGGGCGGCCTCGGAACCGGGGCAGGTGATCTCCAGCGAGGACGAACGGCCCGGCTCGGTGAGCGAACCGTGCGCCAGGAAGGCCCCGCGCCAGGCGGCCTCCGCGTCGCAGGTGGCCCCGGAGACGACCGCCGGCGGCAGCCCCCGGATCGGACGTCCGCGGCCGTCCACGAGTCCGGTCTGGCGGGCGAGCAGCTCGCCGTCCTTGACCACCCGGACCACGAAGCGGCTGCCGCGACGCAGCCCGCCGGGGGCCATCACCACGAGGTCCGAGGAGTGCCCGAAGATCTCCAGCAGGTCCTTGCGCAGCCGTCGTGCCGCCGCCCCGGTGTCCAGCTCCGCCTCGATCACGATGCGGCCGCTCACGATGTGCAGTCCGCCCGCGAACCGCAGGATCGCCGACACCTCCGCCTTGCGACAGCAGGCCCGGGTGACCGGGAGCCGGCTGATCTCGTCCTTCACCGCTGGAGTCATCGCCATGGCCCGATCCTTCCATGTGTCCGGAAAATCCGGTCGTACGCTGCCGCCAACAGCTCGGGGTCGTGTCGCGGCGTCCCGTCGGTGCGGGCCACCGAGCCGAGCACCAGAGCGGCGCCCATCCGCTCGGCGGCCTTCTCCAGGCCGTCCAGGTCGGCCTGGCCGAAGGCCCCGCCGGTGACGGCGCGCTCGTCCACCAGGATCGCATCCACCGCGAGGTCCGGAGCGTGGTCGGCGATGACCTCCAGGTGACGCTGCGGGGTGAAGCCCTCGGTCTCCCCGGGCTGGGGGGCCAGGTTCAGGGTGAGCAGGCGGCGGGCGCGGGTCCCGGTGAGCGCCTGGGCCAGCTCGGGCACCAGCAGGTGCGGCAGCACGCTGGTGAACCAGGAGCCGGGGCCGAGCACCACCCAGTCCGCCTCCCGGACGGCGGTGACCGCCTCGGGGACGGCCGGCGGCCCGTCCGGCAGCAGCCGGATCGACTGCACGGTGCCCGGGGTCACCGCGACGTCGGCCTGGCCGCGCACCGCCGTGACCTCGGCGGGGCGGGCCGGGTCGTGGCCGCGCACGGTCGCCTCGATGTCCAGCGGCACCGCCGACATCGGCAGCACCCGGCCCTGGACGTTGAGCAGCCGGCCGACCCAGTCCAGCGCCGCCACCGGGTCGCCCAGCTTCTCCCAGAGCGCGACGATCAGCAGGTTGCCGACCGCGTGGCCGCCGAGTTCGCCGGTGCCGGTGAAGCGCTGCTGGATGACCTCGGACCAGGTGCGGCCCCAGTCGTCGTCCCCGCACAGCGCGGCCAGCGCCTTGCGCAGGTCGCCCGGGGGCAGCACACCCAGCTCGGTGCGCAGCCGTCCGCTGGAGCCGCCGTCGTCGGCGACGGTGACCACGGCGGTGAGGTCGCTGGTGAGCCGGCGCAGCGCGGACAGCGAGGCCGACAGGCCCTGCCCGCCACCGAGCGCGGTGATCCTCGGGGCCGGATTGGTCCGGGCGGGACTACTGCGCGGACGGCTCGGCGCCGTGGGCCGGGCCGGGCTGAACGCCCGGTCACCGGTCCTGCTCTGCGGCTGCCGCCCGGGCACGTATCCCGCCACACATCACCTCGCGTTCCTCGGCCCGCCGACCGCTCCGCCGACGGGCCCGGCAGGGAGGCGGCGGTTACTCCCGTCCCATGTCACGGTGGACGAGCACCGTCTCGACTCCGTCGGCGATGAGACGCTTGGTCAGACGCTCGGACATGGCGACGCTGCGGTGCTTGCCACCGGTGCAGCCTACGGCAAGCGTCATGTAGCGCTTCCCCTCGCGTCGGTATCCCTCGGTGATGATGCGCAGCAGCTGGGCGTAGCCGTCCAGGAACTCGTTGGCTCCGGGCTGCTGGAAGACGTAGTCGGCGACGTCCGCGTCGGTGCCGGTGCGGGCGCGCAGTTCGGGCACCCAGTGCGGGTTGGGCAGGAAGCGGCAGTCCACCACGAGGTCGGCGTCGACCGGCAGGCCGTACTTGAAGCCGAAGGACATCACGGTGGCGCGCAGCTCGGGCTCGTCGTGGTCGGCGAACTGGGCGTCCAGCTTGGCGCGCAGCTGGTGCACGTTGAGGTTGGAGGTGTCGATCACCAGGTCGGCCTCGCCGCGCAGGTCGCGCAGCAGGTCGCGCTCCAGGGCGATGCCGTCCACGATCCGGCCGTCGGCCTGGAGCGGGTGCGGGCGGCGGACGCTCTCGAAGCGGCGCACCAGCGCCTCGTCGGAGGAGTCCAGGAAGACGACCCGCAGCCGGACGCCGCGCTTCTCCAGCTCGTCCAGCGAGGTGAGCAGGTCGTCGAAGAACTGCCGGCCGCGGACGTCCACGACCACGCCGATCCGGGCGACGTTGCCCTGGGACCGGGCTCCCAGGTCGACCATGGTCGGGATCAGGGCCGGCGGCAGGTTGTCCACCACGAACCAGCCGAGGTCTTCAAGGCACTTGGCGGCGGTGGAGCGGCCGGCTCCGGACATGCCGGAGATGATCACCAGCTCCGGCGCGTTCTCGGCCACGTCTGACACGGTCACTTCGGTTCCCCGCTCTCGGTCTTTCTGCTGGGGAGAACGCGCACGGCGCGGCCGCCCTTCCCCGGCCCGGGCAGGCGGGCGGGGCCGGGGCGCACCGGCTGACGGGCGGCGTCGGCCGTCATGGCGTCTCCTGGGATGGTGCGGTCCGGTGCGCTGCTGCCACCGGCTCGGCGGCCTGCTCGGCCCCGTCCTCGATGATCTCGCCGGTCGCGGTGTTGACCGCGGGTGCGGCGGGTGTACGGGACGACAACGCCGCCGCAACGGTCTGCGCGGTGCGGCGTCCGATGCCGGGTACCTCGCAGAGCTCGTCGATGGTGGCGGCCCTGAGCTTCTTCAGCGAGCCGAAGTGCTTGAGCAGCGCCTGGCGGCGAGTCTCGCCGAGGCCCGGGACGGAGTCCAGTTCCCCGGCGGTGAGTCGCTTGGAACGCTTGTTGCGCTGATAGCTGATCGCGAAGCGGTGCGCCTCGTCGCGGACCCGCTGGAGCAGGTAGAGGCCCTCGCTGGAGCGCGGCAGCACCACCGGGTCGTCCTCGCCGGGCAGCCAGACCTCCTCCAGGCGCTTGGCCAGGCCGCACAGCGCGACGTCGTCGATGCCGAGTTCGTCCAGGGCCCGTCTGGCGGCGGCGACCTGGGGCTGTCCGCCGTCGACGACCAGCAGCTGGGGCGGGTAGGCGAAGCGCTTGGGGCGGCCCTCGTCGTCCCGGCCGACGGGGCCGGTGTCCGTGCCGGTGTCCGTACCGCTGCCGGGCTCGTCCTCCTCGGGGACGGCCCACTCGCCGGTCTGCTCGCGCTCCCTGAGGTAGCGGCGGAAGCGCCGGCTGATCACCTCGTGCATCGAGCGGACGTCGTCCTGGCCCTCGAAGCCCTTGATCTGGAAGCGCCGGTACTCGCTCTTGCGGGCCAGGCCGTCCTCGAAGACGACCATGGAGGCGACCACGTCCTCGCCCTGGAGGTGGGAGATGTCGTAGCACTCGATGCGCAGCGGGACGGAGTCCAGTTCCAGCGCGTCGGCGATCTCCTGGAGGGCGCGGCTGCGGGTGGTGAGGTCGGAGGCGCGCTTGGTCTTGTGCAGCGCCAGCGCCTGCTGGGCGTTGCGCTGCACGGTGGCCATCAGGTCCTTCTTGTCGCCGCGCTGGGGGATGCGCAGGTCGACCTGGCTGCCGCGCAGGCCGCCGAGCCACTCGCGCACCGGCTCCGCCGGGTCGGGCAGGGCGGGCACGAGGACCTCGCGCGGGACGGACTCGCCGCCGCCGTAGAGCTGCTGGAGGGCGTGCTCGACCAGGCCGGCGGTGTCCACGTCCTCGACCTTGTCGGTGACCCAGCCGCGCTGGCCGCGCACCCGGCCGCCGCGGACGTGGAAGATCTGCACGGCGGCCTCGAGTTCGTCCTCGGCGAGGGCCAGCAGGTCGGCGTCGGTGGCGTCGGCGAGCACGATGGCGTTCTTCTCCATCGCGCGCTTGAGGGCGCCGATGTCGTCCCGCAGCCGGGCCGCCTTCTCGTACTCCAGCTCGGCCGCGGCCTCCTGCATCTCCGTCTCCAGCCGGCGCAGGTAGTTGCCGGTGCGCCCGGCCATGAAGTCGCAGAAGTCCTCGGCGAGCGCGCGGTGTTCGTCCGCCGAGACCTTGCCGACGCAGGGCGCGGCGCACTTGCCGATGTAGCCGAGCAGGCAGGGCCGGCCGACCTGGCGGGCGCGCTTGAAGACGCCGTTGGAGCAGGTGCGGACGGGGAAGACGCGCAGCAGCAGGTCGACCGTCTCGCGGATCGCCCAGGCGTGTCCGTACGGGCCGAAGTAGCGCACGCCCTTCTTGTGCGCCCCGCGCATCACCTGGACCCTCGGGTACTCCTCGTCGAGGGTGACGGCGAGTTCCGGATAGCTCTTGTCGTCGCGGTACTTGACGTTGAACCGGGGGTCGTACTCCTTGATCCAGGAGTACTCCAGCTGGAGGGCCTCGACCTCGGTGCCGACCACGGTCCACTCCACCGAGGCGGCGGTGGTGACCATGGTCGCGGTGCGCGGGTGCAGGCCCGCCAGGTCCTGGAAGTAGGACGACAGGCGCGGCCGCAGGCTCTTGGCCTTGCCGACGTAGATGACCCGGCCGTGGGCGTCGCGGAACCTGTAGACACCGGGGGAGGTCGGGATCGCACCGGGCGCGGGGCGGTAGGTGCTCGGGTCAGCCATGAGTCCACCGTACCGAGTGGGGCCGGGGCCGCGGGGAGGAGATCGTCAGGGGGGACCGTGGAGGTCGGGAGGCGGTCAACTGCGTCAGCTCGGGGTCACCTTGAGGTTGCCGCCCTCGACCGTGACGGTGTAGGCGGGCAGCGGGGAGGGGGCCGGGCCGTCCTGCACGGCGCCGTCCGCGACGGCGAACCGGCTGCCGTGGCAGGGGCACTGGATCTGGGCGTTCTTCACCTGGTCCACGATGCAGCCGGCGTGGGTGCACTTGGCGCTGAACGCCTTGTACTGGCCGGCGGCGGGCTGGGTCACCACGATCTTCTGCTCGCGGAAGACCTTGCCGCCGCCCTCGGGCACGGCCGAGGCCGGACCGAGGTCCACCGGGCCCTTGGCGGCGCCGCTGCCGCCGGAGGCGGAGGAGCCGCATCCGGTGACCGCCACCGTGCCGCCGGCCGCCAGCACGGCCGCGGCTCCGCAGAGCAGGGTGCGGCGGGAGGCGGTGGGGCTGCTCTCGGGGGCCTCGGACATCGGTGTGCTCCTACGGTGTGCTGCTGCTGCGAGGGACCACGGAAGTCTATGCCGCACGCACCCCGCCGCTCCCTGGCCACCCGCACGGTGGCGGGGGCGTCGGGAGCGGCGGGGTAGGCGCGCGGGGCTACTTCTTCGCGGCGGCCGCGCGCTTGCGCGGTGCCTTCTTCGCCGGGGCGGCCACCGGGGCGTCCGCGAAGCCACCCGGAAGGATGTCCCGCAGGAACTTGCCGGTGTGGCTCTCCGAGACGGCGGCGATCTGCTCCGGGGTGCCCTCGGCGACCACGCTGCCGCCGCCGGAGCCGCCCTCGGGGCCCATGTCGACGACCCAGTCGGCGGTCTTGATCACATCGAGGTTGTGCTCGATGACGATCACCGTGTTGCCCTTCTCCACCAGCCCGCTGAGCACCTTGATCAGCTTGCTGATGTCCTCGAAGTGCAGACCGGTGGTGGGCTCGTCCAGCACGTAGACCGTCCGCCCGGTGGAGCGCTTCTGGAGCTCCGAGGCGAGCTTGACGCGCTGCGCCTCGCCACCGGAGAGGGTGGGCGCGGACTGGCCGAGCCGGACGTAGCCGAGGCCGACGTCGTTGAGCGTCCGCAGGTGCCGGGCGATCGCCGGGACGGCCTCGAAGAAGGCCAGCGCCTCCTCGATCGGCATGTCCAGCACCTCGGCGATGGACTTGCCCTTGTAGTGCACCTCCAGCGTCTCCCGGTTGTACCGGGCGCCGTGGCAGACCTCGCACGGCACGTAGACGTCCGGCAGGAAGTTCATCTCGATCTTGATGGTGCCGTCGCCGGAGCAGTTCTCGCAGCGGCCGCCCTTGACGTTGAAGGAGAACCGGCCGGGCAGGTAGCCGCGGACCTTGGCCTCCTGCGTCTCCGCGAAGAGCCGGCGGACGTGGTCGAACACCCCGGTGTAGGTGGCCGGGTTGGAGCGCGGCGTGCGGCCGATCGGCGACTGGTCGACGTGCACCACCTTGTCCACCAGGTCGGTGCCGGTGATCCGGGTGTGCCGGCCCGGCACGCTGCGGGCGCCGTTCAGCTCCCGGGCGAGGTGGGTGTACAGGATGTCGTTGACCAGCGTCGACTTGCCGGAGCCGGAGACGCCGGTGATCGCGGTGAAGGTGCCGAGCGGGAAACCGACCGTGACGTCCTTGAGGTTGTGCTCGCGGGCTCCGTGGACGGTCAGCTGGCGCTTCTTGTCCCGCTCGCGGCGGGTGTCCGGGATCGGGATGGACCGCTTGCCGGAGAGGTACTGGCCGGTCAGCGACTCCTTGTTGGTGAGCAGCTGCTTCAGCGAGCCGGAGTGCACCACCTTGCCGCCGTGCTCGCCGGCGCCCGGGCCGATGTCGACCACCCAGTCCGCGGTCTTGATGGTGTCCTCGTCGTGCTCGACCACGATCAGGGTGTTGCCGATGTCGCGCAGCCGCACCAGCGTCTCGATCAGCCGGTGGTTGTCCCGCTGGTGCAGGCCGATCGACGGCTCGTCCAGCACGTACAGCACGCCGACCAGGCCGGAGCCGATCTGGGTGGCCAGCCGGATGCGCTGGGCCTCGCCGCCGGACAGGGTGCCGGCCGCGCGGTCGAGCGAGAGGTAGTCCAGGCCGACGTCGACCAGGAAGCGCAGCCGCTCGTTGACCTCCTTGAGGACCCGCTCGGCGATCTGCTTGTCCCGGGCGTTGAGCTTCATCGCGCCCAGGAACTCGGAGCAGTCGCTGATCGACATCGAGGAGACGTCGGCGATCGACCTGTCCTCGACGGTGACCGCGAGCACCACCGGCTTGAGCCTGGTACCCCGGCACGTCGGGCAGGGCACCTCGCGCATGTAGCCCTCGAAGCGCTCGCGGCTGCTGTCGCTCTCCGCCTCGGTGTGCCGGCGCTGGATGAACGGGATCGCGCCCTCGAAGCCGGTGCTGTACGAGCGTTCGCGGCCGAAGCGGTTGCGGTAGCGGACCTCCACCTGGTGCTTGTGCCCGTACAGCAGCGCCTTCCTGGCGCGGGCGGGCAGCCCGGCCCAGGGGATGTCGGTGCGGAAGCCGAGCTCCCCGGCCAGCGCGTCGATCAGGCGCTGGAAGTACTCCTTGGCGTGCCCGGCGGACCACGGGTGGATCGCGCCCTCGTCCAGCGAGCGCTCCGGGTCGGGGACGACCAGCTCGGCGTCGACCTCCATCCGGTTGCCCAGGCCCGAGCAGTCCGGGCAGGCGCCGAACGGCGAGTTGAAGGAGAACGAGCGCGGCTCCAGCTCCTCGAACGACACGTCGTCGTACGGGCAGTAGAGGTGCTCGGAGTACATCCGCTCGCGCTCGGGGTCGTCCTCGGGGAGGTCGACGAAGTCGAGCACGACCATGCCGCCGGAGAGCCGCAGGGCCGTCTCCACCGAGTCGGTGAGCCGCCGCTTGGCGCTGTCCTTGACGGTCAGGCGGTCGATCACCACCTCGACGGTGTGCTTCTCCTGCTTCTTGAGCTTCGGCGGCTCGGCGAGCTGGATCGTCTCGCCGTCGACGCGGGCGCGGGAGTAGCCCTTGGACTGGAGGTCGGCGAAGAGGTCGACGAACTCGCCCTTGCGCTCGCGCACCACCGGGCTCAGCACCTGGAAGCGGGTGCCCTCGGCGAGCTCCAGCACCTTGTCCACGATCGCCTGCGGGGACTGCTTGGCGATCGGGCGGCCGCAGTGCGGACAGTGGGGCTTGCCGATCCGGGCGAACAGCAGGCGCAGGTAGTCGTAGACCTCGGTGATGGTGCCGACGGTCGAACGGGGGTTGCGGTTGGTGGACTTCTGGTCGATCGAGACGGCCGGGGAGAGGCCTTCGATGAAGTCGACGTCGGGCTTGTCCATCTGCCCGAGGAACTGGCGGGCGTACGAGGACAGCGACTCCACGTAGCGGCGCTGGCCCTCGGCGAAGATCGTGTCGAAGGCGAGCGAGGACTTGCCGGAGCCGGAGAGGCCCGTGAAGACGATGAGGGAGTCGCGGGGCAGGTCGAGCGAAACGTTCTTGAGGTTGTGCTCGCGAGCACCGCGGACGATGAGGCGGTCGGCCACTGCTTCTGGCGCCTTTCTCCGGGGCGAGAGGGCTTGCGTCGGGATGTGCTGCTTCTTCCAGGATGCGGCAGCCAGCCTATAGCTCAGACGTTCGAATATCGACCTTGTCCAGCCGGGCCCACCCGAACGAGTGAAGCCGACCTCCGGACCGTCCGTACCCGGACCGAAAAAGGCCCTGCTCAGGGCCGGGATTCGGCGATAGCGTCACCTGGTCAACGAGCGAAGCCCCGGGCGGGCAACGCCCCGCCCCCACCGAAGGCAGATGTGATGACCGACCCGCAGTCCGCCGCCACCCGGTCCCTGGCCCAGGTCGAGGAGAGCACCCGGCACCTGCTGCACACCGTGGCCGAACTGAAGCCCGCGGCCCTCGCCGAGCCCTCCGCGCTGCCCGGCTGGACCCGCGGCCACGTGCTGGCCCACCTCGCCCGCAACGCCGACTCCCTGGTCAACCTGCTCACCGGAGCCCGCACCGGCACCGACATCCCGCAGTACACGAGCGGCGAGGCCCGCGACCGGGACATCGAGCGCGACGCGCCCCGCCCGCTGGAGGTCCAGCTCGACGACCTGCGCGCGTCGCACGAGCGCTTCGCCGAGGCCGCCGCGCTGCTGGCCCCCGAGGACTGGGCGGCGTCCGTCAGGCACCGCTTCGGCTACGTCTTCCCGGCCCACGGGATCCCGGCCAAGCGCGTGGTGGAGCTGGAGTTCCACCACGTCGACCTCGACGCCGGCTACACCCCCGCGCACTGGCCGGAGTCCTTCGCCGTCGCCCAGTTCCGCAGGCTCGCCGCGAACCTGGCCGACGACGCCGGGCTGCCCGCCGTCTCCCTCGCGGCCGAGGACACCGGGGACCGCGCCGTGATCGGCTCGGGCACCCCGGCCCTGACCGTCGAGGGCCCCGTCCGCGCCCTCACCGCCTGGCTCTCCGGCCGCTCCGACGGCACCGGTCTGCGCCGCACCCCCGACACCGCCCTCCCCCCGCTTCCCCCGATGGGCTGACGGCGCGAGGATGATCCCAGGAGCCACTGGAGAGGGAGCGAACGGATGACGTACCACGGAGCGGTCAAGGTCGGCGGACCGCCGGACGTACGGGAGCTGGCCCACCTGATCATCACCAAGGTGGCGGTCGGCCCGTACGACAACAACGCCTACCTGCTGCGCTGCCGGGCCACCGACGAGCAACTGCTGATCGACGCCGCCGCGGACGCCCCGGCACTGCTGGAGACCGTCGGCGACGAACTGGGCACCGTGGTCACCACCCACCGGCACCACGACCACTGGGGCGCGCTGGCCGAGGTGGTCGCCACCACCGGCGCCCGCACCGCGGCCGGCGAGCACGACGCCGAGGGCATCGAGGTCCCCACCGAGCTGCTGCTCGCGGACGGGGACACGCTGCGGGTCGGCGAGGTCGGGCTCACCGTCCGGCACCTGGTCGGCCACACCCCCGGCGCGATCGTGCTCGTCTACGACGACCCGCAGGGCCACCCCCACGTCTTCACCGGCGACTGCCTCTTCCCCGGCGGCGTGGGCAACACCTGGGGCGACCCGGAGGCCTTCAGGACGCTCTACCGCGACGTCACCGAGAAGGTCTTCGACGTCCTGCCGGACGAGGCCTGGGTCTACCCCGGCCACGGCAACGACACCACTCTCGGGGCGGAGCGCCCGCACCTGGCGGAGTGGCGCGAGCGCGGCTGGTAGCCCGCCCCGCCGAACGGCCGAGGTCCCCGCGACCGGATGGCGGTCACGGGGGCCTCGGCGCGTGCGCGGCGGGTCAGGCGTCGAGCTTCTCGCGCTCGGCCTGCTCGGCCTGCTTCGAGGCCCGCAGGCTGGTGAAGGTGGTGATCGCCAGCACGACCACGATGAAGCCCAGCGAGAACGGGATGCCGATCTCCGGGGCCCACGTCGCGCCCGCCTCGTGCGCCGCGTGCAGCACCAGCTTCACGCCGATGAAGCCGAGGATCACCGACAGGCCGTACGACAGGTGGACCAGCTTCTTCAGCAGGCCGCCGATCAGGAAGTACAGCTGGCGCAGGCCCATCAGGGCGAAGGCGTTGGCGGTGAAGACGATGTACGGGTCCTGGGTCAGGCCGAAGATGGCCGGGATCGAGTCCAGCGCGAACAGCACGTCCGTGGTGCCGATCGCCAGCATCACGATCAGCATCGGGGTGATCAGCCGGCGGCCGTTCTCCCGGACGAACAGCCTGGTGCCGCGGTAGTCCTCGGTGGCCGGGAAGCGCCGCGTGATCGACTTGAGCACGCGGTTCTCCTCGAACTCCTCGTCCTCCTCCTCGGCGCGGGCCTCCTTGACCAGCTTCCAGGCCGTCCAGATCAGGAAGCCGCCGAAGATGAAGAACACCCAGGAGAACTCGGAGACCAGCGCGGCACCGCCGGCGATGAACACCGCCCGGAGCACCAGCGCGATGATCACACCGAACATCAGCACACGCTGCTGGTAGATCCTGGGCACCGCGAACTTGCCCATGATCAGGATGAACACGAAGAGGTTGTCGACACTGAGCGACTTCTCGGTGATGTAGCCGGCGAAGAACTCGCCCGCCGGCTTCCCCCCGGAGTGCCACCAGAGGAAGCCGCCGAAGAGCACCGCCAGGGCGACCCAGACGGCCGTCCAGATCCCGGCCTCCTTGATCGAGACCTCGTGCGGCTTGCGCCCTCCGATGAAGAAGTCCGCCACGATCAGTGCGATCAGCACCAGGATCGTGGAAACCCACATGGTTACGGAAACGTCCACTACTGCTCCTCCGGCAGGTAGGCGAGACAGTCATCGTCACTGCCGGAGGTCTCTTCCGCCCATCGGGCCAGCGCCCCGGGGTGCCACGACGGGCACCCGTGATGACGGGGTCGGCTGTCGAGGAATACTCCCCTCCGCTGTCGTCGAGAGTAACAGGGAAGGCAAGGAAAGGTAAAGAAGGTAAAGAACCGTCAGAGGTACGGCTCGATCGCCGGCAGCAGGTCCTGGAAGGTCCGCCCCTTCGCGGGCGCGCCGATCGCCTGCATCTCCCAGCCGCCGTTGCCGTCCCTGACCACCTTGGCCATGATCTGCCCGGTGTGCGGCCCGCCGCCCGCCAGCTCGTAGCGCGCCAGCTCCAGCCCGGTGGTCTCGTCCAGCAGCCGGCAGTGCGCCCGCTCGACCTCGGCGAAGGTCTGCCCGGTGTACGAGCTCACCGTGAACACCACCTGGGTGATGTTCACGGGCACGTGCACCAGGTCGACCAGGATCGCCTCGTCGTCCTCGGCCCCCGAGCCGCCCTCCAGGTTGTCCCCGGTGTGCCGGACGGAGCCGTCGTTGCTCTCCAGGTGCGAGAAGAACACCACGTCGGACGGGGTCTTCTCGGCGTACAGCAGCGCCGAGGCGTCCAGGTCGATCTTCCGGGTACGGCTGCCGAACAGCCCGCG
The DNA here is from genome assembly GCF_055607525.1 of Kitasatospora sp. NPDC036993. Taxonomy (NCBI): domain Bacteria; kingdom Bacillati; phylum Actinomycetota; class Actinomycetes; order Kitasatosporales; family Streptomycetaceae; genus Kitasatospora; species Kitasatospora sp. NPDC036993. Next base: position 155,508 of record NZ_JBVJRP010000016.1, on the reverse strand, counting down.
CTTGGGGGCGGCCTGCCAGCCGAGGCCCATCCGGACCACGGTCAGGGCGCTGCCCGGCCCCTTCTGGAGGCTGACCCGCTGCCCCTTGGCGAGGTTCACCGACACGACGTTGTCCTCTCTGCCGGCCGCACGGTCGCGCCGCGCGGCTCCACGATGGAACACCCCGTCGCCGTCCCCCGGCTGAGGCCCCCTCTGCGTACGGCCCGCCACCCCGTCCCGAGGGCACGATGCCGCAGGCCAGCCTAGGGCCTGCGAGGCCCCCGGCTCCCCAGGGTCTCCCCGTTTGTGGCAAGCCTGAGACACCTCCGGGCTTGACCGGTGTCATTCCGGCCAAGCCCGGCCGGCCCGCCGGGTGCGCCCCGGCGGGCCGGCTACGCCACCCCGGCCTCGCGCATCTGCCGCAGCTCCCTCTTCAGTTCCTTCACCTCGTCGCGCAGCCGGGCCGCGACCTCGAACTGGAGGTCGGCGGCTGCCGTGTGCATCCGGTCGGTCATCTCCTGGATCAGGTCCGCCAGTTCGGCGGCCGGCAGGGACTTGGCCGGCTTGCGGTCCGCGCCCAGCGACGGCACCGGCGCCTTGCCCTTGCCCTGGTTCCGGTAGCCGGTGGAGAGCAGCTCGTCGGTGTCCACGTCCTCGCGGGCGAGGGTGTCCAGGATGTCGCCGATCTTCTTGCGCAGCGGCTGCGGGTCGATCCCGTGCTTCTTGTTGTAGGCCTGCTGCACGACCCGGCGACGGTTGGTCTCGTCGATGGCCTTCTCCATCGACGGGGTGATCCTGTCCGCGTACATGTGGACCTGGCCGGAGACGTTGCGGGCGGCGCGGCCGATCGTCTGGATCAGCGAGGTGCCGGAGCGCAGGAAGCCCTCCTTGTCCGCGTCCAGGATCGCCACCAGCGACACCTCGGGCAGGTCGAGGCCCTCGCGCAGCAGGTTGATGCCGACCAGTACGTCGAACCGGCCCGCCCGCAGCTCGCGCAGCAGTTCCACCCGGCGCAGGGTGTCCACGTCGCTGTGCAGGTACCGGACCCTGATGTCCAGCCCGAGCATGTAGTCGGTGAGGTCCTCGGCCATCTTCTTGGTCAGCGTGGTGACCAGCACGCGCTCGTCCCGCTCGACCCGCCGGCGGACCTCGTGCACCAGGTCGTCGATCTGGCCCTCGGTCGGCTTGACGATCACCTCGGGGTCGATCAGGCCGGTCGGCCGGATGATCTGCTCGACCTGGCCGTCGCCGCGCGACAGCTCGTACGGGCCGGGCGTCGCCGAGAGGTAGACCGTCTGGTCGATCCGCTCCAGGAACTCCTCCCACTTCAGCGGGCGGTTGTCCATCGCGGACGGCAGCCGGAAGCCGTGCTCGACCAGCGTGCGCTTGCGCGAGGCGTCGCCCTCGTACATCGCGCCGATCTGCGGGACGGTGACGTGCGACTCGTCGATGACCAGGAGGAAGTCCTCCGGGAAGTAGTCGAGCAGGGTGTTCGGCGGGGAGCCGGGCTCGCGGCCGTCGAAGTGCATCGAGTAGTTCTCGACGCCCGAGCAGGTGCCGATCTGGCGCAGCATCTCGATGTCGTAGGTGGTGCGCATCCGCAGCCGCTGGGCCTCCAGCAGCTTGCCCTGCTTCTCCATCCGGGCGAGCGTCTGCTCCAGCTCCGTCTCGATGCCGGTGATCGCGCGCTCCATGCGCTCGGGGCCGGCCACGTAGTGCGAGGCGGGGAAGACGTAGACGGACTCGTCCTGGCTGATGATCTCGCCGGTGAGCGGGTGCAGCGTGTACAGCGCCTCGATCTCGTCGCCGAACATCTCGATCCGGACGGCGAGCTCCTCGTAGACCGGGAAGATCTCGATGGTGTCGCCGCGGACCCGGAAGGTGCCGCGGGTGAAGGCCACGTCGTTGCGGGCGTACTGGATGTCCACGAAGCGGCGCAGCAGCTCGTCCCGGTCGACCTCCTGGCCGATCCTGAGCGGCACCATCCGGTCCACGTACTCCTGCGGGGTGCCGAGGCCGTAGATGCAGGAGACGGAGGCGACCACGATCACGTCCCTGCGGGTGAGCAGCGAGTTGGTCGCCGAGTGGCGCAGCCGCTCGACCTCCTCGTTGATCGAGGAGTCCTTCTCGATGTAGGTGTCCGTCTGCGGGACGTACGCCTCCGGCTGGTAGTAGTCGTAGTACGAGACGAAGTACTCGACCGCGTTGTTCGGCAGCAGCTCGCGGAACTCGTTCGCCAGCTGCGCGGCCAGCGTCTTGTTCGGCGCCATGACCAGGGTGGGCCGTTGCAGCTTCTCGATCATCCACGCCGTGGTCGCCGACTTGCCGGTGCCGGTGGCACCGAGCAGCACGACGTCCTTCTCCCCTCCCCTGATCCGCCGTTCCAGCTCGGCGATCGCCGCCGGCTGGTCGCCGTTCGGCTGGAAGGGGCTGACGACCTCGAAGGGCGCCACGGACCGCTCAATACTCGTGATGGGACGCACCACTCCACGGTACGACCCACCACTGACAGGCGGGGCGGCTCCGGTCAGGCCGCGTGCGCCTCGAACCGGATGGCCGGCTCACGGGCGGGGTCGATCCGCACGGCGGAGTCGAAGGCGGCGGCAAGCCGCTCGATCAGCGGAAGTGTCGGATCGACCCCGCTCTCCTCGATGCTCTCGACCGTCTCCTCGTCCAGCCCGGCCCGCTCGGCGAGTTCGGCGACGGTCCAGCCGAGCGCGGACCGGCGGGCGTACACGGCCTCGGCCAGCGCCATCCGCCGCCCGGCCGCCCGGTACTCCTCGCTCTCGCGGTGCTCCGGCGGTACGACCCAGCGGGTGTGGTAGCCGCTGCTCATCGCTCCTCCTCGTCCCTGTCGTACACCTCGTGGTCGTCGGCCGGCGCGTGCTCGGCCTCGCATTCCTTCTGGGCGCGACGGGCCCGCTCGACCTCGTCGCTCTCGCGGTTCCTAGTCTTGCGGAAGACGGTCAGCAGCACAGCCCGTCGACCGGGGGCGAGCCAGTAGGTGATCCGCATCGGCCCGATCCGCAGCTCCCGCAGCGGTCCGCCGAGGTGGCTGGCCAGTGGGAAGGGCAGCAGTTCCCCGTCCTCGGCGAGACGGTCCGCGGCACGCTCGGCCGCCCGGTACTCCGCGAGTGCGCAGCTGCGCAGCCAGGTGCGCACTTCGGGCTCGATCTCGATCGTGTAGCCCACCCGCGCCCCGTCCATGGCTCCCCCTCTGTTCCGGGAGGGACAACGCCCGACCGGGAGCGCGGGTTACGGGCGGAACCTACTTGGCGCTGTCGCGGGCCAGGGCGACCAGGCGGGAGACGGCGCGCAGGTACTTCTTGCGGTAGCCGCCGCGCAGCATCTCCTCCGGGAACACCTCGTCGAAGGGGAGGCCGGAGGCGGTGATCGGCAGCTCGCGGTCGTACATCCGGTCCGCCAGCACGACCAGGCGCAGCGCGGTGGACTGGTCGTCGACCTGCTTGACGCCGCGCAGGCAGACCGCGGTGACGTCGTCCAGCAGCGCGCCGTAGCGGCTGGGGTGGACGGCGGAGAGGTGGGCGAGCAGGGTGTCGAAGTCGTCCAGCGAGGCGCCGGGGGTGCGGGCCGCGACGTCCTCGACGGCCTCGTCGGTGTACGGCGGCGGGGCGTCCGGCAGGCCGCGGTGGCGGTAGTCCTGGCCGTCGATCCGCATCGGGCGGAAGTGCGCGGACAGGCCCTGGATCTCGCGCAGGAAGTCGGCGGCGGCGAAGCGGCCCTCGCCGAGCTTCTCCGGCAGGGTGTTCGAGGTGGCGCACAGCTTGACGCCGTTGTCGACCAGCCGGCCGAGCAGGGTGGAGACCAGCACGGTGTCGCCCGGGTCGTCCAGCTCGAACTCGTCGATGCAGAGCAGCCGGTGCCCGGAGAGGGTCCGCACGGCCTGCTGGAAGCCAAGCGCGCCGACCAGGTTGGTCAGCTCGACGAAGGTGCCGAAGGCCTTGGGGCCGGGGGCGGCGTGCCAGAGGGAGGCGAGCAGATGGGTCTTGCCGACGCCGTACCCTCCGTCGAGGTAGACGCCGGCCGGGCCGCTGGGCGCGGGGGCGGAGCGGAGGAACCAGCTGCGCTTGGGCGCGGAACCGTTTCCTCCCGTGAGGGTGGCCGCGAACTGCTCCAGGACCTGGACGGCCTCGTACTGGCTCGGCTGGGTCGGGTCCGGGATGTACGTCCCGAAGCTCACCTCGGCGAACCGGGGCGGCGGGACCATCTCGGCGACGAGCCGCTCGGCGGGGACGACGGGGCGGCGGTCGGTGAGCGCGATCGGGGAGCCGGACGCGTGTGCGGCGGCTATCGGCTCGGTCGTGGTGGCGGAGTGGGAGGCTGCGGGCACATCAGTAGAGGGTACGCCTGCTCCGTACGCCGTCCGAACGACCCTCGGTCTCCGGTGGAAGACTGAGAACATGCAACAGTTGATCAGCCCGCCGGGTGAACGCTTCGACGATCCGGCCGCACTGGAATCGCTCGCCGCCGTCTACGCGTACCCCGAACAGGTGAATCAGGGGCGCCCGTGGCTGCGCGCCAACATGGTGTCCGGCCTGGACGGCGGGGCCAGGCTGGACGGGCTGTCCGAGGGGCTCTCCGGCGACGCGGACAAGCGGATCTTCGGGGTGCTGCGGGCGCTGTCCGACGTGGTACTGGTGGGTGCCGAGACCGTCCGCGCCGAGGGCTACCGGCCGGCCAGGGCGCGCCGGGAGTTCGCGGCGGCCCGGGCGGCCGCGGGGCAGGCACCGGCCCCGGCGATCGCCGTCGTGAGCCGCTCCCTTCGGCTGGACCTGACCGCGCCGCTGTTCACCGAGCCGCTGGTCAGGACGGTGGTGATCACCACCGAGGACGCCCCGGCGGAGCGCCGCGGGGCGGTCGCCGAGGTGGCCGACCTGGTGGTCGCCGGCACCGGCGCGGTGGACCTGCGGGCGGGTGTGGCGGCACTGGCCGAGCGGGGCTGGACCAGGCTGCTGACCGAAGGCGGCCCGCGCCTGCTGGGCCGGCTGGCGGGGGCCGGCCTGCTGGACGAGCTGTGCCTGTCGCTGGCCCCGCTGCTCACCGGCGGCGACGCGCCGCGCATCCTGCACGATGCGCGAATGCCGGACGTGCAGCGGATGCGACTGGTCTCATTGATCGAGCAGAAAGGATTCCTCTTCACCCGTTACCTGCGTCACCCCGGTTCGGATGACCCCGTGACCCCCCGATCGTGATGCCGTTATGCGATGCCGGGGCCCGGGGGCCGGCCACTGGAAGGGACTCACGTGTTCAAGACGGTACTGATGATCGAAAAGGCTCTCTCCGACGCGGACGTGGAGCTCGTCACCACGCTCCACGGCGATGAGGAGGTGTCCTTCGTCGTCCTGATGCAGCCGCGCGGCAAGCAGGACGAACTGCTGCGGGCGCTCGACGACGTCGCCCTCGGCCACCTCGACAAGGTGGTGCACGAGCACGACGAGTCCGAGAGCGGGCCGACCGTGGCCACCGAGTCGCTGGAGCACAGCCTGCGCCACCTGCGCTCGGCGAAGGCGGCGGCGGTGGGCGAACTGGTGGAGGAGAAGCCGCTGGAGCGGCTGCGCGCGGTCGTCGAGGAGCACCGGGCGGACGAGGTCGTGGTGCTCACCTCACCCCACTTCGTGGAGGAGTTCTTCCACCGCGACTGGGCCTCCCAGGCCCGGCACAAGGTGGGGGTCCCGGTGCTCAGGCTGTTCGCCAGCGACTCCTAGCCCGGCGCGCCGGTGGTGCAGAATCGTCCTTGCGGTCCGCCCGCGAGGACGATTCCCGCGTCGGCTCCCGAGCCGGCGCCCGCCGGGACCCGTCCGCCCGACCTGTCTGCCCCCGCCCGTACGGAGCCCCGCCTTGAACGACGCCGCGCACGACCTGCACGCCCCGCACTTCATCGGCATCGGCGGCGCCGGGATGTCCGGCCTGGCGAAGATCCTCGCCGTGCGCGGTGCCGGCGTCTCCGGCAGCGACTCCAAGGAGTCCGAGACCGTCCTCGCGCTGCGCGCCCTCGGCGCCACCGTGCACGTCGGCCACGCCGCCGAGCACGTGCCGGACGGCACCAGCAGCGTGGTCGTCTCCAGCGCCATCCGCGCCGACAACCCGGAGCTGGTCGCCGCCCACGAGCGCGGCATCCCCGTGGTGCACCGCTCCGACGCGCTGGCCGCCCTGATGGGCGGCCACCGGGCGCTGGCGGTGGCCGGCACCCACGGGAAGACCACCACGACCAGCATGCTCGCCGTCGCCCTCGGCGAGCTGGGCCTGGACCCGTCCTACGCGATCGGCGGCGACCTCGACGCGCCCGGCTCCAACGCCCACCACGGCACCGGTGAGATCTTCGTCGCCGAGGCGGACGAGAGCGACCGCAGCTTCCACAAGTACGCGCCCGAGGTTGCGATCGTGCTCAACGTGGAACTGGACCACCACGCCAACTACGCCTCGATCGAGGAGATCTACGAGTCCTTCGAGACCTTCGTCGGCCGGATCGTCCCCGGCGGCACCCTGGTGGTCTCGGCCGACCACGACGGCGCCCGCGAGCTCACCTCCAGGGTGGCGGGCCGCGAGGACCTGAACGTGGTGACGGTCGGCGCCGCCGAGGACGCCGACCTGCGGGTGCTGTCGGTGGTCGCCCACGGCATGACCAGCGAGGTCACGGTGCTGCTGGACGGCACCGAGCTGGCCTTCACCGTCTCGGTGCCCGGCCGCCACTACGCCCACAACGCGGTGTCCGCGCTGGCCGCCGGCGTCGCGCTGGGCGTCCCGGCCGCCGACCTGGCCAAGGCGCTCGGCGCCTACACCGGGGTGCGCCGCCGCCTCCAGCTCAAGGGCGAGGCCGCCGGGGTCCAGGTGATCGACTCCTACGCCCACCACCCCACCGAGATGACCGCCGACCTGGAGGCCGTCCGCGAGGGCCTGACCGGCGGGGGCCGGGTGCTGGTGGTCTTCCAGCCGCACCTGTTCAGCCGCACCCAGCAGCTCTCCGAGGAGATGGGCCTGGCCCTGGCGCTGGCCGACGCCTCGGTGGTGCTGGACATCTACCCGGCCCGCGAGGACCCGATCCCCGGCGTGACCAGCGAGCTGATCATCGACGCCGCCCGCCGGGCCGGCGCCGAGGTCACCGCCGAGCACTCCTTCGACGCCGCCCCCGCCCTGCTGGCCGGCCTCACCCGCCCGGGCGACCTGCTGCTGACCATGGGCGCGGGGGACGTCACCAACCTCGGGCCGGAAATCCTCAGGCACCTCGCGAACGTTGCCTCCAACGTCTGACCCACGTCCGTCCGACGTACGCCACGACCGGGAGCCGTGAGATGAGCTACGAGATCGAGAAGACCGAGGCCGAGTGGCGCGCCGAACTCAGCCCCGAGGAGTACCACGTGCTCCGCGAGGCGGGCACCGAGCGCCCGTTCACCGGTGAGTACACCGACACCAGGACCGTCGGCGTGTACGGCTGCCGGGCCTGCGGGGCCGAACTGTTCAGCTCCGAGACCAAGTTCGACAGCCACTGCGGCTGGCCGTCCTACTACGCGCCGCTGGCCGGGGACCGGGTCCAGTACATCGAGGACGACTCGCTCGGCATGCGCCGGGTCGAGGTGCGCTGCGCCCGCTGCGGCGGGCACCTCGGGCACGTCTTCGAGGGCGAGGGCTACGGCACGCCGACCGACCAGCGGTACTGCATCAACAGCGTCTCGCTGACGCTGAAGCCGGCCGAGTAGAACGGACGGCGGGAGGCCCGGACACCGCGCGGTGTCCGGGCCTCCGTGCTGCCGAAGGCCCGCCCCGCGAACCGTCCGGTGCCGCACCGGTGCTGCCCCGGGACCGGCCCGCGACCTCCCCGCGACCTCCCCGCGACCTGCCCGCGAACCGTCCGGCTATCCCGCGACCGGTTCGAAGCGGACCGGCAGGTGCATCAGGGCGCGGTGGAACGGGCCCGGGCGCCAGAGCAGGTCCTCGGCGGGAGTGGACAGTTCGAGGTCGCTGAGGCGGCTGCCCAGCTGCTCGATGGCGGTGATCGCGATCAGCAGGGCCGGGTCCCGGGCCGGGCAGGCGTGCGGGCCGGCCGCCCAGGCCAGGTGGGCGCTCTCCCCGCTGCGCAGCCCGCCGTCCTCCGCGGGCGGCGCCGCCTGGGAGTTGGCGGCCGCGTACGAGACCAGCAGCAGCGTGCCCGCCTTGATCTCCCGGCCGTGGAAGGTGATGTCGTACCGCGGGTAGTGGGCGGAGAGGTTGGCCATCGGCGGCTCGTGCCAGAGCACCTCGTCGATCGCCTGGTGGGCGGTCATCGCGCCGCCGAACAGCGAGCCGGCGTAGCGGGCGTCGGTGAGCAGGCGCAGCAGGGCGTTGCCGATCAGGTTGGTGGTCGGCTCGTGCCCGGCGATCAGGGTCAGGGTGATCTGCCGGATCACCTCGTCGTCGTCCAGCCCGACCGGGTGGGTGACGTACCAGGAGGCGAGGTCGTGCCGGGGGCGCTCACGGCGCTCGGCGACCATCGCGGTGACCACCGAGAGGAGCTTCCCGTACGCGGCGCCCGCCTGCGCGGTGGACTCGATCAGCCCGGTGATCGCGGCCACCACGTCGGCGCGCTGCTCCTGCGGCACACCGAACCAGGTGGTGAGCACGAAGGCGGGCAGCCGGCGGGCGTACGCGGCGATCAGGTCGGCGTGCCCGACGGCGGCGAACTCGTCGATCAGCCGGTGCGCGGTCTCGGCGACCTGGCGCTGGAGCCGGTGCGGTTCCAGCAGCGCCAGGGCGTCGGTGATCACCGCCCGGTAGCGCGCGTGCGTCGCGCCGTCGCTGAACAGCGCGGTCGGGCGGTAGCCGAGCACCGGGAGCAGCGGGGAGTCCGGCGGGACGGTCCGCTGCCAGGCCCTGGAGTCCTTGGAGAAGGTGTCGGTGTCGCGCAGCAGGTCCAGCGCGGCCTGGTAGTCGGTGACCAGCAGGGCCTCGACGCCGGGCGCGATCTCCACCGGGGCGACCGGGCCGTGCCGCCGCAGCCGCTCGTAGACCAGCTGGGGGTCGGCGGCGAAGACCGGGCCGTGGATCGGGGTCGGGCGGGACTCGACGGTCACGGCTGCTCCGGGATGGCGGGGGTGTCGGGGGTGTCGGAGGTGTCTGGGGTGCCAGGGGCCCCAGGGGCGTCAGGGGCGTCAGGGGCTGCGGGCAGGACGTCCAGGACGTGCTCGGCCAGCGCGATCAGCGCGTCCAGGCTGCTGTCGCGCTGCCGGGCGTCGCAGAGCAGCAACGGGGTGGTGGCGTGCAGGTCCAGGTGGGTGCGCAGCACCTCGACCGGGTGGTCCGGTGCGTCCGGGAAGCGGTTGACGGCGACGGCGTACGGCAGGCCCTGCTCCTCGACCATGTCCATGATCTCGAAGGAGTCGGCCAGCCGCCGGGTGTCGGCGAGCACCAGGGCACCCAGAGCGCCGCGGGCGATGTCCTGCCAGAGCGGGAAGAAGCGGCGCTGGCCGGGGGTGCCGAACATGTAGAGCACCACGTTGCCGGGCAGGGTGAGCCGGCCGAAGTCGACGGCGACGGTGGTGGTGGTCTTCTCGGGCAGGCCCACCAGGTCGTCCACCGGCCGGCCGGTCTCGGTCATCGCCTCCTCGGTGTGCAGGGTGGCGATCTCGGAGAGGGTGCGGATGAGGGTGGTCTTGCCGACCCCGAACGGGCCGGCCACCACCAGCTTCATCAGCGTCTGGTCCTGGTCGGGCAGGTAGCCCACCCGGCTCGGCCGGTCCGCCTGATCTGTCTGGTCTTCCGGGTCCGGCCGGGCGGCCGGGTCACCGGAGCGCACGGAGTCCAACGAGGAGCCTCTCGACGAGGGAGCGGTCGGTCTGCTGGGCGCGCGGGACCGGCGCGCGGGCGTGCAGGCAGCCCGCCTCGACCAGGTCGGCCGCGAGGAAGACGGTGGCGCTGACCGGCAGGCGCAGGTGCGCGGCGGCCTCCACGACGGTCAGCGCGCCGGGGCGCAGCAGTTCCCAGAGCCGGCGGTGTTCGGGTTCGAGCGCGTCCGGCGGGTCGGCGCGGTCGGCGAACAGCACGGTCAGCCGCTCGAAGCCCTTGGTGCCGGGACGGCTGCGGCCGCCGGTGGCCAGGTAGGCGGGCACCATCCGCCTGCGGGGGACGGCGGTCATGACCGCTCGTCGTCGTCCTGCCGCCGGGCCGGGCTCGCGAGTGCCCGGCCCAGGGCGGCGACCTGTACCTGCATCTGGTAGGCCACGTTGCCGAGTTGGGCGTCCGGCGCGGTGAACACGGCGAGCGAGGTGTTCTCCCCCGCGGGCACCACGATGGCGTAGCCGAGATCGGACTCCACCACGGTCTGGGCCAGCCGGGGCCGCTCGGCGTCGGTGAACGCGGTGGTGAAGGCCCGGGCGGCGGCGTGCACGGTCGCGGTCATCGCGGCGACCCGCTCGGCCGAGGCTCGCTCCAGGCCGTCCGAGGCGCCTTCGACCAGGCCGTCCCCGGTGGCGATGACCGCGTGCAGCACTCCGGGGAGCTCCAGCAGCGGGGTCAGCACCCACGAGATCTCGTCGGTGGCGGTCGGGCTGGGCGTGCTGCTCACTGCTCGGCTCCTTCTGGGGTCGGACCGGTGCTCTGCTCACCGGGTTCGCGGCCGGCGGTGGTGTCGCCGGGGGTGCCGGCGCTGTCGGCGGCCCTGGCCACGGCGGCCCGGCCGGAGTCGGTGCCCCGTTGCAGCGCCTGCCAGTGGGCGGCGGCCTGCTCGGGGGTGCGCCCGGCTCCGGGGGCGGGCGCGCGGGCGGGTTCAGCGGCAGCGGGCTCCCCCGCGGTCAGCGGACGGCGGCGGCGCCGGGTGGGCAGGCCGGTGCCGTCGTCGGCCGCGGGTGCGTCGTTCGCGGGCGCGTGGTTCGCGGGTGCTTCGATGCTGGGCGCTGCGGCCCGCCGGCCGTCCCCGAGCGGACCGTCCCCGGCCGGAGCTTCCTCCGCCGGAGCCGGATCGGGCACCACCCTGATGGCCGGTGCCGGGTGCGGTCCCGGCTGGTTGTGCCGGTCGGCGAGCTGCGGCCCGTCCTGCTCGTCGGCGTCGCGCATCGGCGGAACGGCGGCGACGGTGGGTGCCGGGGCCGGGCCGGCGCCGGCCCGCAGCGGCAGCGGGGTGAGCACCGAGAGCGGCTGCGCGTCGTCCACGACGGTCACCAGCGCGGCCGGGATGCGCAGGATGGTCCGCATGCCGCCGTACGGCGAGGGCTCGATGTGACAGGAGAAGCCGTACTGGCGGGCCAGCTTGCCGATCACCGCGAAGCCGGTCTTGGGCGGGTTGCCGAGTTCGGTGAGCAGCACGTCCGGCGGGCCGGCCAGCAGTCGGCGGGCCCGGCGCAGCTGGTCCTCGTCCATCCCGATGCCGCTGTCGTCGATGATCACCAGCGCGCCGCGGCCGCCCTGCTGGACGGTGACCGGGACGTCGGTCTCCGGGTGGGAGTAGGCGGTGGCGTTGGCGAGCAGTTCGGCGATGGTGACGGCGATCGGCTCGGCGGCCCTGGCGACCACGGCCAGGCGCTGCTCCCGCAGGTGGTTGGCGACCTTGACCCGGGAGTAGCCGGGCACCCGGGAGAGCGCGCCGACGACCACCTCGGCGAGCGGCGAGTCGGTGCGGGCCAGGCCGGGCCAGGCCTCGCAGAGCACCGCGACGGTCTGGATCCGGCGCAGCGCGACCTCGTTGCGGAAGTCGACCTCCAGCAGCCTGGGGTCGTCGTTCTCGTGCTGGAGCTGCTGGACCAGGCTCTGGATCTGGTACAGCAGGGTCTGGATCCGGGAGGTGGCGCCGCGCATGGTGGCGCGGGCGGCGGCGTCCACCCGCTCGCGTTCGTCGGCGAGGGCGGCGTGCGCGGCGTCCAGCACGGACTGGAGCGCCCGGACGGCCTCGGGGCCGACTGCCTGCGGGTCGAGCGGGCCGACCATCGGGGCGTTGGTGTGGGTGAGCCGGACGGCGGTGGCGGCGACCCGTTCCTGGGCGAGGTGGCCGATCTCGGCGAGCAGTGCGGCGGACCGTGCCTCGGCGGCGGCCAGGGCGCGGTCCGCCTCCTCGGCCCGGACGGTCGCGGCGGCGCCCTGCTGGACGGCGTCCCGGACGGTGTCCTGCGCCTGCCGGGCCGCCTCCTGCGACTCGCGGACGCTGTCCTCGGCGGCCCGGGTGCGCTCCTCCGCCCTCCCGGCGTCCTCGGCGGAGCGCCGGACGGCCTCCTGCGCCTCGCGCAGCTGCTGCTCGGCGCGGGCGAGCCTGCCCTCGGCGGTCCGGGCGCGTTCCTCGCCGTGGCCGAGTGCGGTCTCGGCGGCCGTGGCCCGGGCGACGGCCCCGGCCCGGCCGCGGGCGAGCACGCCCGTGGCCACGGCGGCGACCAGCGCCAGGACGATCAGCGCGATCTGCGTCATCGAAGTCCTCGGGGGTGCTTGCGGATCGGGCCGGACGGGAAGGCCGGGAAGGCCGGGCTGCCGGACGGGGAGCCCGGGCGGGGTCAGTTCCGGGCGGTGCGCGGGGGGCGGGCCCGGTCCTCGGCCAGCTCCCTGGCCACCAGGGCGACCTGGCCCATGGCCTCCAGGACGCCCGGGGCCGCCGAGCCGTCCAGGTGCCGGTACTCGGCCGCGATGGTGAGCACCAGCCGCTCGGGCAGGCCGAGTTCGGGGTGGCGCCGCTCGGCGATCACCCGCCGGGCGGCGTCCAGCGCGGGTATCCCGGCGGCCTGCAGGGCGTGTGCGCGCTCGCGGACGTACGCGAGGTAGCCGATGTGCTCCCGGACGCCGGCCCGGTCGAGCACCGGGCCGTGGCCCGGTACGAAGATCTCCGCGCCGGTGGCCAGGGCCCGCTCGCAGGCGCCGATGACGTTCTCCAGCGGTCCTGCCCAGTGCGAGGGGTGGTCGCCGGGCTGCTCGGGCGTCGAGGAGAAGATCACGTCGCCGGTGAACACCGCGCGCTGGTGCGGGAGGTGGACCATCAGGTCGCCGCCGGTGTGGGCGGCGGGCAGGCTGGTGATCTGCACCGGGTACCGGCCGACGGTCAGCTCCAGCTCACCGGTGAAGACGGTGTCCGGGCGCACCGCCTCGGCGGTGGACCAGTCGAACACTCCGAAGTGCTCCCGCAGGTAGCCGCCGAGCGGCGAGTCCGGATCGCTGGTGGTGACCAGCGCGTGCTGCTGCTGGGGGGTGGGCTCCCAGTGGATGTGCTCCAGGGCCTCGCGGGTGGCGATCACCTCGGCGTCCGGCAGCACCCCGGCGCCCCACAGGTGGTCCCCGTTGGCGTGGGTGACGACCACCCGGTCGACCTCGACCCCGGCGGGCAGCAGCCGCCGGCTGGCGGCGAGGAACTCCCCGGCCAGCGAGGGGTCGTACGGTGTGTCGATCCAGAGCGCCGTGGTCTCCGAAGCCAGCAGTCCGCAGTTGGCCAGGCCCCATCCCCGCTTCGGCGGGAGCCACACGTACAGGTCCTCGGCAATCGCGCTCACGTTCGCACGGTTGATCGTCATGTGCGCGATTATGCCCATGATGTGTCAGGGGTGGAGCAAAACTCTTACGGTTCAAGCCACTTCGCGTCTTCAGAAGCCCGGGATATCCCAATTCATCCCGAGTGGTCTGGACCACATCTGGCCGAACCGGCCCGTCCCCCCGCAGCGCGGAGGCACCCGCGCTGCCCCCTCGGACCAGCGCCGACCCTCGGCGCGACAGCGCCACGGGGGTCGGCGGGGTGTGGCGGGGTCGGCAGGGTGCGGAGGGGTCGGCAGGGTGCGGCGGACCCCGCCGGCGACGGCGAGGCGTCAGGCTTCCCGACCCGCGGGCCGCTCCAGCCGCTTGATCCCCTTGCGCTCCCCCGCGCAGCGCTCGTAGCCCAGCCAGGCGTTGATCGCCAGCATCGGCCCGTTGGTCGTGTCGTTGCTGGTGTACGCGTGCCGGTAGCCCGCCGCCACGGCGAGCCGCAGCGACTCCAGCTTGGCCGACTTGGTCAGCCCCAGGCCGCGGAACTCCCGGCGGCAGGCGGTGAACGCGGACCAGTAGCGGTCCGCCCCGTCGGTCTGCGCCATGCTGAACGCGGCCGGCTCGCCGTCCACCACGGCGACGACGCTCAGCGCCAGGTCCCGGTCCGGGCGGGTCCAGTCGCCGCGCAGCCAGTCCTCGTACTCCAGGGCGTCCATCGGCACCTCGCTGCCCGGCTCGTCCAGGACGGCGTCCGCCTCGACCAGGAACACCGGGTGCGGGTCGGCCGCCCAGTCGGCGGCCGGGCGCAGCTCGACGCCCGCCGGCAGTACCGGCGCCGGTGGCAGCGGCAGCGTCAGATCCCGTCCGGCGAACTGCATGGCGCGCCCGAGCCGGTAGCCACTGGCGGTGGCGAAGGCCAGCGAGGCGGGCTCGTCGTCCATCCAGGTGTGCAGCTCGGTCACCCCGTGCCCGGTCAGGTGCCGCTCGGCCGCGGCCAGCAGCGCGGTGGCCGCCCCACGCCGCCGGAAAGCGGGCAGCACGCTGCCGTTGGCGTAGCCGACGCCCTCGGTCGTCGTGCCGAGCACCACGCCGCAGCGCACCGCGCCGAGCACCCGGCCGTCCAGCTCGGCGACGAAGGTGCGGAAGTGTTCCTCGGGGCTGGGCTGGGCGTTCTGCCAGGCCAGGGCCTCGGCGGAGAGCACCAAGTGCTCGCGCTCGGCCCGGTGGGCCGCCGCCACGGCGCCGGCGTCCTCGGGGCGGAAGTCACGGATCGTCAGGGAGATCGAAGGAGTCATGGATTCCCACGCTAGCCGCGCCCGCCCGTCCCGCGCCCCCCATTTTTCCCGCCGCCGGGGCGCCCCACCTGCGGGGACGGCCGAGACTCGGGACCAAAGTCCCTGATCGCCGGGCCGACAAGCTCAAATAATGCTCTGAGAAGACCGGGTGAGGCTTGGCAGCCACCCCGCCCGGGGACATCCTCAGCAACACGGCCACGCGGTCCTGGCGACGACGCCCGCACCGGTCGACGGCCCTTCTCACCCGGCCCTCCGAAGGGGGCGAACCGATGACCACTCCTGCCCCTGACCTGCCCGGCTCCGCCACCGCGAGCCCGAGCGCCGCGCCCCCGGGAACGGCACCCCGGGGAAGCACGCCCGCCGGAACCGCGGCCCCGAGAACCGCGGCCCCGAAATCGGCGTCCACAGGAACCATGCCCCCGGAAACCACGACCCGCCTGGGCGTCGGCCTCGGCTGGCGCAGCGAGATCGACACCGTGGTCGAGCGCCAGCCCGGCCTGGACTGGGTCGAGGTGGTCGCCGAGAACATCTGCGCCGACCACCTGCCCGACTCGCTGACCGTCCTGCGCGAACGCGGCGTCACCGTCGTCCCGCACGGCGTCGGCCTCGGCCTCGGCGGCGCGGACCTGCCCGACCCGGGCCGCCTCGCCCGGCTCGCCGACGCCGCCCTGGCGCTCGGCTCCCCGCTGGTCACCGAGCACCTGGCGTTCGTCCGGGCCGGCGGCCTGGAGGCCGGCCACCTGCTGCCCGTCCCCCGTACCCGGGACTCGCTGCGGGTGATCGCCGAGAACGTCCGGATCGCCCAGGAACAGCTGCCGGTGCCGCTCGCCCTGGAGAACACGGCCGCCCAGCTCGCCTGGCCGGACGACGAGTTCAGCGAGGGCGAGTTCCTGGCCGAGCTGGTCGAGCGCACCGGCGTCCGGCTGCTGATCGACGTCGCCAACCTGCACACCAACCGGGTCAACCTCGGCCTCGACCCGGCCGCCGAACTCGACCGCCTGCCGCTGGAGGCGCTCGCCTACGTGCACGTCGCGGGCGGCAGGCTGGTCGACGGCGTCTGGCACGACACCCACGCCCACCCCGTCACCGAACCGGTCCTGGAGATACTGGCCGAACTCTGCGCACGGACCGCCCCGCCAGGCGTCCTGCTGGAGCGGGACGCCAACTTCCCGCCGCCCAGCGAGCTGACCGGCGAACTGGACGCCATCCGCCGGGTCCTGGAGGGGAGCACCCGGCGATGACCGACCCGACCACGATCCAGGAGGCCACCGACCGGGACCTCGCCACCGACCGGGACCTCGCCGCCGCCCGGCAGCGGCTGGCCCGGCGCCAGGAGGAGCTGCTGGCCGCCCTGGTGGCCGGCGGGCCCGTCCCGCCCGGCTTCGACGAACGCCAGGTCCGCGCCCAGTCCACCGGCCTGGCCGCCAAGCGGCGGAGCACCACCGCCAAGGTGGCCCCCGACCTGCCCCGTATGCTCGGGGCGCAGTACGGGCCGCTCTTCCTCGGCTACGCCCGCTCCCACCCGCAGACCGGCGGCTACCGCTCCGACGCCCGGGCCTTCGCGCAGTGGGTGCTCACCGACGGCGGCCCGCTCGCCGACGACCACCGCCGGGCCCTGGAGCAGTGGCTCCACCCGGCACCCGTACCACCGCCCGGCCCGCTCGCGCGCCTGCGCCGGGCCCTGCGCCGCCAGAGCGTGCCTGACACGCCCTGACAGCCGGCGGCCGGGGGCCACCAGCCTCTGGCGAACCATCACCACTTCGGGGGGAACCGCCCATGTGGCGCAACAGCTACTTCATCGTCCCGGCCGTCCTGCTGGTGACCGCCGCCCTGTACGCCTCGCGGACCCGGCAGCACATCGGCCGGGTCCGGTACGCCAAGGGCCTGCCCGGCCGCGGCCTGCCGCTGCTCGACACCGCGTTCCTGTCCGGCGGTCCCGGGCGGGTGTTCGACACCGCCCTGGTCCGGATGCACCTCAGCGAGCAGGCCGTGATCAGCCGCTCCGGCCTGGTCACACTCACCGGCGCCAAGCCGTACGACGCCGTCGACAAGGCGGTCCAGGACGCCGTCGGCCCGACCGGGAGCCGCGAGATCGGCCCGCTGCGCCACGCCGTGATGCGCTCCGCCGCCGTCCAGGAGATCGGCGACAGGCTCGCCGACCGCGGCCTGCTGCGCCGCCCCGAGCGGCTGCGGCGGGCCCGCACCGCCCGCCGGCTGCTCTGGCTCGCGCTGCTCGTCGTGGTGGCCTCCGCGGTGGCCTCCGTACTGATCGACGACGGCGTCATCGGCCACGACCGCCCGAACCTCTGGATCCCGGGCCTCCTGGCGGCCGGGGGCCTCGTCGCGCTGCTCGCCACCCCGCAGATCAGGAGCCGGATCACCCCGGCGGGAGCGCGCCAGCTCTCCCTGATGCAGGGCGGGCCGTGGAAGCCCGACTCCGGGGTGTCGCCCAAGCTGGCCGGCGGGGCGCTGCTGGGCGCGCTCGCGCTCGGCGGGCTGGCCGCGGCCGGGCTGGACGACCAGGAGCTGGAGGCCACGATGCTGGCCGCGTCGGCCGAGGACGAGGCCGTGCGGCACGCGGCCGCCGCGAACGCCGCGTCGTCGTCGTCCTCCTCGTCGTCGTCCTCCTCGTCCTCCTCGTGCTCCTCCGGCTCCGACGGCGGCAGCACCTCCTGGTGCGGTTCCTCGGACTCCGGCTCCTCCGGCTGCGGCTCCTCGTCGTCGAGCTGCGGCTCCTCGTCCTCCTCCAGCTGCGGGTCCTCCTCGTCCAGCTGCGGTTCGTCGTCCTCCTCCAGCTGCGGATCGAGCTGCGGCGGCGGCTGCGGCTCCTGACCCCGGCCCCGGCGGCCGGCCGGGCGATCGGCGGGGACGGGGTGCGCGGCCCGGCGGTCGCCGAGGGACCGGCCGCCGTCGGGCCGCGCGCGGGGACGCACCGCCCGGCCGAGGAGGCTCCACCGCACGGCCGCGCCCCCACTGACGCCCCGCCGGACGTCACAGTTCGGTATCGCGGACCGGGAATGCGTTCCGCGCGCCCTCGCCGCAGGCATACAACATGCCCATGTGGTTGCTGTTCCTCATACCGGCCTGTGTCGCGGCGGTGCTGTCCTGCCTCCGACTGGTCCGGATGACCGCCACCGCCGACGCCCTCACCGACCCGACCGGCCTGCGGCCCCCCGAAGCCGTCGGCATCGGCCTGTACGAGACCGCCTACCTGGCCGGCGGCCCGGACCGGGTGGTCGAACTCGCCCTCGTCCTGATGGCCGGCCGGGGCCGGCTGCACCTGGCGCACACCGGCTGGACCACCGTGGTCGACCCCAGGGGCCGCAGCCGGCTGGAGCGGGCGGTCATCGCCACCGTCGGCCCCGGGGGCCAGTGCCGCACCGACGAGCTGCGCCGGGCGATGGCCGAGCACCCCACCGTGCTGGAGATCGGCGCCCGGCTCGCGCTGGCGGGCCTGGCCACGCCCGCGATGGTGCAGCGCACCACCGTGGTGGTGGTCCGGCAGGTGCGCCACGCGCTGCTGCTGTCGCTGGTCCTGCTGGCCGCCTCGCTGGCCCTGAGCGGCTTCACCGGCGGCGACACCCTCGCCCCGCTCGCCTGGTTCTCGCTGCCGCTGATGCTCACCTCCGGCACCCTGCTGATGGCCCGGGTCGACGTCTACCCGTACACCCGTTGGGCCTCCCCGACCGGCCAGGAGGTACTGCGCGAGGTCCGCCCGGCCCGCCAGCGCGGCCTCGCCGACGACGAGGAGCGCGAACTGCTCACCGCCGTCGCCATGAACGGCCCCGCCGTCCTCCCCGACGCCCGCCTCCGCGCCGCCCTGCGCCCCCACCGGACCTGAAATCCGGCTGCGCCCACCCCGCGACCAGGGCAGACTCCCCCCATGGACGAACCCTCCCCGGCCGGACCGGCCCTCGGCAAGCACGGCCTCGCGACGCTGGAGCGCGCCCGCCTCGAGGGCCGCCCGGTGCGGCTGCGCCGCTCGATCCCCGGCGCGGACCGGCTGGAAGGCTTCGTCCTCGGCACCGGCCCGGTCTGGACCCTGCTCGCCAACTGCGTCGACCACCGCCCCGACGGCTGGACCGCCGTCCGCACCACCGACCTGCACCGGGTCCGCGACCGCGGCGGCGAGGAGAGCCTGACCGTACGGGCGCTGCGCCGCCGAGGCCTGTGGCCGCTCCGCCCGCCCGGCGCCCGCCTGCCGCTGGACGACCTGCCGGGCCTGCTGACCGCCGCCTGCGCCGAGTACGGCCTGATCGCCCTGCACACCGAGCACCGCGACCCCGCCGTCTGCCGGGTCGGCACGGTCACCGCGCTGCGCCCCGCCTCGCTGCGGCTGCACGAGGTCGACCCCGAGGCACGCTGGCACGCGGAGCCGACGAAGTTCCGCTTCAAGGACGTCACCCGGGTCGACCTCGGCGACCACTACACCTCCGTGCTGCGCGAGTTCGCCGGACCACGGCCACGGCACCCCGCCGGAACGCAGGAGGCCGGTTCCCCCTCGGGGGAACCGGCCTCCTGACACCGCGCGGTCGCTCAGGCCAGGCCGTTCAGCAGCTCGCTCACCGGCTTGCGGCGGCCGGTGAAGAACGGCACCTCCTCGCGGACGTGCAGCCGGGCCCGGGAGGGGCGCAGGTCGCGCATCAGGTCGACGATCCGGTGCAGCTCGTCCGCCTCGAAGGCGAGCAGCCACTCGTAGTCGCCGAGCGCGAACGAGGCCACCGTGTTGGCCCGCACGTCCGGGTAGCCGCGCGCCATCTGGCCGTGCTCGGCGAGCATCGCGCGCCGCTCGGCGTCCGGCAGCAGGTACCACTCGTAGGAGCGGACGAACGGGTACACGCAGACGTAGTCGCGCGGGCGCTCGTCGGCCAGGAACGCCGGGATGTGCGACTTGTTGAACTCGGCCGGGCGGTGCAGCGCCATGTTCGACCAGACCGGCTCCAGCAGCCGGCCGAGGCCGGTGCGGCGGAAGCGGTTGTACGCCTCCTGGAGGTCGTCCGAGTCGGCGGCGTGCCACCAGACCAGGATGTCGGCGTCCGCGCGCAGACCGGAGACGTCGTACGTGCCGCGCACGGTCACGTCCTTGGCGTCCAGCTGCGCGAACAGCTCGTCCACCTCGGCGGCGAGGGCGGTGCGGTCCTCGGGCAGGGCGCCCTTAAGCTTGAACACCGACCACATGGTGTAGCGGATGACCTGGTTCAGGTCGCGCGCCTTCTTCTTCTCGGGCTGCTGCTCCCGCTCAACGCTCTCAGTCATGCGCCCATTGTCCTCTCCGTGGAACCTTCCCCGGTCTCCGGGGTCAACAGTCTGTCGACGGCCGCCGCGGCGGCGGCGGCCGACCCGATGCACGCCGGAATGCCCACCCCGTCGTACGCGGCGCCGCACAGCGCCAGCGCGCCCACCCGCCCGGCCGCCGCCCGCACCCGGGCCACCCGGTCCAGGTGCCCCACCGGGTACTGCGGCAGACCGGCCGCGAAGCGGGACACGAAGGTGTCGTACGGCCGGGCGGTCAGCCCGATCGCCTCCTCCAGGTCCGCCAGCGACCGCGCCACCAGCTCCTCGTCCGGCAGCCCCAGCGCCTCCTCCTCGCGGTGCCGGCCCAGCGAGGTGCGCAGCAGGAACGCGTCCGGCGCGGAGCGCTCCAGCCACCCCCACTTGTTGGAGGAGAAGGTCGAGGCCTTGATCCGCCGGCCGTCCACCGGCGGCACCAGGAAGCCGCTGCCGCTCGGCGGCTCGGCCAGGTCGGCGCGGCGGAAGGCCAGGGTCACCAGGGCCATGCCCGCGTACTCGACGGTGTCCAGCTCGGTGGCGGCCGCCGGGGCGTCCTCGCGCAGCAGCCGGGCCGCGGCGGGGGCCGGGACGGCCAGCACCACGGCGTCCGCGTGCAGCACCTCGCCGCCGGTCACCACCCGCCAGCCGTCGGGGGTTCGGCGCAGTTCGTCCACCGGGGCGTCGGTGCGCAGGTCCACGCCCGCCTCGACGCAGGCCGCGGCGACCGCGCCGGGCAGGGTGCCGAGACCGCCGCGCAGCCCCTGGAACACCGGGGTTCCGGCCGCCTTCGGCCGGGAGGCCAGCTCGTGCACCCCCTCGACCAGCGAGCCGCCGCCGCGCGCGATCGGCAGCAGCTGCGGCACGGCGGCGCGCAGCGAGATCTCGTCGGCGCGGCCGGCGTAGACGCCGCCCAGCAGCGGCTCGACCAGCCGGTCCACGACTTCCCGGCCCAGCCGGTCGGCGACGTAGCGGCCGATCGGGGCGTCCTCGCCGATCTCGGCGGACTCCTCGTGCCTGGCCCGCTCCAGCCCCTCGGCGGTCAGCACCCCGGAGGCGGCCAGCGCCTCCAGGTCACCGGGAACGCCCATCACCTGCCCGCCGGGCAGCGGCCGCAGGGCGCCGCGGGTCCAGATCGCGGCCTTCGCGGTGGTCGGCGGCTCCAGTTCCCGCGCCAGCCCGACCGCCCGCGCCAGCTCCACCGCCTCCGGCCGCCGGGCCAGCACCGACTCGGCCCCGAGGTCCACCCTGACCCCGCCGACCTCTCCGCCCCACAGCTTCCCGCCGACCCGCCCGGACGCCTCCAGCAGCGTCACCCGCGCCCGCGCCGGCCCTCCGGCCGCCCCGCTCAGGAAGGCGGCCGCGGCCAGTCCCGCGATACCGCCACCGACGACGACGACCTGTGCATCCGACATGCTCCGCAGTCTCGCAGGTCTTTACACGGATGCCTCAATCCGCTGCACGCCCGAGGTCGATCGTGATCGGGAACGGCACCGGCCGCTCCAGCGTGCCCCGGAAAATCCCGGCAGGCGCGTACGAAGCGGTCGCCTCGTCCAGCTCGTAGACGTGCACAGCCGCGCAGTCGTCCTCTTCCTCCTCGACGATCCAGTAGTGCGGGATGCCCGCCTCGGCGTACTTCCGGACCTTGACCGTCCGGTCGCGGTGTGCGGACTCCGGCGAGACGACCTCGATGACGAGCAGGACCTCGTCGGGAGTGAACTGCGTGCGCCTGCCCTCGAAGTCCGCCCTGACCACGAGGACGTCCGGCTCGGGGCGGTTCCGCTTGTCGAGCTTGATCGACATCTCCCGGCCGACCCTGACACCTTCCGGAACCTGGGCACTCAGCGCGATCTTGAGGTTGTCGACGACTTCGCCGTGCCACCAACGCTGCGGGGACATCATGAAGACCAGTGCTCCATCGATCAGTTCGGTGTGCCGCGGCGCCTGCGGCAGGTGGTCGAGGTCGTCCGCAAACCAGCCCTCGTCCCTGGGCGCGTACATCCAGTCCGGCAGCTCGCTCATGCCCCTACGGTAGCGAGTTCGGGAGCGCGGCGGCCCCCACCTATTCTGTGTGCTATGGAACCGATCGTGGTGAGTGCGTGTCTGGCCGGGATCCCCTGCCGGTACGACGGGCGGGCGAAGACCTCCGACGGCGCCGTGCGCCTGGTCGAGGACGGGCGGGCCGTGGTGGTGTGCCCGGAGGGTGCGGGCGGGCTGCCGACACCGCGGCCGCCGGCGGAGATCGTGGGCGGGGACGGCGCGGACGTGCTGGACGGGCGGGCCCGCGTGGTGGACGCGACCGGCGCGGACTGCACCGAGGAGTTCCTGGCCGGCGCCCGGGCGGCGCTCGCCGCCGCCGAGCGGGCGGGGGCGAGGCGGGCTCTGCTGATGGCGCGCAGCCCGTCCTGCGGCTGCGGCCGGGTGTACGACGGGACGTTCACCGGGGAGCTGCGTCCCGGTGACGGGGTGACGGCGGCGCTGCTGCGCCGGGCCGGGATCGAGGTCTCGGCCGGGTAGCGGGGCCCAGGGCCCACCGGGGACGGGGGCCCGCACCCGGGGGGGGGCGTGCGTTGTTCTCTTTGAAGAAGAGGACGAGGAGGCGGCGTGCGTTCTGGTCCATGGACAGTCGTACCACGTCGCC
>NZ_JBVJRP010000016.1:129742-132899 GCF_055607525.1 Kitasatospora sp. NPDC036993 | reverse complement strand
GGGGTGGCGCGGGTAGGGGGTGGGGTTCTGGAGAGGGGAGAGGCCCCGGCCCCACACCGGGGCCGGCCCCCGCCACCGGGAGGTCAGCGCGCGCTGGCCTCGTGGACGAAGGCGACGAGGCGGCTGAGCGCGTCCGGGTCCATGGACGGCAGCACGCCGTGGCCGAGGTTGAAGATGTGGCCGCTGATGCCGAGCGCCTGGGCGGCGTGCAGCACCTCGCGGGCCTTGGTCTCCACGACCCTGGTGGGCGCGAACAGCACCGCCGGGTCGAGGTTGCCCTGGAGGCCCTTGCCCGGGCCGACCCGCTCGGCGGCGACGTTCAGCGGCACCCGCCAGTCGACCCCGACGATGTCCGCGCCGGCCTGGCCCATCAGGCCGAGCAGCTCACCGGTGCCGACACCGAAGTGGATCCGCGGCACGCCGTACCCGGCGACGGCGTCGAAGACCTTGGTGCTCGACGGCATCACCGAGCGGCGGTAGTCGTCCGGCGCGAGCGCGCCGACCCAGGAGTCGAACAGCTGGACCGCCGACGCGCCGGCCTCGATCTGCACCTTGAGGAAGGCCGAGGTGATGTCCGCGAGCCGGTCCACCAGGGCGGCCCACAGCTCGGGCTGCCCGTACATCATGGCCTTGGTGTTCTCGTGGTTCTTGGACGGCCCGCCCTCGACCAGGTAGCTGGCCAGCGTGTACGGCGCGCCGGCGAAGCCGATCAGCGGGGTCTCGCCGAGCTCGTCCACCAGCAGGCCGACGGCCTCGGTGATGTAGGGGACGTCGTCCGGCTCCAGCGGGCGCAGCCGCTTCAGGTCCTCGACGGTGCGGATCGGGTCGGCGATGACCGGGCCGACGCCGGGCTTGATGTCGACGTCGATGCCGACGGCCTTGAGCGGCACCACGATGTCGCTGAAGAAGATCGCCGCGTCCACCTTGTGCCGGCGCACCGGCTGGAGGGTGATCTCCTTGACCAGCTCGGGCCGCATGCAGGACTCCAGCATGGGGATGCCCTCGCGGACCTTCAGGTACTCGGGCAGCGAGCGGCCGGCCTGGCGCATGAACCACACCGGCGTGTGCGGCACCGGCTCGTGCCGGCAGGCGCGCAGGAACGCGGAGTCGTGCGCGGCGCCGCGGCGCGCGGGAGTGGTCGGGCCGTCGTGGGTGGCCGCCGTCGTGTCTGCCGTAGTCTCGCTCACGCCTCAAATCTTCGCACGCGCCCCGAGCCCGGTTTCCCGGCCGGGCTCGTCGGTTCCTCCAAGATCTGTCGGGTTTGCCGTTCCGGCACGCCGCTGGGAGAGAAGTTGCGGCGATAACCCCGTTCTTCGACCTAGTCTTCGAGGCATGGCAGCGGTCGGAGGGCACCCCGCACAGGGTGGCGGAGCAGGTGGCGGAACGGGTCGCGAGGGGGCGCCGAGCGAGTTCCGGGCGGCGGTGGCGGCCCTGGACGGGGCCAGGCTGCGGCCCGAGGTGCAGCTCTCCCCCGCGCCGGCGCCGCGCCGGCTCGCCCCGCACTCGTTCGCGGTGACCGCCTCGGTCGAG
The DNA here is from genome assembly GCF_055607525.1 of Kitasatospora sp. NPDC036993. Lineage (NCBI taxonomy): Bacteria > Bacillati > Actinomycetota > Actinomycetes > Kitasatosporales > Streptomycetaceae > Kitasatospora > Kitasatospora sp. NPDC036993. The sequence goes on along the minus strand of NZ_JBVJRP010000016.1, from coordinate 131,369 downwards.
GTGGACGGCGAGGAGCTGGCGGACGGCCGGCTGGTGCTGCTGTACGACCCGGCCGGGCAGGAGGCCTGGAACGGGGAGTTCCGGGTGGTCACGATGACCAGGGCCGAGCTGGAGCCGGAGATGGCCGGCGACCCGATGCTCTCCGAGGTCGGCTGGGCCTGGCTGCTGGACGCCCTCCAGGCGCACGGCGCCGGGTACGCGGAGCCGTCCGGCACGGTGACCCTCTGCTCCTCCCAGTACTTCGGCGGCCTGGCGGACCGCCCGTCCTCGACCGAGGTCGAGATCCGGGCCTCCTGGACCCCGGCCGACGGCCGCTTCGAGCGACACCTGGCGGCCTGGACGGACCTGCTGTGCATCAGTGCCGGCCTGCCGCCGGCCGCCCCGGCCCCGCAGGGACCCGCCGAGGTTCCTTCACTCGGTGGAGTGGTTCCGATGCCGGCCCGGCGACGCCCCCGGTCGCACTGACGGGTGGTGTCGCCGGCCCGACGGCACCCGACGGCCGTACGCCACCCCCAGGGCTGACGGAGTGTGACTTCCGACCCGCTCTACGTCAATTCACCGGTCGATACCGACCGATCAGCGCCGAATCTGATCGATTTTGTGCGAATACCAGGCATGTCGCATCAATCATTTGCGCGATTTGTCCGTATTGTTACTCACTAGATCGTGATCTTTCGCTAAAGCCGGGCACGGTTGCTGCCGAAGCAGACTGTGACCCTTTCCGAACGCGGAACACTCCGACCGCCCCCATCGGGGTTCCGTCCGCCACTCCCCGCAGGAGGCCTGGTGTCGGTCCTTCTTGAGCACCCCGCAAACGTGGTCGCCTACCGGCCGACCAAGCCCACCGCCATGGTGGTCATCGCCGATCCCCGTGTCCGAAACACCGTCACCCGCCACCTGTGGGCCCTCGGCGTCCGGGACGTGATCGAGGTGTCCTCGATCGCCGAGGCCCGTCCCCGGGTCTCCACACCGCGCGACATCTGTGTCGCCGACGTACATCTTCCCGACGGCTCCGGGCTGACCATCCTCGCCGAGACCCGCGCCGCGGGCTGGCCCAACGGCCTGGCACTGTCCGCGGCCGACGACATCGGCGCGGTCCGCAGCGCACTGGCCGGAGGCGTCAAGGGCTACGTGGTGACCGGCACCCGGACGAACGTCGCGATGCCGGGCCGCCCCGGGATGCCGCTCGGTGCCGCCGGGCTGGCCGGCCGGATGCGCCGCCCGGGGATGCCGGGCATGCCGGGCGCGGCCGGTGCGCCGGGCGCCCCCGGAGCCCCCGGAGCGCCGGGCGCGCAGCAGGCCGCGTACCGCGAGCTGTCGGGCCGTGAGGTCGAGGTGCTGCGGCTGGTCGCCGAGGGTCAGTCCAACAAGGCGATCGGCGTGGCGATGGGCCTGTCGGCGCTCACCGTGAAGAGCCACCTCGCCCGGATCGCCCGCAAGCTGGGCACCGGCGACCGCGCCGGAATGGTCGCGGTCGCGCTGCGCACCGGCATCATTCACTGATCCGGGCGCTCCGGACCGCTGCGGGGGGGGAGTGGGGGTGTGGTCCCCCCGGCGGGGCCAGAACCCGACCCGAAGAGCGGGAGGGGTGGGTCGGGAGGGGTTCTCTCCCAGCTTCGTACGGTAC
>NZ_JBVJRP010000016.1:0-129732 GCF_055607525.1 Kitasatospora sp. NPDC036993 | reverse complement strand
GACCCTCACGTGGGGGGGTTTGTTTTGCCGCTCACCACTGATCTCTTCCTCTACTCGGGCCCTCCTGCCCCCTCGAGCGGGCGGGGGGGGACTTTTTCCTCCTCAGCCGCCGCAGCGCTGCACCGGGAGCCCGTCGGCCGCGGCCCGAGGGCGAGTGCCGACCGCGGGCACCGGGTCGGGCAGTGGGTCCGGCTCCGGCTCCGGCTCCGGCTCCGGGCGACCCGACAGCGCGCAACCCGACGGCGCGCGGGCGATCGGATCCGGTGATCGGTACAGACGATCGGTACAGGTGATCAGATCCGACGACCGGCGCGGGCGATCAACAGTCTGACCAGTCCGACAACACTCCCGGCCCCGAGGACCGTCGTACCCTTGGGGGGTGACCGACGCCGTAGCAGCCATCCCAGAAGAAGCAGCCCCGGTCCCGCTCCTCGAGCCCAGGGAGGGGATCCCGCCCGTGGTGACGGACGAGCAGGCGCTGGCCGCCGTCGTCTCCGCCTTCGCCGCGGGCACCGGACCGGTGGCGGTCGACGCCGAACGGGCCTCCGGATACCGCTACGGGCAGCGCGCCTACCTCATCCAGCTGCGCCGCGCGGGTTCCGGCTCCGCCCTGATCGACCCGATCGCCTGCCCCGACCTCAGCGCGCTCGGCAGGGCCGTCGAGGACGCCGAATGGGTGGTCCACGCGGCCAGCCAGGACCTGCCCTGCCTGGCCGACGTGGGCATGAGACCCCGGCAGCTGTTCGACACCGAGCTGGCCGGCCGGATCGCCGGCTTCGCCCGGGTCGGCCTCGGGCCGATGACCGAGAACGTGCTCGGGCTGAGCCTGGCCAAGGAGCACTCGGCGGTCGACTGGTCCACCCGCCCGCTGCCCGAGCCGTGGCTGCGCTACGCGGCTCTGGACGTCGAGGTGCTGGTCGAGCTGCGCAACGCACTCGAACAGGAGCTGGACGCCCAGGGCAAGCTCGGCTGGGCCATGGAGGAGTTCGCCTCGATCGCCGCCGCGCCCCGCCCGGCCCCGCGCAACGACCCGTGGCGCCGCACCTCGCAGCTGCACAAGATCCGCCGGCGCCGCCAGCTGGCCGTGGTGCGCGAGCTGTGGCTGGCCCGCGACCGGATGGCGCAGGAGCGCGACGTCTCCCCCGGCCGGGTGCTCGCGGACGCCGCGATCGTCAACGCCGCGCTGGCCATGCCGCTGAACATCGCCTCCCTGCAGGCCGTCCAGGGCTTCGGGCCGCGGGTGCACCGCCGCCAGCTGGAACAGTGGCTGGCCGCCGTGCAGCGCGCCCGGGAGATCCCGGAGAACCTGCTGCCGCCGGCCGCCGCGCCGCACGACGGACCTCCGCCGCCGCGGGCCTGGGCCGAGAAGGACCCGGTGGCCGCCGCCCGGCTGTCCGGCGCGCGCAGCGCGGTCAGCGAGCTGGCCGACCGGTACCACCTGCCGCCCGAGAACCTGATCACTCCGGACCTGGTCCGGCGGGTGTCCTGGCAGCCGCCGGCCGACCCGGGCCCCGAGGGCGTGGCCTTCGCGCTGCGCGGGCTCGGCGCCCGGCAGTGGCAGGTGGACCTGGTGGCGCCGGCGGTGGCCGCCGCGTTCGCCGCGGCCGCGGCCCAGGACTGATCACGGGGCGGGTCCCGATCGTGGCCCGGCAACGCGTGGAAGGGGATGTCGTCCGTTCGGGCGACATCCCCTTCGCCGTACCCGGGAGGAGCGCCCCTGGTCGGGCGGGGCCGGGAACGTGTCCGGGGACACACGGGCCGATCACTCCGTGGGGCCTGGGCAGGTTGGTTACCGGCGGGTAGCATGGCGGTGATGCGGCGCCGCTCGGGTCTTCGACGGCGGCAGCCCGCCCACCTCGAATTGTTGGTCCCTGGGAGGAGAGCCCCCGTGCCTCGTACCGCGAGGGACGTCGTCTTCGTCGATGGCGTCCGCACCCCGTTCGGCAAGGCAGGCCCGAAGGGCATCTACCACGAGACCCGCGCCGACGACCTGGTCGTCAAGTGCATCCGGGAACTCGTGCGCCGTAACCCGAGCCTGCCCGTCGAGCGCATCGACGAGGTCGCCATCGCGGCCACCACGCAGATCGGCGACCAGGGTCTGACGATCGGGCGCACCGCCGCCCTGCTGTCCGGGCTGCCGAAGTCCGTCCCCGGCTACTCGATCGACCGCATGTGCGCCGGCGCGCTGACCGCCGTGACCGCCACCGCCGGCGGCATCGCCTTCGGCGCGTACGACGTGGTCGTGGCCGGCGGTGTCGAGCACATGGGCCGCCACCCGATGGGCGAGGGCGTCGACCCGAACCCGCGCTTCGTCTCCGAGAAGCTGGTCGACGAGTCCGCCCTGTTCATGGGCATGACCGCGGAGAACCTGCACGACCGCTTCCCGCACCTGACCAAGGAGCGCTGCGACGCCTACGCCGTGCGCTCCCAGGAGAAGGCCGCCAAGGCGTACGCCAACGGCGACATCCAGCCCGACCTGGTGCCGATCTCGATCCGCAACACCAACCCCGACGTCGGCGAGACCGGCTGGGGCCTGGCCACCGTGGACGAGCCGATGCGCCCGGGCACCACGATGGAGAACCTGGCGGGTCTGAAGACCCCGTTCCGCCCGCACGGCAACATCACCGCGGGCAACTCGGCCGGTCTGAACGACGGTGCCACCGCCTCGCTGCTGGCCGCCGAGGACGTCGCCGAGGAGCTCGGCCTCCCGGTCAAGATGCGCCTGGTCTCCTACGCCTTCGCGGGCGTGGAGCCCGAGGTCATGGGCATCGGCCCGGTGCCGGCCACCGAGAAGGCGCTGGCCAAGGCCGGTCTGACCATCGACGACATCGGCGCGTTCGAGGTCAACGAGGCCTTCGCCGTGCAGGTGCTGGCCTTCCTCGACCACTACGGCATCGCGGACGACGACGAGCGGGTCAACCCGTACGGCGGCGCGATCGCCTTCGGTCACCCGCTGGCCTCCTCCGGCGTGCGCCTGATGAACCAGCTGGCCCGCCGCTTCGAGCAGCGTCCGGACGTCCGCTACGGCCTCACCACGATGTGCATCGGCTTCGGCATGGGCGGCACCGTCATCTGGGAGAACCCCCACTTCGTCGAGGGCGGTAAGTGAGCATGAGCACCACGACCGAGCTGCTGACCCACGGCGCCGGACTCTTCCCCGGCGAGGTCGTCACGACCGCGCACGTCCGCCACCTCGACCTGCCGTTCCAGGCCGGCCGGCTGGCGCTGATCACCCTGGACAACGGCTTCGACCACACCAAGCCGACCACCTTCGGCCCGGGCTCGCTGCTCAAGCTGAACGAGGCGCTGGACCAGGTCGAGGCCGAGGCCGCCGAGGGCGCGATCGTCGGTGCCGCGATCACCGGCAAGCCGTTCATCTTCGCGGTCGGCGCCGACCTCAAGGGCGTCGAGCTGCTCAAGGAGCACGCGGACGCGCTGGCCATCGGCAAGGGCGGCCACGACGTCTTCAAGCGGATCGCCGCGCTGCCCGTCCCCACCTTCGCCTTCTACAACGGCGCGGCGATGGGCGGCGGCGTCGAGGTCGGCCTGCACTGCGACTACCGCACGGTGTCCGCGGGCGTCCCGGCGTTCTCGCTGCCCGAGGTCTTCCTCGGCCTCGTCCCCGCCTGGGGCGGCTGCACCATCCTGCCGAACCTGGTCGGTGCCGGTAAGGCCGTCAAGGTCATCGTCGAGAACTCGATGAACCAGAACAAGCAGCTCAAGGGCAAGGACGTGTTCGAGCTGGGGATCGCCGACGCGATCTTCGAGCCGGCCGACTTCCTGGAGCAGTCGCTGCTCTGGGCCGCCAAGGTCGTCAAGGGCGACGTCGTCGTCGAGCGCGAGGCGATCGACCGCGGCAAGGCCTGGGACGACGCCGTCGCCTGGGGCCGCCTGGTCGCCGACGCCAAGGTGCACGGCGCCGCTCCGGCCGCCTACAAGGCGCTGGACATCATCGCCGCCGCCAAGGACTTCGACCTCGCCGACAAGGCGAGCCTCCAGGCCGGCTTCGACGCCGAGGACGCCGTGCTGGCCGACCTCATCATGAGCGGCGAGCTGCGCAGCGGCATCTACGCCTTCAACCTGGTGCAGCGCCGGGCCAAGCGCCCGGTCGGCGCGCCGGACAAGTCGCTGGCCCGCCCGGTCACCAAGGTCGGCGTCGTCGGCGCCGGTCTGATGGCCTCGCAGCTGGCGCTGCTGTTCGCCCGCCGTCTGGAGGTGCCGGTGGTCCTCACCGACATCGACCAGGAGCGCGTGGACAAGGGCGTCGGCTACGTCCACGCCGAGATCGACAAGCTGCTCGGCAAGGGCCGGATCGGCCAGGACAAGGCCAACCGCCTCAAGGGCCTGGTCTCCGGCTCGCTGGACAAGGCCGCCGCCTTCGGCGACGCGGACTTCGTCATCGAGGCCGTGTTCGAGGAGATGGGCGTCAAGCAGGCCGTCTTCGCGGACCTGGAGAACGTGGTCTCGCCGACCTGTGTGCTGGCGACCAACACCTCCTCGCTGTCGGTCACCGAGATGGCCTCGAAGCTGGAGCACCCCGAGCGGGTCGTGGGCTTCCACTTCTTCAACCCGGTCGCGATCCTGCCGCTGCTGGAGATCGTCCGCGGCGAGCGGACCGACGACGCCTCGCTGGCCACCGCCTTCGCGGTGTCCAAGAAGCTGAAGAAGACCTCGGTGCTGTGCAAGGACGCCCCGGCGTTCGTGGTGAACCGGATCCTGACCCGCTTCATGGGCGAGATCCAGGGCATCATCGACGAGGGCACCCCGATCGCCGACGTCGAGAAGGCCGTCGAGCCGCTCGGCCTGCCGATGTCCCCGATCGTGCTGCTGGAGCTGGTCGGCCCGGCCATCGCGCTGCACGTCTCGGAGACCCTGCACGGCGCCTTCCCGGAGCGGTTCACCGTCTCCGAGAACCTCGCCAAGGTGGTCAAGGCCGGCAAGCGCGGCTTCTACACCTGGGTGGACGGACAGCAGGTCCTCGACCCCGAGGTGCTGGAGCTGCTGTCCTTCGGCGACTCGGTGCTGACCGAGGAGCAGGTCCGCGTCCGCGCCCTGGACGCCGTGGCGCAGGAGATCGGCCTGATGCTGGAGGAGGGTGTCGTCGCCGAGGCGCAGGACATCGACCTCTGCATGATCACCGGTGCCGGCTGGCCCTTCCACCTGGGCGGGATCACCCCGTACCTGGACCGTGAGGGCGTCTCGGAGCGGGTGAACGGCAAGGCGTTCCTCGCCCCCGGTGTGGCCTCGGTTCCCGCCTAGCGGCGAACGGCCCCCGTACACGGAGGAGCCCCGGTGACCAGCTGGTCACCGGGGCTCCTCCGTGTGTACCGGGTTCTCCTCGGGCGTGTGCCGTGTACGGAGGTCTCGGGCTTGCGCGGAGGTCTCAGGACGTGCGGGGGTTGCAGGCCGTGTACGGAGGTCTCAGTGCTTGAGGCGGTAGACCACGGTGTCGGCGAAGACGCCGACCATCTCGTAGTGGGTGTCCAGCAGGTTCTCGATCCGGGGGACCATGACGGGCTGGTACGGGGAGATGCCGGAGTCGTCGACCACGACCTCGGGCAGACCGTTGGCCAGTTCCTTGTCGAAGGTCTGCCAGGCGTTGGAGACGCTGAAATCCTCGCCGACGTTCTGGCTGCCGTCCTTGCCGCCGCTGAAGTTGGTGAGGAAGCCCGCCGTCAGGTAGCGGGTGGCGGGCTTGCGGTCGGCCAGCCAGTACAGCTCGGGGTGCATGCCCCAGACCAGCAGGGTGTCCTTGGGGGTGGTCTGGTTGGCGACGGCGGTGGCGACCTCGGTGGTGCGGTTGAGCCGCTCCCCGGGCCAGGCCAGCGCCAGGCCCCAGAACACCGTGGCGGCGGCCGTGGTGTACAGCAGGACCGGCTTCCAGCGGACCGCCGAGGTGGCGACCGCCCCGGTGCCCAGCAGCACCAGCGGCGGCATCAGCTGGAGGTAGTAGTGGCCGAAGAAGTGGAAGCCCACACTGACCGCGACGACCGAGGAGAGCAGCCAGACCCACAGGTCCGTGGTCGAGCCGTGCTCCTCGCCTGCCACCGGCAGCGGACGGTGGCGGTACTTCAGCCAGAGCCGCCGCCCGACCGGGAGCAGGAAGCCGAGGCCGGCCGCGACCAGGATGGCCGAGTTGCCGAGCGCCCGGCCGAGCATCTGGAGCCAGGCGCCGCCGAAGGTGGCGTAGTCCCCGCTGCCGGTGACGACCCAGAAGAGGAAGCCCTTCGGCTTGGTGAGGATCACCGCGACCAGCGCTATCGGCAGGGTGAAGCCGAACCCGATCTTGAACAGTGCGGGCGGCCAGCGCACCCCGCGCCGGCGGGCGTCCTGGAACAGCATCCAGAGCACCGGCAGCAGCACCGCGCCGCCGGTCTGCTTGGTCAGTGAGCACAGGGCGACCGCGATGCCCGCGGCCAGCCAGCGGCGCCGCTCGGCGTACCGGAAGGCGGCCACCATGGCGGGCAGCATGAAGACCTCGAAGGTCGCCGCCTGGGTGTCCTCGGGGGAGAGCCCGATGGAGACCAGCAGGTAGAGCAGTCCGGCGCCGGCCCCGGCCCGGTTGCCCCAGCGGCCGCGGGCGATCGAGGCCAGCAGGATCGCGGTGACCAGGTGGGCCACCACCGCCAGGGTGCGCAGCGGCCAGAGCGAGGCGGAGCCGAAGACCGCGAAGCAGGCCTGGTAGAGCCAGGGCAGCAACGGCGGTTTGCGGTCCACGACGGTGTCGTAGAGCACCCCGCCGTCCGCCAGCATCCGCGCCTGGGTGGCCAGGAAGCCTTCGTCCGGGCTCCACACGGGCCGGGCGAAGGAGGGGATGTGGGTGAGCAGTGCGACCAGCGCGAGCACCGGCACCAGCCTGGTCCAGTACCCACTGCGGACATGGGTGAGGACGCGCTCGGGCAGGCGCTCGGCCAGTCCGGTGAGGCGGAGGCGGGTGGGGGTCGACACGGTTGACAACCTACCGGGCGGGATCGGCGCCCATGGCGCCGGTCCCGCCTTTCCATGCGATTGTCAGCTTGTTTCGTGACGAACTGTTACGGAGTTACGACGAACAGTCGTCGGTGGAACGGGTGAGCGGCCGGAGTCCGTGCGAACCGCACACCCGCTGGTCAGGCCTTGACCGGCGCCGCGTCCAGCTTGGCGACCAGTGCGGTCACCTTTCGGGCGATGTCCGGAGCGTTCAGGCCGATCTCGGCCAGGATCTCGTTCCGGCTGGCGTGGTCCAGGAACTCCTGCGGGATTCCGAAGTCCCGCACCGGCAGATCCACGTCCGCGTCCCGCAGCGCCTGCGCCACGGCGGCGCCGACGCCGCCCACCCGGCCGTTGTCCTCGATCGTGACGACCACCCGGTGCTCGGCGGCCAGGCCCGGCAGGGCCGCGTCCACCGGCTTGACCCAGCGCGGGTCCACCACGGTGGCGGTGATGCCCTGGGCGGCCAGCAGGTCGGCGACCTCCAGGCTGGTGGTGGCCATCGCGCCGACCGAGACGATCAGCACGTCGGCGCGGTGGGCGCCGGAGGGCTCCTCGGCGGTGCGCAGCAGGTCCATGCCGCCGACCCGGCCGACCGCGGGGACGGCCGGGCCGACCGTGCCCTTGGAGTAGCGGACCACGGTCGGGGCGTCCTTGACCTCGACGGCCTCGCGCAGCTGGGCGCGGACCTGGTCGGCGTCGCGCGGGGCGGCCAGCCGCAGGGTCGGGACGACCTGGAGGATCGACATGTCCCACATGCCGTTGTGCGAGGCGCCGTCGGTACCGGTGACGCCCGCCCGGTCCAGCACGAAGGTGACGCCCAGCTTGTGCAGGGCGACGTCCATCAGGACCTGGTCGAAGGCCCGGTTCAGGAAGGTCGCGTAGACCGCGAAGACCGGGTGCAGACCGTTGGTGGCCAGGCCGGCGGCGCTGGTGACGGCGTGCTGCTCGGCGATGCCGACGTCGAAGATGCGGTCCGGGAAGGCCTTGGCGAACGGGGCCAGGCCCACCGGGTGGAGCATGGCGGCGGTGATGCCGACGATGTCCTCGCGCTCGTGGCCGAGCGCGACCATCTCCTCGGCGAAGACCGAGGTCCAGTCCTTGCCCGCGCTCTTGATCGGCAGGCCGGTCTCCGGGTGGATCACGCCGACCGCGTGGAAGCGGTCCTCGTCGTTGTTCTCGGCGGCGTGGTAGCCGCGGCCCTTCTCGGTGAGGCAGTGCACGATCACCGGGCCGCCGAAGCCGCGCGCCTTGGTCAGCGCGGACTCCAGGGCGGTCAGGTCGTGGCCGTCGATCGGGCCGATGTACTTGAGGCCGAGGTCCTCGAACATGCCCTGCGGGGCGATGAAGTCCTTGAGGCCCTTCTTGGCGCCGTGCAGCGTCTCGAACAGCTGCTGGCCGACCACCGGGGTGCGCTGGAGCGCGTCCTTGCCCCAGGAGAGGAAGCGCTCGTAGCCCTGGGTGGTGCGCAGGGTGGCGAGGTGGTTGGCCATGCCCCCGATGGTCGGGGAGTACGAGCGCTCGTTGTCGTTGACGACGATGACGACCGGGCGGTCCTTGTCGTCGGCGATGTTGTTGAGCGCCTCCCAGGCCATGCCGCCGGTGAGCGCGCCGTCGCCGATCACCGCGACGACCGGGTCGTTCTTGCCCAGCACCTGGTTGGCCTTGGCCAGGCCGTCGGCGTACGAGAGCACGGTGGAGGCGTGCGAGTTCTCGATCACGTCGTGCTCGGACTCGGCGCGGGACGGGTAGCCGGAGAGGCCGCCCTTCGTCCGCAGCCGCGAGAAGTCCTGGCGGCCGGTGAGCAGCTTGTGGACGTAGCTCTGGTGGCCGGTGTCGAAGAGGATGCGGTCGCGCGGCGAGTCGAAGACCCGGTGCAGCGCGATGGTGAGCTCCACCACGCCGAGGTTGGGGCCGAGGTGGCCGCCCGTCTTCGAGACCTCGGTCACCAGGAAGGTCCGGATCTCCTGGGCCAGCGCGGCCAGCTGTCCGGGCGTGAGCCGGTCGAGATCGCGCGGTCCCCGAATGCGGGTCAGCAGGGCCACCCGTTCCTCCTCGTTCAGTGTTCGCGGACCACGGACGGTCCGACGGGCGTCGCTGCCCGGTCCGGCGGCACGCCGACGCTCGCGGCCGGTGCCGACCGGTCGAGTCTAATGTCCGCCTCCCGGACACCGAGCGGCGCGCCCGGTGCCGCCGTTCGGTTACCGCCATTCCGGGAGGTCGGGCAGGGGATGTGAGTCACATCAAGTTGACGCACAGGTGTTTGATCACGCTTATTTATTCGGGATCGACCAGTCAGGATCGACTATTCGAGATCGACCGTTCAGGAGTGATTGTTCAGGGGTGACTGTTCAGGGGTGACTGTTCGGGTCGGACCCCGCGGCGGTGCCGGACGACGGTGTCAGGCCCGGCCGAGGGCGCCGGACTCCCCCATCTCGCTCATCACCAGGGCCAGCGCGCCGAGCACCTCGGCCCGGCCGCCGAGAGTGCCGGGGACGATCGAGAGCTGACGGGCGGCGCTGGGGATCGCGTAGCGGGCCACCGAGTCCCGGATCGGGGCGAGCACCAGCTCACCGGCCTCGGCGAGGTCCCCGCCGAGGATCACCCGGCGGGGGTTCAGCAGGTTGCACAGGGTGGCGACGCCGGTGCCGATCTGCCGGCCGGCGTCGGCGATCACCCGACGGCAGCCGAGGTCGCCCTGGTGGGCCAGCTCGACCACCCGGGTCAGGCTGAGGCCCTGGCCGAGGGTGGGGGCGAGCAGGGAGAGCAGGTAGCGGGAACCGACGAAGGTCTCCAGGCAGCCGCGGTTGCCGCAGCGGCAGACCGGCCCGGCCTCGTCCAGGGTGATGTGCCCGATCTCACCCGCGGTGCCGCCGGGGCCGCGGTAGATCTGGCCGTTCACCACCAGTCCCGCGCCGACACCGCTGGCGACCTTGATGTACGCGAGGTCGCTCAGTCCGCGGCCGGCGCCCCAGACCAGCTCGCCGAGCGCGCCCAGGTTGGCGTCGTTGTCCACGTGAACCGGCATGCCGAGCCGCTCGCCCAGCTCCCGGCCGGGGGCGACGCCCGTCCAGCCGGGCAGGATCGCGGTGGAGCCGAGCGCGCCGGTCTCCACGTCGATCGGTCCCGGTACGCCGAGGCCGACGCCGATCACCTTCTCCGGGCGGAACCCGGCCTGCGCCAGCAGCCGCTCGACCATCGCCTCGGCCCGGTCGAAGCCCTGCTGGGCGGAGACGTCCACGTCGATCGGCGCGCTCTCCTCGGCCAGCACCCGGTGGGCCAGGTTTCCGACCGCGACGCGCAGGTGGGTGTGGCCGAAGTCGATGCCGACCACGATCCCGGCGTCCCCGCTGAGCGAGACGCTGCGGGCGCGCCGGCCGCCGGAGGAGGTGTCGGCGACCACGACGGTGCCGCTCTCCTTCAGCTCCCGCACGATGTTGGACACGGTGGCCGCGGACAGGCCGGTGCCGCGGGCGATCTCGGCCTGGGTCAGCGATCCGGCCATCCGCACCGCGCGGAGCACCCGTTCCAGGTTCGCCCGGTGCAGGGACGACTGCGAGCCCGGTGTGTCCGTCGGCATGATCCACCCTCCCAGGGCGGGGACCCCTCCGCCGGGCGTCCCCTTCAACTCCTGAAGGGTAAGGCCCGGGGGCCTGGCCGGAGATCCCGGCCGGGGCGGGCGGATGCACACGGGGCACGGGGGGCGCGCGGACGGGCGCGGGCAGGGACGCGGGGCGCGGAGGTGGGGGCGCGGTGGCCGACGGGTGAAGGTGTTGCACGGCCCGGGCCTGCGAGGACGGGGTCCGACGGTCCTGGCGGCAGCCGAAAACGGCACACCACTACCATGGTGTCCAATTCTCACCCGTCCCTCCCGGAACCGTGGACGGCACCGACGGGGGACTCTTCCAGACATGACGGGGAATCAGATGGCAGGGGATCACCCTACGCCGGGGGCAGGCGAAACGCCCGGCAACGGTCCGCAGGACAACCGGGGCGTCTCGTTCGGGCGCCCGCCAGGCAGCGGGGTGGATCCGGCCGCCGTCGCGGACCAGATGACTCAGCTCGACGGCGCCGCCGTCCCCGGGCAGGCCGCGCCCGCGGGCCCGCCGCCGGCACCGCCCGCGCAGCCGCCCGCCCAGCCGCCGGTCGGCAGCCCGGAGTACACGGCCTACGCGCCGACCGCGACCGGGTTCCCCAGCCAGGCCCCGCCGCCGCCCGGCGCCGCACCGGTCGGCCCGTACGACCCGGTCCCCGGGTACGGCGCCCCGGACCCCGGGCAGGCCTACAACGCCGGCGGCTACAACTACCCGCAGCAGCCCGGCTACGGCTACCCGGGTGCGCCCGTCGCGCCCAAGCAGCGCAACCCCGTGATGCTCTGGGGCGGGATCATCGGCGGTGTGCTGGCGGTCTCGATCGCGGTCGCCCTGGTCGTCCTGCTGAAGGGCAACGACCCGGAGCCCGACCCCGCGCCGGGCCCGATCAGCAGCGGCACCGGCGGCACCAGCGGATCCACCGACACCGGCGGGACCAGCACCAGCCCCAGCCCCACCACCAGCCCCGGCTCCAAGGGCTCCACCTTCAACGTCGCCTGGAGCGCCCCCAAGCCGGCCAACTCGGACAGCTCGAACCAGCTGCTCGGCGTCTGGGGCACCGACAAGCTCGCGGTGCGCGTCGACAGCTCCGGCATCAGGGCCTACAACCTGACCGACGGCAAGGAGGCCTGGACGATCGCGGCCCCGGCCGGCAGCAAGGAGCTGTGCACGGCCTCGTACGGCGCCAACTCCAAGGGCGTCGCCGCCGTCTCCTTCAACACCGGTGACAGCGACTGCTCCACCGTCGGCGCCGTCGACCTGGCCCAGGGCAAGCTGCTCTGGAGCGTCAAGGTCTCGGCCGACCGGATGTCCTCGCCGACCCTCAGTGTCACCGAGAACGTGGTCGCCGTCGGCGGCAACGCGGTCGGCGCCCTGAACATCGCCACCGGCCAGCCGGCCTGGCAGTACCAGCCCCGCGACAAGGACTGCACCCTGCGCGGCAAGGCGGCCGGCACCCAGATCGCGGTCAGCGACCGCTGCTACGGCACCAGCGGCCCGAAGTCGCAGCTGGTCATCGTCAACGCCGAGACCGGCAAGGCGGCCAGCACCCCGATCACCCTCACCGGCAGCATCGAGGAGGTCGACTCGGTCGTCCAGGACAAGCCGCTGGTGCTGCTGATGTCCAGCGGTCCGCAGGGCGACTACGTCCTGCCGTTCGACAAGGACAACAAGCCGGGCAACCAGATGTCCGTCAAGGAGCCCGGTTCGGACAGCCTGCGCCTGTCCGGCCAGGACGAGGCCGTGACCCGGAACGTGGTCAGCGGCACCACGCTGTACGTCCAGGTGAGCGGCAGCAAGCCGGGCATCAACGCCTACGACCTGAACACCGGCAAGCGCCTGTGGGCGGCCACCTCAGGCTCGGCGAGCAACGACATGCGCCTGGTGGCCGGGACCGACAAGGACGGCAAGGTCCGCGCGGTCGTCGACCAGGGCTACAACAAGCCGGCCCGGCTGGTGACGCTCTCGCCGGCCGACGGCTCGCTGTCCGACCTCGGCACCATGGCGATGCCCAGCAGCATGAGCATCGGCAGCAGCACCTCCGAGTACCTCGTCTCGGACGACGGCGCCGCGGTCTACGCGTTCCGCCGCTACAGCGCCAGCGAAGGCCCGCTGACCAAGTGGAAGAAGTGACGCCGGGGGCGTGACCCTCGTCGCGACCCACGCGGGCGGGGCGGGAACGGGCAATTCGCCCGGGCCCGCCCCGCCTGTGATTTTCCGGCGGGTCCGTACGTTGGACATGCGAGGATTCGGACCATCAGTCTGACAAAGGAGTGCAGCGAGTGCCCGGCACAAACCTGACCCGTGAGGAGGCCCGCACCCGGGCCGACCTCCTCCGCGTGGACGCGTACGACATCGAGCTCGACCTCGGTTCGGCCCGCGACGGCGGCACCTTCCGGTCCACCACCGTGGTCCGGTTCACCGCCACCACCCCCGGCGCGGAGACCTTCATCGACCTCGTCGCCCCGAGCGTCGAGGAGATCACCCTCAACGGCGTGCGGCTCGACCCGGCGAGCTTCGCCGACAGCCGCATCCCGCTGCCGGACCTGGCGGCCGAGAACGAGCTGCGGGTCGTCGCGAACTGCGAGTACACCAACACCGGTGAGGGCCTGCACCGGTTCGTCGACCCGGTCGACGGCGAGACCTACCTGTACACCCAGTTCGAGGTGCCGGACGCCCGCCGGGTCTTCGCCAACTTCGAGCAGCCCGATCTGAAGGCCGCGTTCGCGTTCACCGTGACCGCGCCCGACGGCTGGGTCGTGGTCTCCAACTCGCCGACCCCGGAGCCGGCCGGCGAAGGCGACACCCGGGTCTGGACGTTCGAGCCCACCGGCCGGATCTCCAGCTACATCACCGCGCTCGTCGCCGGCCCGTACGTCGGGGTCTTCGACACCTACGAGAACGGCGAGCAGAAGGTGCCGCTGGGCGTCTACTGCCGGCCGTCGCTGCGCGAGTTCCTGGACCCGGAGGCGATCTTCGAGGTCACCAAGCAGGGCTTCGACTACTTCCAGGAGAAGTTCGACTTCCCCTACCCGTTCGCCAAGTACGACCAGCTCTTCGTCCCGGAGTTCAACGCCGGCGCGATGGAGAACGCGGGCGCCGTCACCCTGCGCGACCAGTACGTGTTCCGCTCCAAGGTGACCGACGCCTCGTACGAGGCCCGCGCCGCGACGATCCTGCACGAGCTCGCCCACATGTGGTTCGGCGACCTCGTCACCATGGAGTGGTGGAACGACCTCTGGCTGAACGAGTCCTTCGCGACCTACGCCGAGGCGGTCTGCCAGGCCGAGGCCCCCGGCTCCAGGTGGCCGCACTCCTGGACCACGTTCGCCAACCAGATGAAGACCTGGGCGTACCGGCAGGACCAGCTGCCGTCCACCCACCCGATCATGGCGGACATCAACGACCTGGAGGACGTCCAGGTCAACTTCGACGGCATCACCTACGCCAAGGGCGCCTCGGTGCTCAAGCAGCTGGTGGCGTACGTCGGCCAGGACGCCTTCTTCCAGGGCGTGCAGGCCTACTTCAAGCGCCACGCCTGGGGCAACACCCGCCTCAGCGACCTGCTCGGCGCCCTGGAGGAGGCCAGCGGCCGCGACCTCAAGGCCTGGTCCAAGGCCTGGCTGGAGACCGCCGGCATCAACGTGCTGCGGCCCGCCGTCACCGTCAACACCGACGGCGACATCGAGTCCTTCGCGGTGCTCCAGGAGGCCCCCGCGCTGCCCGCCGGCGCCAAGGGCGAGGCCGTGCTGCGGCCGCACCGCATCGCGATCGGCCTGTACGAGCTGAACGGTGACGCCCTGGTGCGCACCGACCGGATCGAGCTGGACCTCGACGGCGCGCGCACCGAGGTGCCCGAGCTGGTCGGCCGGCACCGCCCGGCCGTCGTGCTGCTGAACGACGACGACCTCTCGTACGCCAAGATCCGGCTGGACGAGGACTCGATGGCCGTCGTCACCGAGCACCTCGGCGGCTTCACCGAGTCGCTGCCGCGCGCGCTGTGCTGGGCCTCCGCCTGGGACATGACCCGCGACGGCGAGCTGGCCGCCCGCGACTACGTGTCGCTGGCGCTGTCCGGCATCGGGCGCGAGAGCGACATCGGCGTGGTGCAGTCCGTGCAGCGTCAGGTCAAGCTCGCCCTCGACGTCTACACCGACCCGCAGTGGCGCGAGCAGGGCCTCGACCGCTGGGCCGCCGCCACCGAGGAGCACCTGCGGGCCGCCGAGCCCGGCAGCGACCACCAGCTGGCCTGGGCCCGCACCCTCGCCTCGGTCGCCCGCACGGACGGTCAGCTCGGGCTGCTCGCCGGGCTGCTGGACGGCTCGGTCGAGATCAAGGGCCTCGCGGTGGACACCGAGCTGCGCTGGGCCCTGCTCGGCCGGCTCGCCGCCACCGGCCGGGCCGGCGAGGAGCTGATCGCCGCCGAGCTGGAGCGGGACAACACCGCGGCCGGCCAGGAGCACGCGGCCACCTGCCGCGCCGCCCGGCCGACCGCCGAGGCCAAGGCGGAGGCCTGGGCGTCGGTGGTGGAGTCCGACAAGCTGACGAACTATGTGCAGGAGGCCGTCATCGTCGGCTTCCAGCAGTACGACCAGCGCGAGCTGCTGGCGCCGTACGCGGAGAAGTACTTCGCGGCGGTGAAGGACGTCTGGGAGAGCCGCAGCCACGAGATCTCGCAGCAGATCATCGTCGGGCTGTACCCGTCCCTGCAGGTGACGCAGGGGACGCTGGACGCGACCGACGCGTGGCTGGCCTCGGCCGAGCCGGCGCCGGCGCTGCGGCGCCAGGTGGTCGAGGCGCGGGCGGGCATCGAGCGCGCGCTGAAGGCCCAGGCGGCCGACCGTGCGGCGGGGGCCCGCTGACGGTCCGCGGACCAAGCCCGAAGGGGCGCCGGACGGGATCGTCCGGCGCCCCTTCGGGGTCGTGCGGGTCCTGGTGGACGTGGAACGTCCCGGTGGACGTCGTGCGGGTCCGGCCGGACCCGCCGGTTACTTCTTCTTGCCCTTGCCGCCGTACGGCAGGCCGGCCAGACCGGCGATCACCGCGAAGGCGACGAGCGGGAGAAATACGTACAGGCCGAGGGTCTCACCGACACTCAGGCCGGACCCCGGGTCGTCACCGTCGTCCCGGGTGAAGGCCATGGCGGGCGACGACAGCAGCATCATCAGCGTGACCGTTGCGGAGACCGCGCCGGCTCGCAAAGCGTTCCTCTTGTCCACGTTTCCAACTTACCCGCCGCTTACGGGGGCGCGCGCGTCGGGGTCGGCCCGAGGAGGCGGGAGCGCCCGCGGCGGGCCGACGGCGACGGACGGGGCCGGGGACGGCGCGCGCGTCGGGTCCGAGGGCGGTGCGCACCCGGCGGGGCCGGCCCCTCCCGGTCAACGGGCGGGCCCGCGGGAACCGGGCGGGGCCAGGAGGTGGGCGAGCAGGCCCGCGGCGGGGGTGGCGGCGAGGCGTTCGAGGGTGACCGGGTCGCCGGCGCCGTCCGCGACCGGCAGGCGCCAGTTCGGGTACTGGTCCCAGGTGCCGGGCAGGTTCTGCGGACGCGGGTCGCCGACCAGGTCGGGCAGCCAGACGCCGACCAGCTCGGCCGGGGTCGCCCGCAGGAAGCGGTACAGCACGGACGCCGTCAGCGGCTCGCCCGGCCGGAGCAGGCCCAGCCCGGCCAGCTCGGCCCGCCAGTCGGCCAGCTCCGTCGCCGCCTCCTCCTGCTCCTCCCCCAGCGGCCTGGCCAGCAGGCCCAGCCGGTGCCGCAGCTCGACGTGCTCGCCGGAGAGCCTGGCCGCGGTGCTGGGCAGGTCGTGGGTGGTGAGGGTGGCCAGGCAGCCGGGCCGCCAGCGGTCCGGGGCGAGGATCGCGCCGTCGCCCTGCCAGTCCCGCTCGAACCAGAGGACGGAGGTGCCGAGCACCCCGCGGGCCGCCAGTTCCTCCCGCACGCCCGGCTCGACCGTGCCCAGGTCCTCGCCGATCACCGGCGTCCCGGCCCAGTGCGCCTCCAGCGCCAGGACCCCGAGCATCGCCTCGGCGTCGTAGCGCACGTACGCGCCCTCGGTCGGCTGGTGGCCCGCCGGCACCCACCAGAGCCGGAACAGGCCCATCACGTGGTCGATCCGCACCGCCCCGGCGTGCCGGGCGGTGGCCCGCAGCAGCTCCGCGTACGGGGCGTAGCCGGCCTCGGCGAGCGCGTCCGGGCGCCAGGGCGGCAGGCCCCAGTCCTGGCCGTGGGCGTTGAAGGCGTCCGGCGGGGCGCCGACCGAGATGCCGTCGGCCAGCACGTCCTGGAGGGCCCAGGCGTCGGCGCCGTCCGGGTGGACGCCGACGGCCAGGTCGTGGATCAGGCCGACCGCCATCCCGGCCTCGCGGGCCGCCCGCTGGGCGTGGGCGAGCTGCTGGTCGACCTGCCAGGCGAGCCAGCGGTGGAACTCGACCCGGTCCCCGAGGGCCTTCTCCGCCTGCTCGACCTGTGGGCCGTCCGGGTGACGCAGGCCCTTCGGCCAGTGGTGCCGGTCCGGGCCGTGCTCCTCGGCGAGGGCGTTCCACAGGGCGTACCGGCGCAGCCACTCGCCCTCCCGGCGCCGGTACGCCTCGTACGCGGCCTGCCGGCCGGGGCCGCGCGGCACCTCGTGCAGCAGTTCCAGGGCCTCGCGCTTGAGCTGCCAGACGGCGTCCCGGTCGATCAGGGCGTCGTGGCCGAGGACCTCCTCGCGCAGCCGGGCGGCGCGGCGGGTCAGCTCCTCGGCCCGGTCGCGCTGCCCGCCGGCGAGGTACCCGTACTCGGGGACGTCCTCGATCCGCAGGTGCACCGGGTCGGCGAAGCGGCGCGAGGACGGGCGGTACGGGGAGGGGTCCGAGGGGCTCGTGGGCACCCCCGCGTGCAGCGGGTTGATCTGCACGAAGCCCGCGCCGAGGCCGGTGCCCGCCCACCGGGCCAGCTCGCCCAGGTCGCCGAGGTCGCCCATGCCCCAGGAGCGCTCGGACAGCACCGAGTACAGCTGGGCCAGGAACCCCCAGCTGCGGCCCGGAAGCCGCGGCAGCCGCTCGGGGGCGACGATCAGCGCGGCCCGGGCCCCGCGCCCCTCGCTCTCCGCCGTGAGCACGTGCCGCCCCAGCGGCAGGTCCCCCGGCAGCCAGTGCGAGTGCCCCCTCGGCAGCTCCCAGCCGCCCCCGTCCTCCAGTTCGACCCGCAGCCGGGCGTCGGCCGGCACGTCCAGCGCGGTGCGCCGCCCCTGACGGACCACCACGCAGGGCGGCAGCAGCCGGGACCGCTGCCCGGCCCGGTGGCGCTCCAGCGCCTCCCGTGCCTCCTGCCGGGTCCCGGCCGCGACCCCCATCGCCGCCAGTACCGCGACCAGCGTCCGCGCCCCCACCGCCTGCCCGCCCGGCCCCGGGTGCCGGGTGTCCACCCCGTACGCCCGCGCCAGCGCCACCAGTTCGGCGGGCGGCGGCGGGGCATCCTGCGCCGGTACCTGCTCGGCTCCGTCACTGTCGTGGTAAGCGGCCACTCGCGGCTCCTGCGATGTCTCGGCAACGCCTGGTCGGGACGACCACAGTCCTACCCGGGTGACACCTCGATCACCCAGAGCGACACGACGGTGCCCGGTCGATCGGCCGCGGGCCGGCGCTCGGGCGGGCAGGGCCCGGGCGCGTCGGTGCGGAGCGCGCGGGCCTTCGGCTTCTGCCGGACCGGCGCGGCACAAGCGCGGGCCGTCGGCCCGGAGGGCGCCGCGGTGGACCGGTTCCGACCGGCGCCGACACCCCGTCCGGCCCCCTCCGGACGGTGGCGCCCGCCATGGCAGGGGCCGGCCTGACATGCGATCCAATCCGGCAAAACGGCCGTAGCGGTCGGTCACGTTGACACCGGGTTGGCCAGCTGGTGGGGTTGCGGAGATGTGGTCGTGGCCTGGCGAGGAGGCTCCTGTGCAAGCCCGTGTGTCCGTTGTGGCCGGGCGGCGGCTTCGGTCGCAGTTGGAGCAGAGTCCGGCGTTGCGGGAGGTGCTGCTGCACCCCGCGGCGATGGCGGCGCGGCGGGCCACCGCGCGGACGTGCCGTCAGCTGGCGCCGCGGACGGCGGACCGGCTGATCGCCGATCTCAAGGGGACGGAGCCGCTGATGGCGTCGGTGCGGGAGGAGCGCGCGGGGCGTGCCGCGGGGCGGCCGGGGCGGCGGACGCTGCAGATCGCGGCCGGGGTCGCGGCCGCGGCGGTGGTCGGCGGGCTGCTGGCCGGGGTGGTGCCCTCGGTGGCGTACGCGGCCGGCTCGGCGCCGGGTGTGGTGAGCACCGCGCCGCAGACGCCGCTGGGCAGCGTGACCGACCCGAAGGTGTTCCCGAGGCCGCAGGAGCAGACGGTGGCGGGCAAGCCCGTCACGGTGCCGTCCGCGGTGACGCTGGTGACCGCGGAGAAGGCGGACCTCGGCGCCGTGCGGGCCGTCCACGAGGTGCTGGAGGTCGCCGGCGCCGGCGAGGTGACGCCGCGGCCGGACGGCGGGACGCCGGCCGCAGGCGCGCTGGTGGTGTACGTCGGCGGGCCCGGCGAGGGCGCCGACGGCGAGACCGGCCGGGTGCTGCGCCGACTGGCGGTCGCGGCCGGCGGCACGGCGGAGGCCGCGCCCACCACCGCGGGCATGCCGGCCGGCGGGTACCTGCTGTCGATCGGTCAGCTGCCCGCCCAGGGCGGCGGGACGTACGGCGCCGTGGTGCTGGCCGGCGTGGACGCCACCGGCACCTTCTACGCCGCGCAGAGCCTGCGCCAGCTGCTCGCCGCCGTGCCGGCCGGGCAGGGGCAGGCGCCGGGCGCGGCCGGGCTCGGCCTGCCCGGAGTCACGCTGCGGGACTGGCCGTCCGGTGCGCCGGTGCGCGGCACCGCGGAGGCCTTCTACGGCACCCCGTGGACCGCGCAGCAGCGGCTGGAGCAGGTCGACTTCCTCGGCCGTTCCAAGCAGAACTTCTACCTCTACGCCCCCGGTGACGACCCGTACCGGCTCTCCCGCTGGCGCACCGCCTACCCGGCCGCCCAGGCGGAGGAGCTGCGCGAGCTGGGCTTCCGGGCGCGCGCCAACCACGTCACGCTCGGCTACGCGATCGACCCCGGGCAGTCCTTCTGCTTCAGCTCGGGCAAGGATGTCGACGCGCTGGTGAAGAAGCTGGACGGGCTGCGCGGGCTCGGCTTCACCGCCTTCCAGTTGCAGTTCCTGGACGTCAGCTACGACGAGTGGCACTGCGGCGACGACCGCGACGAGTACGGCACCGGGCCGGTCGCGGCCGCCAAGGCGCAGGCCGCGCTGGTGAGGAAGGTGCAGGACCGGCTGATCGCGAGGAACCCGGGCCTGGCGCCGCTGTCCGTCCTCCCCACCGAGTCCCACCAGCAGGGCGCCACCCCGTACCGCAAGGCGCTGGCGGCGGCGCTGCCGGAGGGCGTCCAGGTGGCCTGGAGCGGGGTCGGGGCGATCCCGGAGAGGATCACCGGCGCCCAGGCCTCGGACACCGCCGGGCTGTACGGGCGCCCGCTGCTCACCATGGACAACTACCCGGTCAACGACGCCAGCCCGGACCGGCTCTTCCTCGGCGCCTACACCGGGCGCGACCCCGAGGTGGCGACCCGCTCGGCGGCCCTGCTGACCGGCGCGATGCAGCAGCCGGTGGCCTCCCGGATCGCCCTCGCCACCGCCGGGGACTTCGCCTGGAACCCGGCCGGGTACAAGCCGGACGACTCCTGGCAGGCCGCCGTGCGCTCGCTGGCCGGGCCGACCGGCGCCGGCGCGACGCCCGCGGGGTCGGCCCTGTCCGCCGTCACCGCGCTGGCCGGGAACAGCACCTCCTCGCCGCTGTCCAAGCAGGAGTCGGGCTATCTGACGCCGCTGCTCGACCGGTTCTGGGCGGCCGCCGAGCCCACCTCGGGCGCCACCCCCGACCTCGCCAGGCTGATCGAGGCCGCCGCCCCGCTGCGGGGCGCCTTCGACGCGATGGCCACCGCCCGGCAGACCCTGGCCGGCACCCCGGCCACCGCCCAGCTGGCCGGCGAGGCCGCGCCCTGGCTGGGCCCGCTGCGCGACTACGGGCTGGCCGGCCGGGCCGCCCTCGACATGCTGCTGGCCCAGCACGGCGGCGACGGCACGGCGGCGTGGAAGGCCAGGGTCGAGCTCAACGGGCTGCGCGAGCAGCTGGCCCAGGCCCCGGCCACGGTCGGCGCCGGGGTGCTCGGCCCGTTCCTGGAGCGGGCCGTGCGCGCCGCCGACAACTGGTCGGGCGTGGCCGCCGGAGGGGTCACCCCGACCACCACCATGGGCACCGCGCAGGACCACCTGCCCGCGCTGATGGGCGACGGCGTGGCCGACACCTTCTACTGGAGCTCCGCTCCCCCGCAGCCCGGCGACGCGGTCGGCCTGGACCTCGGCGCGGGCCGCCCGGTCAGCGGCGTGACCGTGCTGATGGGCGGCTGGGGCGACGGCCCCGACGCCAGGACCGCCGTGGACGACTACATCCGCGACGGCGTGCTGGAGTACACCACCGGCGAGGGCGGCTGGAAGCAGCTCGCGACCGTGAAGAACCAGAAGACGGTCAGTGCCCAGCTCCCGCCGGGCACGGTGGTACGGGCGGTGCGGCTGCGGGCCACCGCCGCGCAGAAGACCGCCGTCGCGGTGCGCGAGTTCACCGTCACCGCGCCGGACGAGTCCCCGGCCAGCGTCAGCGGCGGTCCCGACGCGGCGCCCGGCTCCTCCTCCGCCGCCGTGCTGGACGGCAACCCGGACACCGCGTACCGGGCCGCCAAGGCGCCCACCGCGCTGGACGAGCCGCTCACCGTCGAACTCGGCGCGCCCCGTCCGCTGGACCGGCTCACCGTGCTGACCGACCCGAACGTGCGCGCCGGCGCCACCGTCGCGGTGCGCCGGGCCGACGGCACCTGGGCGGACATCGGCACCGTGCAGCCCGGCTACAACGAGCTGCCGGCCGGCGGACTGCCCGCCGACGCGTTCCGGCTGACCTGGAAGCCCGGCGGCGACCCACCGGTGGTCAACCAGGTGATCCCCTGGTACGCGGACGTTCCGGCGGCCAGGCTCAGCCTCTCCGACCCGGCCCTGGACGTGGTCACCGGCGCCACCGCGCCGGTGACGACCCAGGCCACCGTGGAGGCCGGCCGGCCCGAGGGCACCGCCGGCGAGCTGCGCACCGAGGTGCCGGCCACCGCCAAGGGCCTGACCGTGGCCCCGGCGGGACAGGTGAGCGTGCCGCGCGGCGGCCGGGTGGGTGTGCCGCTGCTGGTGAGCGCCACCGCGGAGACGCCGTCCGGGACGTACCAGGTGCCGGTGCAGTTCGTGGCCGGTACCACCACCGTCCGGCAGGTGCTCCAGGTGCACGTGGTGCCGCCCACCGGCGGTCCCGACCTGGCGGTCGGCGCGAAGGCCACCTCCTCGGGCGACGAGACGGCGGACTTCCCCGCCTCGGCGGTCGCCGACGGCGATCCGAAGACCCGCTGGTCCTCGCCGGCCAAGGACGACGCCTGGGTGCGGCTGGAGCTGCCGCAGGCGACCAGGCTGGGCGCGGCGGTGCTGCACTGGCAGGCCGCGCACGCCGCCTCGTACCGGATCCAGGTCTCGGCGGACGGGAACTCCTGGACGGACGCGGCGACCGTGGACAGCGGCAAGGGCGGCGACGAGACGGTGCGCTTCGACGCGCCCGGGGTCCGGTTCGTCCGGGTGCAGGGCGTGGCGCGGGCGACCAAGTACGGCTACTCGCTGTGGGGCGTCGAGCTGTACGCCGTGACCCCGCCGGTCCAGCCACCGGTCCAGCCGCAGCCGCCGGACGGCCGGCCCGCTCAGCCGGGCGGGGCGCCGGGCGCCCCCGCGGTGCCCCCGGCGACGGGCGGGGCCGCGGCCAAGCCGTAGCGGCCTCGGGCGGCCCGGGGAGGGACTGGCGCGTGGAACGCGGCGGGCCGCCGGCTCCCCGGTGCGGGGGGCGCGGCGGCCCATGAGGCGCGTACCGACGGTGTGACGGGCGGGCCCTTGTGGAGCGGTGGTCAGGCGGAGAGCGGTTCGGGCTGCTCGCCGCGGCGGACGGGGGCGGGGTGGGCGGCGTGCGCCCGGCCGAGCGGGACCGGGTGGACCGGCTGCTCGGTGCGGTCGTGGTGCTCGTACTCGCCCCACTGCGGGGCGCGCAGCTGGTCGCCGCCGCCGTAGGGTTCCAGGTAGGGCCGCCAGCGCGGGTCCTTGATCCCGGTGCCGATGATGCGCCAGGCCAGGCCGCTTGGCGGCGCGGGTGGTCGTTTCATCCGCCAGCCGAGTTCGGTGAGGTGGCGGTCGGCCTTGGTGTGGTTGCAGCGGCGACAGGCCGCGACCACGTTGTCCCACCGGTGCTGGCCGCCACGGCTGCGCGGGATGACGTGGTCGACGCTGGTGGCGGCGGCCCCGCAGTAGACGCAGCGGCCGTGGTCGCGGGCGAACAGCGCCCGGCGGGTGAGCGGGACGGGCCCGCAGAACGGGACCCGTACGAAGCGGGTCAGACGGACGACGGACGGCGCCGGAAGGGCGCTGGTGGCGCTGTGCAGAGTGACTTCCGAGTCCTCCAGGCTGACCGCCTTGTGGTTGAGGACCAGGATGAGTGCGCGGCGCATCGATACGACGCCGAGTGGCTCGTAGGACGCGTTGAGGACCAGGACATGCGGCACGGATGCCTCCTTGGACGCCTGCGGCGCGTGGCTCGCGCCGGGACGAGCGGTTGTATCGCGCCACTCGTGCGCGATCTCCCCAGTGTCGCCTTAGGCCTTTGTACGGCGCCACCACTCCTGTGTAACGGACCTGACGTGAACTCCGGGTGTGGTCTCTGTCATAACCGGTATGCCCGGGGAAGGTCGGGTTGCACCCGGGTGGCGGTGCGGGCCGCCCCGGTGGCCCTCCCGGGGGACCGATCGGCCGTCCGGAGCAGTGCCCCGACCGGCGGGGACGGCCCGGGAGGCCGGGAGCGGGGGGAGCGTACGGGGGCGTTGACGGGGCGTTCGGGACGCACTGTGCGCCCTCGGGCACGCTCAGGGGAGGTTCCGGCGCGTCGGGGCGGGCAGACGGCAGCGGATAGGCTGAGGCGCACGGTCCGCGGGCCGCTTGCCGGCGGTGCGGGCCCGACACACACCCTGCCAGGAAGGTCCGCACGTGTTCAGCTCCGGTGCCACCGGTCCGTCCGACGCGTCCTCGACGCTCGCCAACCCGACCCCGGCCCCAAGCCCCACCGCGCAGCTGCCCGACCTCGACCTGCGGATACCGACCAGCGCGCAGGAGGTCTCGGACACCACCCGGCAGGCCGCCAGCTGGTTCGACACCCACTGGCAGGGCTGGCTGGCCTCCGGGCTGCGGATCGTCTTCATCATCGTGCTGGCGCTGGTGCTGCGGGCCGTGGTGCGCAAGCTCATCACCCAGCTGATAGGGCGGATGGCGCGCACCTCCGAGCACCAGGAGGAGAGCCGGCTGGGCGGGCTGCTGGCCAACACCGGGGTGGTGAACACGGAGCGGCGCCAGCAGCGCTCGGAGGCGATCGGCTCGGTGCTGCGCAGCGTGGCCTCCTTCACCATCCTGGGCACGGCGGCGCTGATGGTGCTGTCCGCGCTGGGGGTGAACCTGGCGCCGCTGCTGGCGAGCGCCGGTGTGGCCGGTGTGGCGATCGGTTTCGGCGCCCGCAACCTGGTCACCGACTTCCTCTCCGGGGTCTTCATGATCATGGAGGACCAGTACGGCGTCGGCGACGAGATCGACACCGGGGTGGCCTCCGGCACGGTGCTGGAGGTCGGTCTGCGGGTGACCAAGCTGCGCGGCGCGAACGGCGAGATCTGGTACATCCGCAACGGTGAGGTGAAGCGGATCGCCAACATGAGCCAGGGCTGGGCGACCGCCTCGGTAGACGTGCAGGTCGGGTACAAGGAGGACCTGCTCCGGGTCGAGGAGCTGATCCTGGCGACGGCCGAGCTGATGGCCAAGGAGGCCCCGTACGACGAGCTGGTCTGGGCGCCGGTGTCGATCCTGGGCGTGGAGTCGGTCGCCCCCGACTCGGTGGTGCTGCGGGTCGAGGCCAGGACGGCCCCGGGCAAGGCGGCCTCCGTCTCCCGGGGGCTGCGCCAGCGGCTGAAGGCGGCCTTCGACCGGGCCGGGATCAAGGTCAAGGAGGAGGTCCCCGCGGTGGCGGCCGGGGCGACCGGGGTGGTGATCGCGCCCTCTCCGGTGCCGGCCGCCGAGCAGCTCGCCCCGGCCGCGTCGGCCGACCGGGTGGCCGAGCCGGTCCCGGCGCGGGCGTCGGAGGACTCGGCGAAGCCGTAGCCCCGCGCGGCACCTCCCACCGAGGAGCCCCTTCCGCGGACGAGAGCCCCGTTCCCACCACCGTGCGGATAACCGGTGGGGGCGGGGCTCCGTGCTGTCCGGTAACGCTTCGGCATCCTCCGCTCCACCGGCCATTGACACCCCGCTGACACGGCCCTTACGGTCCTTCCCAAGCGACTGGAAAGTTTCCTAACAGTTCATCACGGTTCGCCCGAGGGCCGCCCGCTCCCCGCACGGGGGCCACCTGCGGACTTTCCCGACCAGCCGAAAGAGGAGGATTCCGGGCATGACCAAGAGCACCGCCAAGGCCCCCCTCGCCGGCACCCCCAGCCTGCTGCGCGCCATCAACGACCGCGCCGCCCTCGAACTGCTGCTGGAGAACGGTCCGCTCTCGCGCACCCAGATCGGCACCCTCACCGGGCTGTCCAAGCCCACCGCCTCCCAGCTGCTGGCCCGGCTGGAGGCCGCCGGGCTGGTCGTGCCGGTCGGCACCACGGCCGGCGGACCCGGCCCCAACGCCCGGCTGTACCAGGTGAATCCGGCCGCCGGGTACGTCGCCGGGCTGGACGTCACCAACAGCGAGATCCGGGTCGCCGTCGCCGACATCACCGGCAGCACCCTGGCCGAGCACAGCGTGCCCACCAAGGGCCTGCCCGCCGCCGGGACGGTCCCCGCCGTCGCCGCCGCGGTGGCCGCCGCGGTCCGGGCCGCCGGAATCCCCGAAGGCTCCCTGCGCACCGCCGCGATCGGGCTCGGCGGCGCCCCCGACCCGGTCACCGGCAGGCTCCGTTACGCCTCCCACCTGCCCGGCTGGCACTCGCCGCGACTGGTCGAGGAGCTGACCGCGGCGATCGGCGCGCCGGTGTCGATCGAGAACGACGTGAACCTGGCCGCCGTCGCCGAGCGCTCCTCGGGCGCCGCGGCCGGCTTCGAGGACTTCGTCCTGCTCTGGGCCGGGGCGGGGGTCGGCGCGGCGATCGTGATCGCCGGGCGGCTGCACCGCGGCTTCACCGGCGGCGCCGGGGAGGTCGGCTACATGCCGCTGCCCGACTCGCCGGTCGAGTGGGACGCCCGCCGCCGCAAGTTCGGCGGGTTCCAGGCCCTGGTCGGCACCCCCGCCGTCCGGGCCCTGGCCAGGGAGCACGGGCTCGGCGCGGCCACCGCGCAGGAGTCCATCGCCAAGGCGCTGACCACCCCGGGCGCCGGCGACTCCTTCCTCACCGAGCTGGCCGGGCGGCTCGCCGTCGGGCTGGCCGTGATCGTCGCCGTCGTCGACCCCCAGCTGGTGGTCCTCTCCGGCGTGGTGCCGAGCGCCGGCGGCGAACGCCTGCGCGCGCTCGTCGAGGACGAACTGGCCCGGGTCTCCATCGCCAGACCGGAGGTCCGCAGCAGCGCCCTGCCGGGCTCACCGGTCCTGCTCGGCGCCCTGCAACGTGCCCTGTCCGACGCCCGCGAGGCGGTCTTCTCCACCCACTGACGCTCCCCCTGTCACCTCGTTCACCTGCACCCACCTCTCCCCAACCCCCGAACGCGGGATCCGAGGCAATGAGGCCTGCCCGCGCACCCCCAGGAGGATCCAGAAGTGCACGCCACCACCTCCCGCAGAGGCCGCCGCACCATCGCCGCCCTCGCCGGCAGCGCCGTCCTGGCCCTGCTCGCCTCCGCCTGCACCGGTTCCAGCGACTCGGGCGGCACCGACGACTCGGCCGGCGGCAAGGACGTCACCATCACCTTCTGGCACGGCTGGAGCCAGGAGAACGAGATCAAGGCGATCAACGCCAACATCGCCGCCTTCGAGAAGGCCCACCCCAACATCCACGTCAAGGCCGTGGACAGCCTCGCCGACGACAAGGTCAACCAGGCGCTGCGGGCCGGCGGCGACAACGCGCCGGACGTGGTCTCCTCCTTCACCACCAACAACGTCGGCATGTTCTGCTCGACCAAGGCCTTCGTCGACCTCAAGCCGATGCTCCAGAAGAGCGGCATCGACCCGGCCAAGACCTTCCCGGCCACGATGCTCGACTACACGCAGTTCCAGGGCAACCAGTGCTCGCTGCCGCTGCTCGGCGACGCCTACGGCCTGTACTACAACAAGAAGGCCTTCGCCGACGCCGGCATAGCCCACCCCCCGAAGACCTTCAGCGAGTTCGCCGAGGCCGCCGCCAAGCTCACCGTCGCCGACGGCGACTCGTACAAGCAGCTGGGCTTCATGCCGCTCTACCACGGCTACGAGTCCACCACCGAGCACTACCTCGGCCAGTACGGCCCCGGCTACTTCGGCTCCGACGGCAAGTCGGCCATCGCCACCGACCCGAAGGTCGCCGCGATGTTCAAGTGGCAGAAGGGCCTGGTCGACCAGCTCGGCGGCTTCGACAAGCTGGAGAAGTACCGCGCCACCTTCGGCGAGGAGTTCAGCGCCAAGAACCCCTTCCACACCGGCCAGCTCGCGATGATCCTCGACGGCGAGTGGCGCACCGCCTCCCTCGCCGACAACAAGCCCGACTTCGAGTGGGGCACCGCCGCCTTCCCCGTCCCGGACGACCAGGCCGACACCTACGGCCGCGGCTACCAGACCGGCACCATCGTCGGCATCGCCAGCAGCAGCAAGAAGCAGGCCGCCGCCTGGGAGTTCGTCAAGTACCTGACCACGGACACCGACGCGGTGGTCGGCTTCGCCAACGCGATCCACAACGTGCCGAGCACCCTCGCCGCGCTCGACTCGCCGAAGCTGGTCGCCGACGAGAACTTCAAGACCTTCCTGAACGTCGCCAAGAACGCGCACTCCGGCACCACCCCGCCGGCGGTCAACGGCGGCAGCTACATCACCACCCTGCAGAACCTCGGCTACGACTACGAGTCCGGCAAGCAGGCCGACCTCCAGGCGGGCCTGGCCGCCACGGCCAAGCAGATCGACACCGACATCGCCCAGGCCAAGTAGGCCGGGAACGGTCCACGGAGCTCCCATGTCACTCGCGTTCGGCACCCGCAAGGGAAAAGGCGACAAGGCCGACGCGGGACCGACCGGCCCGGCGGCGCCCGCCGCGCAGCAGTTGCTGCGCCGCAAGCGCCGCCGGGAGGCGGCCCGCACCCTCGCCTTCCTCTCCCCCTGGCTGGTCGGGTTCAGCGTCTTCTTCGTCTACCCGCTGGTCTCCACCGCCTACTTCTCCTTCACCACGTACAACGGCTTCGGCACGCCGACCTTCAGCGGCCTGAAGAACTGGGACTACGTCTTCAACCACCTGCCGACCTTCTGGCAGGGCCTGCGCAACACCCTGTGGCTGGTCATCGTCATGGTGAGCCTGCGGGTCGCCTTCGGCCTGGGCATCGGGATGCTCATCACCAAGGTCAAGACCGGGGCCGGCTTCTTCCGCACCGCCTTCTACCTGCCGTACCTGGCCCCGCCGGTGGCCGCCACCGTGGCCTTCGCCTTCCTGTTCAACCCCGGCACCGGCCCGGTCAACCACCTGCTCGGCGAGCTCGGCCTGCCGGAGCCCGGCTGGTTCGCCTCCGAGGACTGGTCCAAGCCCGCGCTCACCCTGCTCGCGATGTGGGGCATCGGCGACCTGATGGTCATCTTCATGGCCTCGCTGCTGGACGTCCCCAGGGAGCAGTACGAGGCGGCCCAGCTGGACGGGGCCGGCCCGTTCCAGCGGTTCCGGTACGTCACGCTGCCGAACATCTCGCCGATCATCATGTTCGCGGTGGTCACCGGGGTGATCCAGACCATGCAGTACTACACCCAGGCGATCGTCGCCGGGAAGGTCGCCAGCGGCATCGCGGGCGGCTCCGGGCAGCCGTTCGAGCCCGGCTACCCGGGCGGCTCCACCTGGACCCTGCCGCAGATGGTCTACAAGCTCGGCTTCCAGAGTTACAACTACGGCGCGGCCTGCGTCGTCGCCCTGGTGCTGTTCGTCATCTCGATGGCCGTCACCTCGATCCTGCTCCGCCGCCGCTCCGGCTTCATGGCGAGCGACGACTAGCGGCCCGGGAGGACCCGATCATGACCCTTGGCACCACGCTCACCAAGGGGCCGGCCACCGCCGTCCCCTCCCGGTCCGGCGGCCCCGCCGCCCGGGCCGCCCGGCGCCGCGCGTTCCTCCAGTGGGTGGCCGTGCACACGGTGGCCATCGCCGCCGCGCTGTTCTTCCTGCTGCCCTTCGTCTTCGTCTTCCTCACCTCGGTGATGTCGGACGGGCAGGCGCTCACCACCGACTACTGGCCGACCGACTGGAACTGGAGCAACTACGGCAAGGTCTGGGACACCCCCGGCTTCCTGACCTGGTGGCGCAACACCCTGCTGTACGCCCTGGCCGGCACCGCGCTGACCGTGGTCTCCAGCCTCCCGGTGGCCTACGCGCTCGCCAAGTTCCGCTTCCGCGGCCGCAACCTGGCGCTGATGGGGGTCATCGCGATGATGATGCTGCCCCCGCAGGTCACCGTCATCCCGATGTTCCTGTTCTGGTCCAAGCAGATGGGCATGGACGGCTCGCTCTGGCCGCTGATCATCCCGATGGCCTTCGGCGACGCGTTCTCCATCTTCCTGCTGCGCCAGTTCCTGATGACCATCCCCAAGGAGTACATCGAGGCCGCCAGGATCGACGGCTGCGGCGACCTGCGCACCCTGCTGCGGGTGGTCCTGCCGATGGCCAAGCCGGCCATCGCGGCGGTCGCGCTGTTCCAGTTCTTCTACTGCTGGAACGACTACTTCGGCCCGCAGATCTACGCCAGCAACAACCACGAGGCCTGGACCCTCAGTTACGGGCTGGAGTCCTTCAAGGCCGCCCACCACACCAACTGGAACCTCACCATGGCCGCCACCCTGCTGGTGATGGCGCCGGTGATCGTCCTCTTCTTCTTCGCTCAGAAGGCCTTCATCGAAGGCGTGACACTGACAGGGGTCAAGGGCTGATGTCCGCACTGAAGTTGGCAATCGTCGGCGGTGGCTCGACGTACACCCCGGAGCTGATCGACGGCTTCGCCCGGCTGCGGGACAGCCTGCCGATCGGCGAACTGGTGCTGATCGACCCGGCCGCCGAGCGCCTGGAGCTGATCGGCGGCCTCGCCCGGCGGATCTTCGCCAAGCAGGGCCACTCCGCCGTCGTCACGGTGACCACGGACCTGGTGGCGGGCGTCGCGGACGCCGACGCCGTGCTGCTCCAGCTGCGCGTCGGCGGGCAGGCGGCCCGCAACCAGGACGAGACCTGGCCGCTGGAGTGCGGCTGCGTCGGGCAGGAGACCACCGGAGCCGGCGGGCTCGCCAAGGCGCTGCGCACCGTCCCCGTGGTGCTGGACATCGCCGAACAGGTGCGCCGGACCAACCCGGACGCCTGGATCGTGGACTTCACCAACCCGGTCGGCATCGTCACCCGGGCCCTGCAGGACGCCGGCCACAAGGCCGTCGGACTGTGCAACGTCGCGATCGGCTTCCAGCGCAAGTTCGCCGCTCACCTGGACGTCGCCCCGGAGCTGGTCCGGCTCGACCACGTCGGGCTCAACCACCTGACCTGGGAGCGCGGGGTCACCCTGCTGGACGCCCCGGGGGCCACGACCGGGCGCGAGGTGCTCCCGGAGCTGCTGTCCTCGCACGGCAAGGAGATCGCCGACGACCTGCACCTGCCGCAGGCCGTCGTCCGGCGCCTCGGCGTGGTGCCCTCCTACTACCTGCGGTACTTCTACCAGCACGACGCGGTGGTGGCCGAGCTGAGGGAGCAGGGCTCCCGGGCCGCGCAGGTGGCCGAGATCGAGCGGCAGCTGCTGGAGCTGTACGCCGACCCGGCCCTGGACACCAAGCCCGAGCTGCTCGGCAAGCGCGGCGGCGCCTTCTACTCGGAGGCGGCCGTCCAGCTGATCGCGGCGCTGCTCGGGACCGGTGGCGGCACCTCCGTCCAGGTGGTGAACACCCGCAACGACGGCGTGCTGCCCTTCCTGCCGGACGACGCCGTCATCGAGGTCCCGGCGGAGGTGGACGCCCGGGGCGTGCGCCCGCTGCCGCAGCGGCCCGTCGAGCCGCTGTACTCGGGGCTGATCGCCGCCGTCACCTCGTACGAGCACCTCGCCCTCGACGCCGCCCTGCACGGCGGCCGCGACCGGGTCTTCGACGCCCTGCTCGCCCACCCGCTGGTCGGCCAGATAGAACTCGCCGACCAGCTCACGGACCGGCTGCTCGCCCACAACCGCGAGCACCTCGCCTGGGCCTGACCCGGCCCGTGGTGCCCGCCCGCCCGGTTCCTCCGGCCGCCGGGCGGGCACCGCGAGGAGACCGTCCACCCCCGGCCGGAGACCGTTCGGCCGGGCTCCCCGGCCGCGACCCCGGCCGGGCACCCGGCCGACGACCACGGCCCGGGCCACGTACGAGCCGCGGGGACCTGATGACCCACCAGCCCGAACCCCTCCTGCCAGGCGTCCTCGCCATCGACGCGGGAAACTCCAAGACCGACGTCGCCCTGATCGGCGCCGACGGCACCGTCCTCGGCACCGCCCGCGGCGGCGGCTTCGAACCCCAGAAGATCGGCGGCGCGGCGGCCGTGGCCGGCCTCGCCCCGCTGGTCGAGCAGGCCGCCGCCGAGGCCGGCCACCCGTCCTGGAACGGCGTGCTCACCAGCCACGTCAGCGCCTGCCTGGCCAATGCCGACCTGCCGGTCGAGGAGCTGGCGCTGCGCGAGGCGCTGGAGTCCCACCCGTGGGGGGTCAGCAACACCGTCGCCAACGACACCTTCGGCCTGCTGCGGGCCGGCACCGACGGCCCGCTCGGGGTCGCGGTGGTCTGCGGCGCCGGGATCAACTGCGTCGGCCTGCTGCCGGACGGCCGCACAGCCCGCTTCCCCGCCCTCGGCGAGCTCACCGGCGACTGGGGCGGCGGCTCGGGCCTCGCCGTCACCAGCATGTGGCACGCCGTCCGCGCGGAGGACGGGCGCGGCGGGCCGACCGGGCTCGCCCGGGCCATCGCCGAGCACTTCGGGCTGCCGAGCGCCGGCGCCGTCGCCGAGGCCGTCCACCTCGGGCACCTGCCGAGCGTGCGGCTGCACGAGATCGTCCGGGTGCTGTTCGCGGTCGCCGTCGAGGGCGACGAGGTGGCCCTGGAGCTGATCGACCGCCAGGCCGACGAGATCGTCCGGCTCGCGGTGGTGGCGCTCGGCCGCCTGGAGCTGCTGGACGCCCCGGCCCCGGTGGTGCTGGGCGGCGGCGTGCTCGCCTCCCGGCAGCCGCTGCTGCTGGACAACGTGACGGCCCGGCTCGCCGAGGCCGCGCCGCTGGCCGAGCCGCGCGTCGTCGTCGCGCCGCCGGTGCTCGGCGCGGCGCTGCTCGGGCTCGACCACCTCGCGGTGGGCACCCAGGCGCAGGACCGGCTGCGCGAGGCGTACGAGACGGACCGGCCGGTGGCCGCCTGACGCAGGCTCACCCCATGCTCTCCCCCGCCGGATCCGCACGTCCGGCGGGGAGGGAAGCGCGGTCGCGCACGCCTCCGGCGGGAACCGCACCACCGGCCCCGGTCGTGTCAAGCGGGTACCGACATCCGCCCCCGTCCGGGGAGACTTGTGCCATGGCCCCGTCCCGTGTCCTCCTCGCCGCCGCCCTGCTGGCCTGCGGCAGCGCAGCCGTCCTCGCAGGCTGTACGCCCGCCGACTCCGCTCCCACGGTGGCCGCCGCCTCCGCCGCCGCCCTGGCCGACGAGGGCGCGGACGACCTGCTGGACGAGGACGACGGCCTGTTCTACGAGGAGGAAGAGGAGGCCGGGCCCTACTCCCCCGGGGCCGGCCCGTCGGCCGTCACCCCGGCCGCCTCCGGGCCGTCCGCGGACCCTTCCGCCGATCCGTCTCCCGACCCGTCCGCGGACCAGCCGGCCGAGCCCTCTGCCCGGCCCTTCGCCGGGCCCGAGTGCGCCACCCCCACCGGGCTCCCCGGCCACGAGGTGCTCCTCGTCCTCTCCGCCGCCCCGGACGGACTCACCGCCCGGCCCGCCCGCTTCGGCTGCGGCCCGGCCGGCTACGAGCCCACCGGCGCCCCCGCCCGCTACGGCTTCGCGACGGCGGGCGTGGCGGCGACCCTGATCGACGAGCCGCACGGCGACCCGGTCAGGCCCGTCCCGCTCCACGAGCTGATCGCCCACCTCGACGACTGCCTGGCCGACCGCGAGCCGGCCGCCGCCCCGGACGGCTGCCACGGCAACGCCTACGACGTGGTGCTGGACTCCCACGGCCGGATCATGCGCATCGGCGAGGTCGCGGGGTCCTGACCGGGCCCGGCGCGGCGGCGGCGCACGCCCACCGGGCCTACGGCGCGACCAGCCCGAACTCGTAGGCCTGGATGACCAGGTGGACCCGGTCGCGGGCGTCGAGCTTGGTGAACAGCCGGGCGACGTGGGCCTTGGCGGTGGCCACGCTGATGGTCAGCTCCGCGGCGATCTCGGCGTTGGACAGACCCCGGCCGACCAGGGTGAGCACCTCGCGCTCGCGCCCGGTGACGGCCTCGGCGACGGGCCTGCGGGGCCGGGCCGTTCCCTGCGGCCGGGCGGCGAACTCGCCGATCAGCCGGCGGGTGACGCCGGGGGCCAGCAGGGCGTCCCCGGCGGCGACCACCCGGATGCCGTCCAGGATGGTCTCCAGGGCGAGGTCCTTGACCAGGAAGCCGCTCGCCCCGGCGCGCAGCGCGCCGTACACGTAGTCGTCGTCGTCGAAGGTGGTGAGGACGAGGACGTGGGTGGGCAGGCCGGGGTCGGCGGTGATCCGGCGGGTGGCCTCGATGCCGTCCGTGCCCGGCATCCGGATGTCCATCACGGCGACGTCGGGGCGCAGCCGGGTGACCAGGTCGACGGCCTCGGCGCCGTCGCCGGCCTCGCCGACCACCTCCAGGTCGGGGGCGTCGGCGATCAGCACGCGCAGGCCGGTGCGGATGAGCGGCTGGTCGTCGACCAGGACGACACGGGTCACGGTCCCACCTCCACGGGGGTCTGGACGGAGGCCCGGACAGGGGCCTGAACGGGGGCGTCCTCGGGAGCGCCGTCGGGCAGCGGCAGCCGGGCGGCGACGAGGAAGCCGCCTCCGGGGCGCGGCCCCGCACCGAACTCGCCGTGCAGCAGGGCGACCCGCTCGCGCATGCCGGCCAGGCCGTAGCCGGTGCCTGGGGTACCGGTGGTGCCGGTGGTGCCGGCCGCCGCCCCGGTGCCCCGGTCGGCCACGGTGAGGTCGAGCTCCCGCGGGCCGTAGACGACGGTGACGTGGCAGTCCCGGGTGCCGGAGTGCTTGACCACGTTGGTGACCGCCTCCTGGACGATCCGGTAGGCGGCCAGGTCCACCTCGGGCGGCAGCGGCCGGACCGCGCCGCGCCGGGTGAGCGCCACGTCGACCCCGGCGCCCGCCGCCCTCCGCACCAACCGGTCCAACTCGCCGAGCCCGGGCACCGCTTCGAGCGGCGCGGGCTCCCCCTCGCCCTGCCGCAGCGCGCCGAGCATCCGGCGCAGCCCGGCCAGGGTCTCCCTGCTGGTGGCCTCGATGGCCTCCAGGGCGCCCCTGGTCTCGGCGGGCTGGGTGTCCATGACCCGGCTGCCCATGCCGGCCTGGATCGCGATGATGCCGATGTTGTGGGCCACCATGTCGTGCAGCTCGCGGGCGATCCGCAGCCGTTCGGCGGTGACGGCCTGTTCGGCGGCCCGGCCGCGCAGCGCCTCGGTGTGGGCGCGGCTCTGGTGCACGGTGTTGCCGACCAGCCAGGCGATCAGCACGGTCGCGGCGAGGCCCGTGTAGGCGAGCGGGTTGACGGGGTAGCCGTTGACGACGCCGTGGAGGAACAGCCCGACGAGGGTGGCGAGCGGCAGCGCCAGGGCGCTCAGCGAGACGCGGCGGGAGCGGGTGGCCGCGCAGTAGCCGACCACCCCGTCGGCGATCAGGAACTGGAGCGGCGCGGTCTCCGGGACCCGCACCGTCCCGAGCGCGAAGACGCCGCCCGCGAGCGCCACCGCGACGGCGGCCAGCGGCAGCCGGACCAGCAGCGCCGCGACCAGGGTGGTGACCACCGCGGTGACCGTCAGCGGCATGTCCTCCAGGTTGCCCTGGTAGGAGAGCAGGTGGCGCAGCTCGTCCTCGCGGGTGAGGAAGCGGAAGGCGACCAGCGCCGTCCAGAGCGCCCCCACCCACACGCCCGCGGGCAGGCGCCTGAGCAGCGGCGGGCGGGGTTCGGTGATCATGGCGCGATGGTAGCGGCGGGCCTCCGGGCGGCACATCGGCCCGGGGGCGTAATCCCGGGGGCCAGTGCGGCGGCCCGTGGTTGTGGCCCGCCGCCCGATGCCGGGGACCGGCTCCGGCCGGCACCGTTGGCCCCGTGATCGAGATCGAGCGACTGACCAAGCGGTACGGCGCCACCACGGCCGTCGACCGGCTGACCTTCACCGTCCGGCCCGGCGCCGTGACCGGCTTCCTGGGCCCCAACGGCGCCGGGAAGTCCACCACGCTGCGGATGATCCTGGGCCTGGACACCCCCACCGGGGGCACCGTCACGGTGGCCGGGGTGCCCTTCGCGAGCCGGCCGCGCGGTCTGCGGCACGTCGGCGCCCTGCTGGACGCGGGCGACGTGCACGGCGGGCGCACCGGCCGGGCGCACCTGGCGGCGCTGGCCCGCGGCAACCGCATCCCGCTCGGGCGGGTGGACGAGGTGCTGGCGGAGGTCGGCCTCGGTGGGGCCGCCGGACGCCGGATCGGCGGCTACTCGCTGGGCATGCGGCAGCGGCTGGGCATCGCGGGCGCGCTGCTCGGCGACCCGCCGGTGCTGCTGTTCGACGAGCCGCTGAACGGGCTGGACCCGGAGGGCGTGCGCTGGCTGCGCGGGCTGTTCCGGCGGCTCGCCGACGAGGGGCGCACGGTGTTCGTCTCCAGCCACATGATGGCCGAGATGGAGCACACCGCCGACCACCTGGTGGTGATCGGGCGCGGCCGGCTGATCGCCGACGAGAGCCTGACCGAGTTCTCGGCCCGCAACGCGGTCTCCTCGGTGGCCGTACGGGCTCCCGAACTCCCCGCACTGGCCGAGGTCCTGCGCGCCGAGGGGGCCGACGTGCGGCCTGCCGGGCCGCGGTCCGGAATCGTCACCGGGCTCGCGGCCGAGCGGGTCGGCGAACTCGCGCTGCGGCACGGCCTGGTGCTGCACGAGCTGACCACCCGGACGTCGTCGCTGGAGTCGGCGTTCATGTCCCTGACCGCCGGCAGTGTCGAGTACCAGGCTGGAGAGGCCCGTTGAGCACCACGACCCCCGGATCCGCCGAGCCCGCGCCCCGGTTCCTCGACCTGCTCGCCGCCGAGTGGATCAAACTGCGCTCGCTGCGCTCCACCTACTGGGTGCTGGCGCTGGCCTCGCTGGTGGCGATCGCCGTCAACGTGAACGCCGTCCACACCGACCTGACGTACATCGACCACCCGCCGGCCCGGATGCCCGGCCAACCCCCGTACACGTACGACCCGTTGTTCCACGGGCTCGGCAGCATCGCGGGCGACCTGATGGCGGTCGCGGCCGGCAGCCTCGGGGCGATCACCGTGTTCGGCGAGTACACCACCGGCCTGATCCGCACCACCTTCGCCGCCGTGCCGGACCGGCGGGGCGTGATCGCGGCCAAGGTGGTGCTGATCGGCGGGATCACCGCGCTCGCCGGGCTGGTGGTCTCGGCGGGCTCCTTCCTCGCCGTCAACGCGATGCTGGCCTCCCGGCACGTCGGGCTCTCCCTCGCCGACGAGGGCTGCCTGCGGGCCGTGCTCGGCTACGCGGCGATCGTGCCGGTCTGCGCGCTGGTCGGAATGGCGCTGGGCGCGCTGCTGCGCCACGCCACCGCCTCGATCGTGTCGCTGGTGCTGCTGCTGTTCGTCCTGCCGATGATGTTCGGCGGGGACCGCTACCGCTGGCTCAAGGAGATCGGCACCCACCTGCCGACGGCCACCGTGCAGCGGCTCACCATCAACCCCGCCTCCACGACCACCATGGGGAAGTACGCGCCGAGCGTGCTGGACTCGTGGATCACCATGGGGGTGTGGGGCGTGGCCGCGGTGGTGGTGACGGTGGCCGTGGTGCGGCGGCGGGACGTCTGATCCACCGCCTCGGCCTCCGTCTCCTCGGGTCGGTCTCCTCGGCTCCGCCGCCCCCCTCAGCCCAGGCCGAGGCGCCGCGCGGTCGCGGCGGGCGGCAGGTACGGGCGCTCGGGCGGCAGCAGCCGCTGGGCCTTCGCCGCCTGCCCGCCGCGGACCAGCGCGGCGATCCGGTGCACCCGCGGGGTGAGGTCGGTGAGCCCGGTGACCCACTCCTCGGCGTAGCCGCGGATCAGCGACCGGCCGATGCCCACCTGGATGCTGTAGTGGTTCAGCGCCGCCCCGCGCAGCGACCGCTCCGGGTCCCACTGCACGTGGACCTCGGCGC
Organism: Kitasatospora sp. NPDC036993; assembly: GCF_055607525.1. Classification (NCBI taxonomy): domain Bacteria; kingdom Bacillati; phylum Actinomycetota; class Actinomycetes; order Kitasatosporales; family Streptomycetaceae; genus Kitasatospora; species Kitasatospora sp. NPDC036993. Next base: position 92,491 of record NZ_JBVJRP010000016.1, on the reverse strand, counting down.
TGGCCGGCTCGTCCGGGTGCGCGGTGGTCAGGACGGCGCGGGCGAGCGCCTCCTCCCAGCCCTCGCGGGTGATCCGGACCGCCAGGACCCTGGTCTGGCCGGGCTTGCTCGCCCAGTTGCTGCGGTGCATCAGCCAGCGGAACGAGGGCTTGATCCAGGTCATCCGGTGGAAGCCGAACGGCGCCGTGAACCGGCCCGCCGCCAGGGCCGCGTCGGCGACGGCCGGCGGGTAGGCCTGGTAGAGCACGATCGTCCGGTCGTCGTGGTCGGCGCGGATCTCGCGCAGTGCGGTCATCTCGCGGCACCCCCCTTCGACCGGGCACGCTGCCAGGGCGGGGCCGCAGGGTGCAACGGGATAAACCGGTACGGCGGTTTCCAGGCGCCGGGCCCCGGGGCAGGAGCCGGGCGCCGGTCAGGCCACGGCCGCCTTGGCGCGGAAGGCACCGAGGGTGGCCACCGGGACGCCGCAGCCGGGGAGGAAGGAGGCCGCGCCGCCGTGGTGGGTGCGGACCCGGTCCAGGAAGACCGACATGGCCTCGGCCGGGGCCTCCAGGAGGGGCGCGGGGATGGTGAGGCTGCGCCCCCGGGAGTCGGTGACGCGGGAGGTGGTGTGGTCGTTGAGCGCGGTGCGGTGGCGCTCGGCGAGGCCGGCGAAGATCTGCGGGAGGGCGTCGGTGGTGCGGGCGTAGTCCGCCACGATGCGGTCGGCGGGGGCGCCGAGGAGGTCGAGCAGCAGGGCGGTCAGCAGGCCGGTGCGGTCCTTGCCGGCGGCGCAGTGCAGCAGGACGGCGCCGGGGCGGACGGTGGCCTCGACGGCGGCGGCCAGCGCCTCGGGCGCGGACTCGGCCAGCAGCACGTAGAAGTCGCCGAGGTCGGCGGCGGTGGCCATGGTGCTCATCCGCGCGGTGAGGGCGTCGGTGGCGGGGTTCACCGGGGCCGCGACGACGGCTATCCCGGCGGCCTCGGCGGCGGCCCAGTCGTCGGGGTCGGTCTCGCGCGGGTCGCGCAGGTCCACGATGGTGCGGATGTCGCAGCCGCGCAGCTGGCGGACGGTGGCCTCGTCGGCGGCCGGGAACGGCTGGGCGGAGCGGTACAGCACCCCGGGGCGGACCCGGCGGCCCTCGGGGTCGCCGAGGGCGGCGGCGTCGCGGAAGTTGACCAGGGACATGCGGAGGCCTTTCGGTGGAGCCGCACCCGGGACGGGGCAGGGACGTCCGGAGGGGCGGAGACATCTAGATGTCCAGATGTCTAACCCGTCGCGGGGCCGCCGGGCAAGCCTCGGCCGGTGCATCCCTCCATCCCACCCCCGTCGGCGGGCCACGGCGACTCGGACGGTGCGGGCGGGACGGGCGGCACGTGACCGGGACGGGCGGCACGTGACCGGGACGGGCGGCACGTGACCGGGACGGGCGGCACGTGACCCGGGCGGACCGGCCGGGCTTCGTAGGATCGGGCCCGTGGCGACCAATTCCGCGAACCCCCCGAGCACTCCGGTGTACCGCCGCCTGGCCCGCCGACTCCAGGAGCGCGTCGACGACGGCACCTACCCCGCCGGCGCCCGGCTGCCGAGCGAGCCCGAGCTGAGCGCCGAGTTCGGCGTGAACCGGCTGACCGTACGGCAGGCGGTGGCGGAGCTGGAGCGGGCGGCCGTGGTGGAGATCCGCCGCGGCGTGGGCACCTTCGTCCGCCCGCCCGCCGTCCGGGTGTCGATCGCCGTGGACCCGCGCAGCCAGCGCATCGACCTCGGCAGCGTGTACGGCGCGCTGCCGAACGAGGAGCGCACCGACGGCGAGTACGTGGTCGCCGCCCCGCCCGTCACCGGCTCGGCACAGGACGCGGAGGCGGCCCGCCGGCTGGGCCGCACGCCGGCGGAGCTGTCCCGGGTGGACTCGGTGATCCGGCTGGGCGGGCGGGCCCGGGCGGTGTGCAGCTACTGGGTGCCGTTCGGCCCGCTGCCGGCGGAGCTGGTCCGGCCCGGCCGCCCCGGCAACCTGGTGCCGGACCTGGCGCGGGCCGCCGGGGTGGAGCTGGAGTACGACTGGCGGGCCTTCGGCGCCGTCGGCGCGGACCTCGCGGACGCCGAGCTGCTGGGCGTCCCGCCGGGCACCGCGCTGCTGGTGCGCGAGGGGGTCAGCTGCACCCCGGACGGCGCGCCCGCGCTGTACGTGCGGCGGCGGATCGACGGCAGCAGCGCGCGCTTCGTCCTGCACTTCCGCGACCGGTAGCCACAGCGGTCACAGCGGCCCCGGCCGGACCGGCCCTGATAGGTTCGGCGCCGGATCAGCAGGCCGCACGGGGGTTGGCAGGACACGGTGACCGAGGAGATCGACGACATACCCACCGAGCTGGCCGAGGCCTACCTCGCCCTGCTCGCCGACGTCTCCCGCACCGGACGGCTGCTGCGCCGCGAGGAGCTGGAGCGCCTGCGCAGGCTCGGCGAACTCTGCGCGGAGGCCGGGTACGGGCTGCGCGAGGTGGTGTCGCACTGCCTGGCCGCGGCCCGGCGGGCCTGGCAGACCCTGCCGGGGACGACCGCCGCGACCAGCGTCACCGAGCTGCGCCGGACGGGCGACGCGGTGCTGGCCGCCACCGACGCCGCCCTGGCCGCGCTGGGCGAGGGTCACGAGCGGGCACAGCGTCTGGCGGTCCGTCAGGAGGAGGCGGCCAGGCGGGAGTTCATCGACGACCTGCTGTTCGGCCGCGGCGACCTCGGGAAGCTCGTCGAGCGCGCCGACCGGTTCGGGCTCCGGCTGGCGGGCGCGTACACGGTGGCGGTCGCGGTGGGCGACGAGCCGTTCGCGGACGTGCATCCGCTGGTGCACCGGGTGGAGCGGGAGCTGGCCGGGCGGTTCGGCGAGCGGGACGTGCTGCTGGCCAGCAAGGACGGCCGGCTGGTGTGCATCGCGCCGGACTCCGAGCGGGCCGTGCTGGAGGCCTTCGCCGAGCTGACGCTGCGCCCCGGCCCCGGCTACCTCCCGGTGCGCCGGGTGGCCACCGGCCGTCGGCACTCGGGGCCGAGCGGGGTGCCGCGCAGCTACGAGGAGGCGCTGGACGCGCTGGACTACGCGCACCGGCTGAACCTGTCGGCCCAGCAGCTGAAGGCCGAGGAACTGCTGGTCTTCCCGGTGCTGATGCGCGACCGGGCGGCCATGGCCGACCTGGTGCGCACCGTGCTCGGCCCGCTGACCGAGGCGCGCGGCGGCGCCCGTCCGCTGCTGGACACCATCGCGGTGCAGGCGGAGGCCGCGTACGTGAACGCGGAGGCGGCGCGCCGGCTGGGGCTGAGCGTGCGCACCCTGAGCTACCGGCTGGAGCGGATCAAGGCGCTCACCGGGTACGACCCTGCGGACGCGCTCCAGCGCTTCACCCTGGAGACGGCGGCCATGGGGGCCCGGCTGCTGAACTGGCCGGAACAGCCGCTCTAGCTCCGGCTGCGGCCCGGCGGAGCCGGCGGTGGCCGGAACGCCCCTCTGGCGCGGCCGCCCGGAACCCGCTACGGCACCCGGCCGTGACCGGCCGCCGGCCGAACCGTCCGTCCACGACCGGCCGTTGCCGGATCCTGTACGGCCCGGCCGCCGGCCGAAACCTCCGGGACCGTCCGGCGACCCGCCTGTTGCCCGGTTGTTGCAGTGTCACCCGGGCCGCACGTAGCAGGGTGTCAAAGGGGCGTAAAGATTGCCGGATCCTGGCAATGTGCGAGGCGCGCCCCGGCTGCCATGATCTTCCCGACGCCGAAGTGCGGCGCCGGAGGAGGGGCGGGGGGAAACGTGGCCGGAACGGGGGGTTTCTTCACGGCCGCGCTGGCCTTTCCGACGGCGCTGTTCAGCTTCGCGCTGGTGGTGGTGGTCGGCTACTGGCTGCTGATGCTGCTCGGGGGCCTGGTGCCCGGCGCCGTGCACGGGGGGCACGACGGCGGGCACCACCTGGACGCCGGGCACGCGGGGCACCACCCGGGTGCCGGACATGGGGGACACGTCGGACTCCCGGGAGACGCCGGACACGCGGGGCACGGTGCCGGGGGGCACGGTGCCGACGCGGGGTCGGACCGGCACGGAGCCGGCCACCACACGAACGTGCTGGACGCGCTGGGGCTGGGCGGGGTGCCCGTGACGGTGGCGGTGTCGCTGCTGGTCGCGATCGCCTGGTTCGTCAGCCTGGCCGGCACCGTCCTCACCTCGGGGGCACCGGCGCGCGGCGGCGTGTTCGCCGTCGCGCTGGTCGCCTCCTGGGCGGGCACCCGGGTGCTCGTCCGGCCGCTGTCGCGGCTGTTCCCGCAGGCCCGGCCGGCCACCCGGGGGGACTTCGTCGGCCGGGTCTGCGTGATCCGCACCGGCCGGGTGACGGCCGGCTTCGGACAGGCCGAGGTCACCGCGGAGGACGGGTCCACCGCGATCGTCCAGGTCCGCACGGCGGAGCCCGAACCGGGCCTGACGGCCGGACGGACCGCCCTGATCTTCGACTACGACCCCGAGGGCGAGCACTTCCTGGTGGCGCCCTTCGACCCGCCGTCCGGTCTCACCTGATCCCGGCCCGTCGCCGATCCACCTCACCTCACCTCACCTTCACCGCAATTCCCTTCGCACTGTCTCGCCATCTCGTCAAAGGACTCCGTGATGGACACCATCGCCGTGGGTTTCGGCGTGCTCGTCGCCGTCGTGCTGCTCATCGTGCTCGCCCTGCTCCTGTTCGTGGGCCGCCTGTTCCAGAAGGTCGAGCAGGGCAAGGCACTGATCGTCTCCCGGACGAAGAAGGTGGACGTGACCTTCACCGGCGCGATCGTCCTCCCCGTCCTCCACAAGGCCGAGTTGATGGACATCACCGCGAAGACGGTGGAGATCCACCGGGCCGGCCGGGACGGTCTGATCTGCCGGGACAACATCCGCGCGGACATCCGGATCTCGTTCTTCGTCCGGGTCAACAAGACCGTCGAGGACGTCATCAAGGTCGCGCAGTCGATCGGCACCGCCAGGGCCAGCGACCCGCAGGCGATCCAGGAGTTCTTCGCCGTCAAGTTCGCCGAGGCGCTCAAGACCGTCGGCAAGCAGCTGGACTTCACCGACCTGTACACCCACCGGCACGAGTTCCGGGACCAGATCATCGCGGTCATCGGCACCGACCTCAACGGCTACACCCTTGAGGACGCGGCCATCGACCACCTGGAACAGACCCCGATGAGCCAGCTGGACTCCGACAACATCCTGGACGCCCAGGGCATCCGCAAGATCACCGAGCTGACCGCGATCGAGCACGTGCGCACCAACGAGTACCAGCGCACCGAGGAGAAGGAGATCACCCGGCAGAACGTGGACGCCCGGGAGGCCGTCCTGGAGCTGGAGCGCCGGCAGGCCGACGCGGAGATCCGCCAGCGCCGCGAGATCGAGACCCTGCGGGCCAAGGAGGACGCGGTGATCGCCCGGGTGCAGGAGGAGGAGCGGCTCAACGCCCAGACCGCCTTCCTGCGCACCGAGGAACTGCTCGGGGTGCAGCGGGAGAACCAGGCCCGCGAGGTCGCGGTGGCGCAGAAGAACCGCGAGCGGGTGATCGCGGTGGAGAACGAGCGGATCGAGAAGGACCGCCTGCTGGAGGTCGTCGGCCGCGAGCGGGAGACCGAACTCGCCACCATCGCCAAGGCGAAGGAGGTCGAGTCCGCCAAGCGCGAGGTCGCCGACGTGGTCCGCGAGCGGGTCGCGGTGGACCGCACCGTCGCCGAGCAGGAGGAGGCCGTCAAGACCCTGCGCGCCGTCGAGGAGGCCGAGCGCGTCCGCAAGGCCGTCGTCATCCAGGCCGAGGCCGAGGCGCAGGAGCGGCTCGTCAAGGACATCAAGGCCGCCGAGGCCGCCGAGCAGGCCGCCGCGTTCCGGGCCCGCGAGGCGCTGGTGCTGGCCGAGGCCAGGCAGCAGGCCGCCGAGCTGGACGCGGTCGCCAAGATCCGGATGGCCGAGGGCGTCCGGGCGGAGGCCGCGGCCGAGGGCCTGGCCCGGGTCCAGGTCCGCGAGCAGGAGGCCGCGGCGGTGGAGAAGGTCGGCCGCGCCGAGGCGCTGGTGCAGGCCGAGAAGGCCAAGGCCACCGCGCTGGAGATCGGCGGCAAGCTGAAGGCCGAGGCCGAGGGCCTGACCGAGAAGGCCGCGGCGATGGCCAAGCTGGACGAGGCCTCGCGCGGGCACGAGGAGTACCGCCTGCGGCTGGCCGCCGAGAAGGACGTCCGGCTGGCCGGGCTGGACACCCAGCGGCAGATCGCCGAGTCCCAGGCGGCGCTGGTCGCGGCCGGGCTGGAGAAGGCGAAGATCGACATCGTCGGCGGGGACTCGGTGTTCTTCGAGAAGCTGGTGCAGGCGGTGTCGGCCGGCAAGAGCCTGGACGCCTTCGTCGGCCACTCGCAGACCGCGCAGACCCTGGCCGGGCCCTGGCTGGACGGCCGGGCCGACTTCACCGAGGACCTCACCAAGGTGCTCTCGTCGGTCTCCACGGCGGACGTGCAGAATCTGACCGTGTCCGCGCTGCTGATGAAGCTGATCGGCTCGGGGGCCGCGGACCAGACCGGCCCGCTGCGCCAACTGCTCGACTCGGCACGGCAGCTGGGCATCGCGGAGACCCCGATCGGGGCGCTGGCCAACGGCCACGCCGCGGTCAACGGCTCCAAGTAGCGCCAGGCTCCCGCAACGACCCGCCGAACACCCGAGGAAGCAACCGTGACCGTGGACGCCCTCGACGCCAGGCCCGACGCCGGCACCTACGAGGTCCTGCGCGACCGGCTCGCCCGAGCCGCCGCCGAACTCGCCGACCGGGCGCAGGCGTTGAACGCCCGCCGGGTCGCCGAGTTCGGCGGCGGGGAGCTGCGGCTGGCCGGCACCGGGCGGCTCACCACCGCCCGGGCCTGCCTGCCGCAGGACCTCACCGCCGTCGGCGGGATGCTGCTGCTCGGCACCCGTACGGCCGGACCGACCGACGACGCCGAGGACTTCACCGACGTCCTCGGCCTGCACCACCCCGACCTCTCCCCCGCCCCCGCCGAGGGCACCCTGCTGGACGACCCCCGGCTGCGCCAGGACCTCGGCGACCTGCGGCGCTACTTCCGCGACGCCCGGCTGGAACGGCTGCGCCCGGTGGACGGCAGGCTGCTCGCCGTCTTCCGCACCGGCCCGGCCGCCGCCGACGTCCGGGTGCTGCGCTGGCGCCTGGACGACGACGCCCCGGCCGGCTACCTGGACGGGCGCGGCGAACGCGACCACACCCCCGCCGACGGCCGGCAGCTGCCCTGGACCGCGCTCACCAGGGACGACCAGCTGCCCGCCGGCCCCGGACGGCCGCCCCGCGCCGGCCTGGCCGGCGAACTGCTGATCGGCGTCGACGGCGGCCGGCTGACCATCGCCGCCCCGGACGGCCGGGAGCTGCACCGCGAACCGCTCGCCGAGGCCCTCCAGACCCTCGCCGACGCCCGGATCGCCCACACCCGGATCGGCCCCCTGCTGCTGGTGCGCGTGCGCCCGTACCAGGAGGAGACCGAACGACACCTGGTGGTCCACCTGCCCACCGGCGCGGTCACCCGGATCGACGCGCTCGGCCAGGCCTGCCTGCGGCTGCCCGCCGACCAGGGCGTCGCCTTCCCCGGCGGCTGCGTCCTGGTGGACGGCACCGTGCGCACCTTCGACCAGCCGGTCGACGGCCTGGTGTACGAGCGCACCGTCCTGTCGCCCAACGGCGAGGACGTGCTCTACGAGTTCCGCTCCCCCGCCGACGGCCGCGCCCTGCTCCAGCCGTACAACAGCGTCCGCCAGGAGGCCGCCGCCCCGCTGCCCTGCCAGGGCTACGCGCTGCTCCCGGACGGCACCCTGATCGCGCTGCGCCCGGCCGAGGACGGACCCACCCGGCTGCACCCCGTCCAGCTCTGGCGGACCCCGTTCACCAGCGAGCGCTTCGCCGCCGAACAGCCGCCCGGCAGCGGGCCGCTGGCCCGGATCGGCAACGCCGACCTGGTCCGCGGCCTGGCCGACTGCCTGGCCCTGGCCCGGCTGGCCGCGGCCGGCGCCGACACCCCGGCCGGCCACCAGGCCGTCCTCGCCGCCTGCACCCGCACCGCCGACCGGCACCACTGGCTCGGCCAGAGCGGCCTCGGCGACCTCGCCGCACCGCTCGCCGGGATCCGCGACACCACCCGGCAGGTCGTCGCCGAGTACGAGGCCGTCGCCCAGCTCACCGCGCACGCCGCCCGGCGGACCGACGAGGCCGCCGAACACGTCGAGAGCCTGCTGCGCACCGCCCGCGGCGAGACCCTGGCCGACGCCGCCGAGTGGGTCGACCGGCTGGCCGGGCTGCGCCGCGCCCAGGGCCGCGTCGAGGCGCTGCGCGACCTGCCGCGCGCCGACCCGGAGCGGATCGACGCGCTCGCCGCCCACCTCGCCGAGGGCCTGGCCGAGGCCGCCGACCGGGCCGTCGGGCAGCTCGCCGAGCCGGCCGCCTTCGAACCGCACCGGCAGCGGGCCGGCGAACTGGCCGAACACTGCGCCGGCATCGCCACCGCCGCCGAGGCCGAGCCGCTGGGCCTCGAACTCGGCGCCCAGAGCGAGGCGTTGCAGACCGTCTCGGAGCTGGTCGGCACCCTCGACCTGGCCGACGCCACCACCCGCACCGCGATCCTCGACCGGCTCGCCGACGTGCTCGGACTGCTCAACCGGGCCAGGACCGCCCTGACCGTGCGCCGCCGGGAGCTGCGCACCCACGAGGCCGCCGCCGAGTTCGCCGCCGAGACCGCCCTGCTCGGCCAGGCCACCACCGCCGCGCTCGCCGCCGCCGACACCCCCGAGGCCTGCGACGAGCAGCTCGGCCGGCTGCTGCTGCGGATCGAGCAGCTGGAGACCCGCTTCGCCGACGCCGACTCGGCCCTCGGCGAGCAGCTCACCGCCCGGCGCACCGAGATCCACGACGCGCTCACCGCCCGCCGCCAGCACCTGCTGGAGGAGCGGGCCCGGCGCGCCGACCGGCTGGCCGCCTCCGCCGACCGCATCCTCGACACCCTGCACCGGCGGCTGGCCGCGCTGGACACCGCCGCCGAGATCGACGCCGCCCTGGCCGCCGACCCGACCGCCGTCAAACTCCGCGACCTGGCCGGGCAGTTGACCGGGCTCGGCGACCGGGTCAGGGCCGAGGAGCTGACCGGCCGGCTGCGCGCCGCCCGCTCCCGCGCCCACCGGGCCCTGCGCGACCGCGCCGAACTCGCCGGCGACGGCCCCGGCACCCTGCGGCTGGGCCGGCACCTGTTCGCCGTCACCACCCAGCGGCCCGAACTCGCCCTGGTCCCCTGGCGCGGGCGCCCCGCCTTCACCCTCACCGGCACCGACTACCGCTCCCCCGTCACCGACCCGGCCTTCGCGGCGACCGAGCGCTACTGGGACCGCCCGCTGCCCTCGGAGACCCCCCGGCTGTACCGCGCCGAGTACCTCGCCGCGAGCCTGCTGCCGGCCGCCGAACCGGGGGCGCTGTCCGGTTCGCTCTCCGGCGACGCCGAGCTGCTGGAGTACGTCCGGCGGGCGGCCGAGCAGCGGCCGGACGAGGGCTACCAGCGCGGCGTGCACGACCACGACGCGGCGCTGCTGCTCCGCGCCCTGCTCGAACTAGGCGCCGGGGCCGGCCTGTTGCGCCACCCGGCGGGTGCCAGGGCGGCCGCGCAGCTGTACTGGGCGCACGGCGCCGACGAGCGCCGGCGGCTGCTCTGGCACACCAGGGCCCGCTCGCTCGGCCTCGCCTGGGACGCCTTCGGCGGCGCCCCCGCGCAGGGAGCGCTGGACGCCCTGGCCGCCGAACTCTCGGCCGCCGTGGCGGACTTCGTCCCCGGCACGGACCCGGCGGGCCCCTACCTGGTGGCCGAACTGGCCGCCGCCGCGCCGAGCTTCGCCCACTCGGCGGGCGCCGCCGCGCTGCTCGACAAGTTCCGCGCCGCCCCCGAGTCGGCCGGCCTCACCGAGGCCCTGGCGGCGCTGCCCGAGGAGCCGGAGCTGCTGCCCGTACGGCGCCGGCTCGCCGCCGCCTGGCTGGAGTCGGGAGCCGCCGACGCCGACCCGGGGGACCTCGCCGAGGCCGCCGCCGTACTGCTCTGCCCGTCCCTGCCGCGCCGGCCGGCCGAGGGGGCCGTGGGCGCCAGGATCACCGGGCTGCTCGGCGACCACCCCAGGGTCACCGGCGGCGCGCTCGACCTGCGGCTGGACGAACTGCTCGCCCGGGTCCGCGAGTTCGAGCAGGTCGAGATGCCCGGCTACCGGGCCTACCAGCGGCTGCGCGGCGAACTGCTGGCCGCCGAGCACGCCCGGCTGCGGCTCGACCAGCACCGGCCCGCCCCGCTCAACGGCTTCGTCCGCAACCGGCTGATCGACCAGGTGTACCTGCCGCTGGTCGGCGACAACCTCGCCAAGCAGCTCGGCACGGCACAGTCGTCGGGTCCGGTCGACCGCAGCGGTCTGCTGCTGCTGGTCTCCCCGCCCGGCTACGGCAAGACCACCCTGGTCGAGTACCTCGCCGAGCGGCTCGGCCTGCTGCTGGTCTCGGTCAGCGGCCCCGCGCTCGGCCACCGGGTCACCTCGCTGGACCCGGCCGAGGCCCCCGACGCCACCTCCAGGCGCGAGGTCGAGAAGCTCAACTTCGCCCTGCACGCGGGCGACAACGTGCTGCTCTACCTGGACGACGTCCAGCACACCTCGCCCGAGTTCCTCCAGCGCTTCATCCCGCTGTGCGACGCCCAGCGCCGGATCGACGGCGTCTGGGACGGCGAGGCCCGCGAGTGGGACCTGCGCGGCAAGCGCTTCGCCGTCGTGATGGCCGCCAACCCGTACACCGAGTCCGGCCGCCTCTTCCGGCTGCCCGACATGCTCGCCAACCGCGCCGACGTGTGGAACCTCGGCGACGCCGTCGCCGGCCGCGAGGACCTCTTCGCGCTCAGCTTCGTCGAGAACGCCCTGCCCGCCACCCCCCACCTGGCCCCGCTGGCCACCGCCGAGCGCGCCGACCTCGACACCCTGCTCGCCCGCGCCGGCGGCCTGCCCGGCGGCACCCTGGCCGGCGCCTGGCCCGCCGCCGAGGTCGAGCGGATGACCGCCGTCCTCTCCGGCCTGCTCCACCTGCGCTCCACCGTCCTGGCCGTCAACCGCGCCTACCTGGCCTCGGCCGCCCAGGACGACCGCACCCGCACCGAGCCCCCCTTCCTGCTCCAGGGCTCCTACCGCAACATGGCCAAGCTCGCCCAGCGCCTCGACCCCGCGCTCACCCGCCCCGAACTCGACGCCCTCCTCACCGACCACTACCGCGCCGAGGCCCAGCCCCTGGGCGCCGACGCCGAGGCCCAGCTCCTCAAGCTCGCCGAGCTCCGGGGCACCCTCACGGACGGCCAGGCGGCCCGCTGGGCGGAGGTGAAGCGCTCCTGGCGGGGTGAGTGATCAGGCCCCGCCGAGCACGGCGTCCACGAGTTCCAGCCAGAGGCCCAGCGTGGGCGCGGTCGGCTTGAAGGTGCGGTCCGAGCCGTGCAGCCGGACGTAGCCGCCGACCAGCAGGTCCGCGACCCGCTCGGTCTCGGCCGGGAGCGTGCCGTTGATGAGCTTCGTCCAGTTCGGCGACGTCCTGCTCCCGTCGTGCAGCGTCTCCAGCGGCAGCGCCCGGCAGGCCGTCCAGGTGACCAGCTCGGGCGCGTACTCCAGCAGCTTCCGGTGGCCCCTGCCGTTCCGCTTGAGCAGCCGGGCGATCACCCGCTGGGTCTCCCGTCGGGCCTCCACCGCGCGCTGGATGCCGATGGCGTGCAGGCCCTCGTGCACCAGACCGCGGTAGGCCGGACCGGCGATGTCCGACCAGTCGGGCTCCCAGTGCAGGCTCCGCGCGCTGAGGACGACCGGTGGCCCGAAGATCCCGGCGTCCTCCGGCCGTTCACGGAGCGCCTCGGCGAAGGACCGGTTCACCGGACTGTCCGGCAGGTAGCCCCGGCGTGCCCCGAGCACCTCGGCCGCGTCCGGCCGGTCGGCCAGCACGGCCAGCTCGTTCGCCGCGATCAGCGCGGACCAGTGGTCGCCGATCCGTACGGCGTGACGTGCCCTGAGGATGTGGCGGTCGAGGGCCGGCGGGGTGTCCGCGGCCCACGAGACTCCACGCCAGGGGCCGAGCGGCAGATGGTTGTCGTCCATGGCCGGTTCAACGCCGCGCGGGCGGTCAGGTTGCGGCGCGCGGCCGTCCCGGTCGGCTGAAAGTCGTCGCCACCGGTCCGATGACCGGATGACCCGGCGATTCCTTCCATCGGGCAATCCGCGGGCGTCGGCGATAGGAGGCGCCGGTGCGTGGGTAGCCCGGTGGCATGGGTGTTGAGGGGCTCGACCTGACCGGGTTGCGCAGGGTGTACGGGCAGTTCGGAAGCCGGTGGTTCTACACCCGGGTGGCGCGCAACGCGCGGCACTGGGGGTGGACGGAGCCCGGCCAGTCCAAGTGGCGGCTGTGGCGGGCGCAGCGGCAGTTGCAGGACGTGCTGGGGCGCAAGCTGGCGCTGTCCGCGGGGGCGCGGGTGCTGGACGCCGGGTGCGGGGCGGGGGTGGTGGCGCGGGCGATGGCGGTGCGGTTCGGGCTGCGGGTGACCGGGGTCGACGTCCTGGACTTCCACCTCGCCGAGGCGAAACGGCTGAGCGCCAGGGCCCGGATGGGTGAGCGGACGGTCTTCCGGTGGGGGGACTACCACCGGCTCCCCTTCGGCGACGGCGAGTTCGACGGCGTGTACTCGATGGAGACGCTCGTCCACTCCCCCGACCCGTCCCGGGCCCTGGCCGAGTTCCACCGGGTGCTGCGCCCGGGCGGGCGGCTGGTGCTGCTCGGACCGATCAGCGTCGGCCCGCTGGACGAACTGGAGCCGCGGGCACGGGCGTTGATCGAGTCCTTCCTGGAGGCGATGACGATGACCGGCGCCGTGATCTACCACGCCGGCAACCTCCCGCGGCTGCTCGGCGAGGCCGGGTTCGAGGTGGAGGAGGCGTTGGACGCGACGCCGTACTACACACCCACCTTCGAGGCGGTGCACGCGTACTTCCGGCTGCCGTGGGAGGTGGTGCGACGCTTCGGCGATCCGGCCAAATGGATCAACCTCCGTTCCACGGTGGAGATGTACGGGGTGCGCGAGCACGTCGCCTGGTACGTTCACACGGCTGTCAAGCCATCGAGGTGAACTCCGCATGGACGAGCGCTCCGCCCCGTTGCCGTACCCCAGTGGCTGGTTCTGCGTCGGCCGGGTGCGGGACCTGCCGCCGGGGCGGGTGCGCACCGCCCGGCTGATGGGCGAGGACGTGGTGCTGTACCGGACCCGCCGGGGCGCGGTGCGCGCGGTCGGGCCGCACTGCCCGCACCTGGGCGCGCACCTCGGGGCGGGCGGGACGGTCCGCGGCGAGGAGCTGGTCTGCCCGTTCCACGGCTTCGCCTTCGGCCCGGACGGCTCGTGCACCGGCTCGCCGGACGGCGTCCGGTTCCGGGCCTCGCTGGCCCGGCGGCACCTGTGCGAGCGGGACGGCGCCCTGTTCGTCTGGTGCGGGCCGTCCGGTGGTCCGGACACCGGCGCACCCACCTGGGAGCTGCCGCCGGCGGTCGGGGTGCGGCCGCTGGCCTGGTGGAGCGGCGAGGTGCTCTCCCACCCCCAGGAGGTGATGGAGAACAGCGTCGACTTCCGGCACGTGCGGGTACTGCACGGCCTGGACACCCGGGAGACCGCCCCGCCCGAGCCGGACGGCCCGCTGCTCACGGTCCACCAGCGCACCACGACCCGGTTCCCCGCTCTGGGCGCGGTGAGCCTGGAGCAGCCGGTGACCCTGGCCGGGCTCGGGATGATGCGGGTGCCGGTCGAACTTCCGCAGCTGGGCGGCACCTTGTGGGTGTGGACGCTGCCGACGCCGGTCGCGCCGTGGCGGACCAGGGTGCGCTTCGCGGTGACCGCCACGGTGCCGGTGCCGGGGGTCGGCTCGGCGCGGGCCGTCGACCGGGCGGCCTCCTGGGCGGCGTTGCGGACCGCGGTGCGGATCATCAAGCAGGACCGCCCGGTCCTGGCCCACAAGCGGTACCTGACGCAGCCCCGGCTCGTTCCCGGGGAGCGCTCGATCGGGCTGTTCCGGCGCTGGGCGCGGCAGTTCTATCCCGGGCTCCACGACGAACCGGCGTCGGGCTTCCACGGCGAACCGGCCACCGGGTTCCACTCCGAGCCCTGGCCGGAGCCGGACTCCGCCGGCTGAGTCACGACCGGCGCGGCGGGCGTGCCCGGCGTGCCCGGCGGCCCCCGGGTGGGCTCGGGCCGCGCGTCAACCCCCGGCGGGAGTGGTCCGGTGCGCGGGAAGTCGGCCCACCCGACCTCCCGCGCACGTCTCGTACGGGTGTCCAGGACCGGACGGCGGACCACCCGGCAACCGCCACCCTCGGCGCCCCGCTACCGCCGGCGCCCGGCCGCCAGCAGCTCGGACACGGTGGCGAGCTTCACCCGCGGCCGCCCCTCGGCCTCGCCCCGCTCGCGCTCGGCCCGGTCCACCGCGCGCAGCTCCCGCAGCCCGACCGCGTCCGGGCGCCGGCGCCGCACCAGCCGTTCGAAGTCCCTGCGGCCCGCCTCCGGGACGGGCAGCGCGCGGGCGGCCGCGTCGTCCAGCAGCGCGCCCACGGTCTCCCGCGCGCAGGCCCGGTTGGCCCCGATCCCTCCGGCGGGACCGCGCTTGGCCCACCCCACCACGTACGTCCCCGGCAGCGGCCGGCCGGTCGCAGGGTCGACGACCCGCCCCTCCCGGTGGGCGACCGTGCCGGTCCGCTCGTCGAACGGCAGCCCGGGCAGCGGCACGCCGCGGTGCCCGATGGAGCGCACCACGAGACCGGCCCGCAGCACGTCCGTCGTCCCGGTGCCCTCGGCCCGGCCGTCCGCCGCCAGGGTGGTCCGCTCGACGGTCAGCGCCTCGACCCGCCCGTCCCCGGACAGCCCGGCCGGCGCCGACAGGAAGCGCAGCACGATCCGCCGCCCGGGCCCGGGCGCCGCGGACCCGTCGTACGGCACCAACGGCAGCCCGGCCAGCAGCCCGGCGCCCGGCCCGCTCCGCGCCCCCGGCCCGGACTCCGCCGCCTCGATCGCCGCCCGCACCCGCGGGTGGTCCTCCACCACCACCTCGACGCCCGGCAGCTGCCGCAGCGCCAGGAACTCCGCCCTGGTCCACGCCGCCTGCTCCGGCCCGCGCCGGGCGAGCAGCACGACCTCCCTGACCCGGCTGCGGCGCAGCGCGGCCAGCGCGTGGTCGGCGATGTCGGTGGCGGCGAGCCGGTCCGGGTCGGTGAGCAGGATGCGGGCGATGTCCACCGCGACGTTGCCGTTGCCGACCACCGCCACCCGCTCCGCCGACAGTTCCACCGCGTCGGCGGGCACCGTCGGGTCGGCGTTGTACCAGCCGACGAAGGCGGTCGCGGGCAGGCTGCCGGGCAGGTCCTCGCCGGGGATGCCGAGCCGGCGGTCGGCCGCCGCGCCGACCGCGTACACCACCGCGTGGTGGTGCGCGGCGAGCTCCCGGTGGGTGAGGTCCGTGCCGATCTCCACGTTGAGGTGCATCCGCAGCCGCGGGTCGTGGAAGACGCTCGCGAAGCTCTCCACGATCCGCTTGGTGGACTGGTGGTCGGGCGCGACCCCGTGCCGCAGCAGGCCGCCGGTGACCGGCAGCCGGTCGATCATGGTGATCTCGGCGCTGGTGCCGCGCAGCAGTTCCTGCGCGGTGTACCCGGCGGACGGCCCGGTGCCGACGACGGCGATCCGCAGCGTGCCGAGTTCGCCGGGCAGGCTGCGCGGGAAGCTGGGCGCGCCCCAGGCGTGGTCGCTGGGGTGGTCGCGGAACCAGTCGCGGTTGAGGTCGCCGAACACGGTGTCGGGACCGCGCAGCCGGTCGACCGGGAACACCGCGTCCACCGGGCAGGCGTCCGCGCAGGCGCCGCAGTCGATGCACGCCTGCGGGTCGATGTACAGCATGTCGGTGGTGCCGAACTCCGGCTCGTCCGGGGTCGGGTGGATGCAGTTGACCGGGCAGACGGACACGCAGGAGGCGTCGTTGCAGCAGGTCTGGGTGATCGCGTAGGCCATGGCCGGGTGGGGTCCTCGCTGCGCGTGGGGGGATGGGACGGCGGGTTCCGGCGCTCCGTCAGAGCATGTGCACCCGGCGGTAGACGGCGGCCGAGCGGCCGGTGAGCAGCCCGGTCTCGGCGAGGAAGGCCATCAGGTGCCGGGAGCTGGTGCGCATCATCGCCTTGCGGTGCTCGTTGGCCCTGGCCTCGGCGAGCGCCCGCGGCACGTCGAGCCCGGCGGCCTTGTACACGCCCGGGTGGACCATGCTGCTGACGATGACGTACGCGCCGAGGGCGATGCCGGTGGCCGAGGCGCGCCGGCGGACCGGGCTCGCGTGGCGCATCCGCTCGCGGATCTCCTGCCGGGCGAACTTCATGTGCCGGGACTCCTCGACCACGTGGATCCGGGAGGTGCCGCGGACGATCTCCAGCACGTTCTCGCCGCGCATCCAGTCGCGCTGCATGACGTCGAGCACCTCTTCGGCCACCAGGATGCCGCCGTAGGCGAGTTCGCCCTTGGCGAGGGACTTGTAGGCGCGTCCGGCCTGGGCGATCACCTTGTTCGGCCGGTAGGCGGGGACGCCCATCTTCGCGCAGGCGCGGGCGAACATGATCGAGTGCCGGCACTCGTCGGCGATCTCGGTGAGGGCGAACTGGAACTCGGCGGTGGCGGGGTTCCTGAGGTACTGGTCGCGCAGCACCATCTGCTGGAGGATCATCTCGAACCAGATGCCGGTGTTCATGATCGAGCAGACCTCGTGCCGGGTGAGCGTGACCCGCTGCCGCTCGGTCATCCCGTCCCACAGCCGGGTGCCGTAGAGGGTGCTCCACTCCGGGTTGAGGCCGTAGTGGTCGTCCGGGAGCGGGGCGTCCCAGTCGATCTCGGCCGAGGGGTCGTAGGAGAGGGCGGCGGCCGACTCCAGCAACCGCTTCGAGACGTCGTCGTCGGCTTCGGTGTGACCGTGCCCCGTCCGCCGGGTGAGCGCCATGGCTGCCTCCAGGTTCCTGCTCCCGCGGGTTCCCGCCCACCCGCTTATTAGACGGACAGTACAATAAGAGCCGGTCGCCGAGAACCCCCTGCGCGACAGCGACCCGGCGTGCGGCCGTACGGCGCGCGCCCCCTGCGGGTCCCCCGGACCGGCCTACCGCTCCGCCCGTCCCTCCGTCTCCGCCCGCGCCACCGTCCGCCCCCGCTCCGCCTGCCGCGCCCGCGCCGTCAGATGACGGCGCTCCGGGGCACTGGCCGTACGGGCCGCGGCCTCCCGGTACGCCCGGGCGGCGGCCGCCGGATCGCTGCCGAGCCGGTCGAGCAGGTGGGCCCGGACGGCGAGCAGCCGGTGATGACGGGCCAGGCGCCGGTCCGCGGCCAGCTCCTCGACGAGCGCGAGCCCGGCCGGGGGCCCGTGCACCATCGCGACCGCGACCGCCCGGTTGAGGGCGACCACCGGGTTCGCGTCGAAGCGCAGCAGCAGGTCGTACAGCGCCAGGACCTGCGGCCAGTCGGTCTCCCGCGCCGTCGCCGCCTCACTGTGCACGGCGGCGATCGCGGCCTGCACCTGGTACGGCCCCACCCGCCCGCGCGGCAGCACCGAGGCGATCAACTCCAGCCCCTCGTCCAGCAGTTCCCGGTCCCAGCGGCCACGGTCCTGCTCCTCCAGCGGCACCAGCGCGCCGTGCGCCCCGGTACGGGCCGGCCGGCGGGCGTCGGTGAGCAGCATCAGCGCGAGCAGCCCCGCCGTCTCGGCGTCCCCGGGGGTGAGCCGCCGCAGCAGCCTGGTCAGCCGGATCGCCTCCACGGACAGCCGCGGCGCGGTCAGCTCCTCCCCGCCGCTCGTCGTGTAGCCCTCGTTGAAGACCAGGTACAGCACGTGCCGGACCTCGGCGGCCCGCGCGGCGCCGCTCTCCCCCTCCGGCGGCGACAACCGTCCGCCGGCCGCCGTCCGCAGTGTCTGCTTGGCCCGGCTGATCCGCTGCGCCATCGTCGCCTCCGGCACCAGGAACGCGGCGGCGATCTGCGCGGTGGTCAGGCCGCCGACCGCGCGCAGCGTCAGCGCGATCCGGGTCGGCACGGACAGCGCCGGATGGCAGCAGAGGAACAGCAGCGCGAGCGAGTCGTCCGCCGCCGGGTCGGGCTCGTCGGGCGCCGGCGCGAGCAGCGCCGACTGCGGCGTGGCGAGCGCCAGCGCCTCCTCCCGGCGGCGGCGCGCCGACTCGCCGCGCACCTGGTCCACCAGCCGCCGGTCCGCGACCGTCACCAGCCAGCCGCGCGGGTTGGCCGGGACACCGTCCCGCGGCCACTGGGTGGCGGCGGCCAGCAGCGCCTCCTGCACCGCGTCCTCGCACGCGTCGAACGCCCCGCCGTGCCGCCGCACCAGCACACCGAGGACCTGCGGCGCCAGTTCGCGCAGCAGGCCCTCGACGGCGCCGGCCGTGGAGCTCACCCGCCCACCGGGAGGTCGCTCGCGGTGGACTCGTGCAGGACCGGCCACAGCTCCACCGGCTCCCGGTCGGCGAACGGCATGTCCGCCGCGATCTGCTGGGCCCGCTCCAGGCTCTCGCAGTCCAGCAGGTAGAAGCTGGCCAGGTACTCCTTGGTCTCCAGGTACGGCCCGTCGGTGACGACCGGCACGCCCTGCGCCCGCCGGACCAGCTGCGCGGCCGCCGCGTCCGCCAGGCCGTACGCGCCGACCAGCTCCCCGCTCTCCCGGTACCTGGTGTTGAACGCCTCCTGCCGGGCGATCGCCTCCGGCCAGGCCTCGGCCGGGAAGGAGTCCCACTTGGCCTGGTTCCCGTAGATCATCGCGACGTACTTCATCCCGGTTGCTCCCTCGTCCCGCGCGCCCCGTCAGCGCGCTGTCACCTCTCAGTCGGAGCGGCGGAACCCGGCTTCGACACCGGCCGGGATCTTTTTCCGGAGGAATTCCTCCGCGCCCGCGCCCGCGCCCGCGCCCGCGCTCAGCCGTTCCGGCCCGCTCCGCCCCCGCCCCGACCTCGCTCAGCCGCCGCGCCGGTCCTCCGTGTCGAAGGCCGCCAGCGCCCGTGCCCCCGGCTCCAGGGCCTGGCGCAGTGCGGCCAGGACGGAAGCCTCCAAGCCGCCCAGCGCCTCGGCGAGTTCCTCCGCCACGTCCTGGGCGATCTCGGCCGCCACCGTCTCCGCCGGGGTGCGGGGCCCGAGCTTGCTGACCGCCGCCGCGGCCCGGGCGGGGGTGAGCAGGGCCGAGGCCTGGACGAGGAGCCAGGCCGGGACTCCGGCCGAGCCCTCCGGCGGGGGGAGGTACGGGCGGGCGCCGTCGTAGCGGTCGTCCTCGGCGAAGGCCTGCTGCTTCACCTTGACGAGCGGGCGGGCCGTGACCGACTCGTGCCACTCGCCGGCCGGCTTGAGGACGTAGCCCTCCGCGAGGTTGTCCGGCAGCTCGGGCAGGCCGAACAGGGCCGGCACCCGGCTGGGGTAGCGCACCGGCAGGTCGTGCAGGGAGTTCAGGGGGCCGTGTCCGAGCAGGGGCACGCAGGTGAGCCCGGCGGCCCGGGCGGCGGTGCGCAGCGCGCGGTCGGCGGTCCACCAGCGGCCTTCGGGCGTCTCGACGGTGGCGTCGAACGGCAGCCAGCGCAGGACGGGGGCGTACCAGACGCCGGTCTGGACCGGGTCGACCCCGGGGACGGCGGGCACCTCGGGGTGCGGGTAGCGGCCGCCGGCCAGTTCGCCGTAGACGGTCACCACCGCCGAGGGGCCCCGGGTTCCGCGCAGCGCGGCGGCGAGCCTGGCCGCCGCGACGGACAGTCCCGGCCAGATCCGGCTGACCCCGAAGAAGCCGTCCAGCCCTTCGTCGTCCAGCAGTTCACGCCGTTTCGCGGCCCGTACCGCGCCGCCCTCGCAGACCACCGCGAAGTGCGCCCCGTGCACCTTCTCCGCCGCCGTCCACTCGCGGCTGCCGGGCCCGCCGGAGCGGCCGCGGGCGGGGATCTTGGGGTAGGGCCGCAGCTCGGACCCGTCGAATACCGTCTCGAATACCGCTTCGGACACCGTCTCGGACACGAACGGAATCCTCGCCGCCCGGCCCGCCGCCTGGCAACAGGGATTCCCGGCGGCGGGCCGGGGCGCGCCCCGCAGCGGGCGGAGGTCCAGCGGGCGGAGATTCAGCGGGCAGCGTCGGTGTCGGCGGCCGGCCGGGAGGCCCGGCGGGCCGGCGGCACCGAGGCGCGCAGCCGTCGGATCGTCCGCAGCACCTCGTCCCGGTGCTTGGCCGACTTCACCCAGGCGGGCAGCCGCGCCACCAGGGTCATGCCGGGGACGGCGCCGCGCTCCCGCAGTCCGGCCGCGACGTAGTCCTCCAGCAGGTCCAGGTGCGCGGGGTTGTACGCCCACAGCCGCCGGCCGCCGCAGCACTCGGCGTCCAGCCAGAGCGGCAGCTCGAAGTACGGGTCGACCGGCCCGCCGAACGTCCGCGGGGCCGGGAACCCGTCCACGGCGTACCCGCAGCCGCAGCGCAGCAGCCGACGGGTGTGCTCCCGGCCGCCGGTCCACCGGTGCTCGCACCGGTCGCCCAGCCGCGCGAGGACGAGGGCGCGGCCCCCGCACCGCGGACAGCGGACGAGCACCTCGTCGGCGAACTCGTGCAGCCTGACCCCGGGGTCGGTGAAACGGCGCTCCATCGTGCCCTCCATCGTGCCCCCGTCCTGCCTTCCCGCCGCCGACGGTCCTGAGCGCCGATCATCTCATCGGTGCGCCGGCACCCCCGTGGGGTCGGCAGCGCGGCACCGGCCGGCGGCACCGCACCGGTCAGCAGCGCGCCCAGAGCCCGGCCAGGTGCGCGTGCAGGACCTCCTCGGCCTCCGCCGGGCTGCGGTGCCCGACCAGCACGTGCGCGGTGAGCCCGTCCGCGAGGGCGAGCAGCGTACGGGCCTCGGTCCGCGCCACCACCGGCCCGCCCGCGGCCTCCCCGCCGATCACCGAGCCGCCGACGACCTCCCCGCCGGCGGCCTCCGTGACCAGCCGCACCATCAGCTCCTCCAGCGCCGCGTAGCTGCTCCGCAGGGTCGCCGCCAGCGCCGGGTTGACGGCGGCCCCGGCGACGAAGGCGAGCCAGATCCTGGCCTCGGCCCGGTGTTCCTCGCGCAGCAGCGCCATCTCGCCCGCCACCAGCCCGAGTTGGCCGGCCGCCGACTGCGCGGGGCCGGCCAGCAGCCGGTTTCGCACCCGCTCGGTGACCCGCTCGCCGACGTGCCCGAGGGCGAACAGGAGCATCTCCTCCTTGGTGCGGAAGCAGCGCTGGACGGCCCCCATCGAGACCTCCGCCCGGGCGGCGACGTCCCGCAGGGTGACGCCCTCCAGCCCGTGTTCGTCCACCAGCAGGCAGACGGCCTCGGCGATCCACCGGCGCCGGCCCTCGTGGTCCACCTGCTTGGGCATCTGCGGCCTCCTCGGTACGCCCCCCGATATTCCGATGCAAGCGTATCGGATTCCGGGCTATCGTTCGTTTTCCGATGCGACCGCATCGGAAACGAGCCGAGGAGACCCTCATGCCCCTGTGGAGCAGGCCCGCCACCGAACTCGCCGCCGCCGTGCGCACCGGCGAGGTGTCGGCCCTGGACGTGATGGACAGCCACCTGGCCCGGATCGCCGAGGTCAACCCCCACCTGAACGCCGTCACCCGGCTCCTCGCCGACCGCGCCCGCGCGGCCGCCCTGGACACCGACCGCCGCCGGGCCGCGGGCGAGCCGCTGGGCCCGCTCGCGGGCGTGCCGTTCACCGTCAAGGAGTGCACCCCGATCGCCGGCGTGCCCACCACCTTCGGCACCCCGCGCTTCCGCGACCACGTCGCCACCGACGACGCCGTCCCGGTGGCCCGGCTGCGCGCGGCCGGGGCGATCCCAGTCGGCCACAGCAACCTGCCGACGCTGATCCTCGCCGGGATGCACACCCGCAGCGAGCTGTACGGCGACACCCGCAACCCCTGGAACGCGCAGCGCACCCCCGGCGGCAGCAGCGGCGGGGACGGCGTCGCGGTCGCCGCCGGGATGGCCCCGCTCGGGCTCGGCAACGACTCCGGCGGCTCGGTCCGCATCCCCGCCTCCTTCTGCGGGGTCGCCGCCCTCAGTCCGACCACCGGCCGCTTCCCCGCCGACCAGCGCCTGATCGGCCCGGACGACCCGGGCCCGGCCTCCCAGGTCCTGGTCACCGACGGCCCGTTGGCCCGTACGGTCGCCGACCTGCGGCTCGCCTACGAGATCCTGGCGGGCACCGACCCGCGCGACCCGCGCGCGGTGCCCGTCCCGCTGTACGGCGAGCCGCCCACCGCCCCGGTCAGGGTGGCCGTCGTCGCCGACCCGGGCGGCCGCGGCGTCCACCCGACCGTCCGCCACGCCGTCGAGACGGCCGCCGAGGCACTGCGCGACGCCGGGTACGACGTCCGGGAGGTCCCCGACGTCCCGCGCATGGAGGAGGCCCTCGACACCTACTACCGCCTCACCAACACCGAGTTCGCGCCGAGCTGGCCCGCCGTCCGGCAGCTGCTGGGCGAGGGCGGCGACCGCTTCATCGAGCTGACGATGCGCATCGCCCCGCCCGCGGACGCCGCCGGACTGATCCGGCTGATGAGCGCCTGGATGGGCATCCGCCGCTCGTGGGCGGAGTTCCTGGAGGCCTACCCGCTGCTGCTGGGGCCGGTGTTCACCGAGCCGCCGGTCGAACCCGGCCTGGAGTCCAGGGACCAGGCGGGCCGGGACCGGGTCGCCGGCGCCATGCGGCTCTGTTCGGTGACCAGTTTCGTGGGCGTCCCGGCCGTCGCCGTGCCCACCGGCCTCGACGCGGGCGGCCTGCCCACCGGCGTCCAGCTCGTCGGCCGGGCGTTCCGGGAGGATCTGTGCCTGGCCGCCGCCCAGGCCGTCGAGGACCGCCTCGGCACCCTCACCCCGGTCGACCCGCGGCCGTAGGCCCTACGTGCCCGGCAGCCCCGGCACCACCAGCCCGCTCTCGTAGGCGATCACCACCGCATGGGTCCGGTTCTGCGCGCCGAGCTTGTTCAGCACGTTCCCGACGTGCGTCTTGACGGTCTCCTGGCTCACCGCGAGCGCCTGCGCGATCTCCGGGTTGGACAGCCCGGTGGCCATCAGCCGCAGCACCCCCTCCTCCCGCCCGGTCAGCGCCGCCCGGGGCAGCGCCTCGGCGGAGTCCAGCGGCCGGGCCGCGACCATCCGGCGCAGCGCGGCGGGGAACAGCACCGCCTCCCCGGCCGCCGCCACCCGCACCGCCTCGGCGATCTGCGGGACGGGCCGCCGCTTCAGGACGAAGCCGCTGGCGCCGGCGCTCAGCGCGGCGGTGACGTAGCCGTCGTTCTCGAAGGTGGTGATCACCACGACCTTGGGCGGGTCGGCGTCCCGCTCCAGCAGTTCGCGGGTCGCCTCGATCCCGTTGCGGCGCGGCATCCGCACGTCCATCAGCACCACGTCCGGCCGCAGCAGGCGGGCCTGCTCGACGGCCTCGACGCCGTCGGCGGCCCGCCCGACCACCGTGATGCCCGGCTGGGCACCCAGCAGGGTGCCCAGCCCGCTGCGGGTGACCGGGTCGTCGTCGGCGATCAGGAGGGTGACCTCGGGCGGCGCGCCCCCGTCGGGGCCGGGACCGGGGCCCGCGTCGGGACCGGGGCCGCTCACGCCGACCACCGCATCGGCAGCCGGACGGCCAGCCGCCACTGCCCCTCGCCGTACGGGCCGGCCTCGAACTCGCCGTGCAGCAGCCGCACCCGCTCGGCCAGGCCGGGCAGCCCGTGGCCGGAGGTCGGGAACCCACTCGACCCCGGCCCGGCCCCGCCGCCCGCCACGCTGTTGACCACGCTCAGCTCCAGCGCCTCCGGCCCCGCCGCCACCCACAGCCCGATCGGCCCGCCCCCGCCGTGCCGCAGCGCGTTGGTCAGGCCCTCCTGGACGATCCGGTAGGCGGCCCGGGAGAGCGTGCCCTGCACCTGCGCCAGGTCCCCGGTGGTCCGCGGCTCCACGACCGCGCCCGCGTGCCGCAGCCGGTCGACCAGCTCGGGCAGGTCGGTGAGGGTGCGGGTCGGCGCGGTGCCCGACTGCTCCTCGCGCAGCGCGCCGAGCACGTAGTCGAGGTCCTCCAGCGCGGCCCGGGTGGACTCCTCGATGCTGCGCATGGCGGCCCGGGCCGCCGCCGGATCGTCGGCCAGCACCTCGCCGGCGACGGCCGCCTGGATGGTGGCGGCGGTCAGGGTGTGCCCGATCGAGTCGTGCAACTCGTGGGCCAGCCGGTTGCGTTCGGCCAGCAGCCGCTCCCGCTCGGCGGCCATCGCGAGCCGCTCGGCCGGGGAGGGCCCGAGCAGCCGGGGCGCCAGCCACCGCAGCGCCCCCGACACCCCCGCGAACAGCACCGCCGCCAGCACCAGGCTGAGCGCCGCCACCACCCAGGCCCAGACGCCCGTCACCTCCGTGCCCCAGCCGAAGAGGCTGATCCGCGCCTCACCGGCCGCCCAGCGTCCCGGCAGTAGTGCCACTCCCATCACCAGCAGCGTGCTGCCGCCGATCAGCACCGTCCAGCCCAGCGCCACGTGCGCCACCACGAACACCGGTGTCCGCCACCGCTCCGTCGCGGCCCCCTTCACCGGGTCGGGCACCGCGACGCCCAGCAGCCGCCGTGCCCCCGTCACCAGCACCCGGCGCACCACCCGCGGCAGCCCGGCCACCGCGAGCAGCAGCGCCCACAGCGGCAGCGCCACCCAGACCGCGTCCGGCCGGCCCGACACTCCCAGCGTCATCCCGAGCGCCACCATCGCCACCGGCAGTGCCGCCAGCGCCCCGAGCGCCGCGAACAGCACACCCGTGTACGTCGAGCCGCGCAACAGCGGCCGCAGTCCCTTGATCATGTCCGTCAGTATCACCGGCCTTCCGACCAGCGGTCCTCCCCCGATCGAGGGAGGACCGCCGACGGCGCCCACCCCTCCGGAGGGCCACCGACGGGCCCCGCTGGAGGCACGTCGCGGGCCGCCTCGAACTCGGCCGGATCGCGACCACTCGTTCGCATGAATCCGGGTGGAAGCCATCGCCGGGGCCGCCGGGATTCCAGACCATCGGCATTGATGACGACCAATCAAAAACTCTTCCGGCAAGGCCTGTTGGCGACCACGTCGACCGTCACGGTGCTGGCCACGACGACCGCGCAGGCCACCCAGGCCGCCCAGGCCGCGCCCGGCCGGCGGGACGAAGGACCGCACCGCTACAAGGTGTCCGTCCGGGCGGCGCACGGGGCCTGGACACTACCCTCCGGCCTGACCTCCTTCACCGTGTACGCCCGGGGCTCCGGCGGCACCGGAGGCCCGGCGTCCGCGGCCCGGTAGCGAAGCCCGCGCACCGGGGAGCACCGGACGGCACCCACCCACTCCCCCTCGGCGCGGCCCGGTCACCGCGGCGGCTTCACCCCGGCTGCTTCACTGCGGTGGCTTCACTGCGGTGGCTTCACCGCACCGGCGAGGGCGTCGCGCAGCACGGTGCGGGAGTGCTGTCGGCCGTGGGTCTGCTCCGCCCGAACGACCTTGCGACGTGATCACCCGATCGGCCATTTCCGCAGGTCGGCGCGGTGTTTCTGACTGGTCGTTGGGTCTGTTCGGATGGCGGTGGCGCTTGCGGGGGGTGGTGGCCCGTGGCTGTCTGGTTCAGGCGGCACCGACCGAGCGCCGCCGCTCCTGACCTCACACTCCACGGAGGAGACTCTCATGCGTGCTCTCAAGCGTGTCCTGGCCGTCGGCGCCCTTACCGTCCCGCTCGTGATCGGCTGCGCCGGCCTGGCCTCGGCTACCGAGGGCCTGGACGCGTCCTTCGGCCAGGGCTTCTTCGTCGCCAACCAGAACGGCGCCGGCGCGGCGGCCGTCGAGTCCTCCGTCAGCCCCGAGGGTGTCTCGCACGCCGACTTCTTCGTCTGGGCCGACGACTCCGGCGTCGTCGGTGGGTTCACCGGCTCGGGCGCCACCTGGCACAACGAGTGACGGACCCCGCACCACCGGCGGCCTGAGGCCCCGGAGCGGGGCCGCCGCCATCCGGTTCCCGGGATGACGAAACGGCCGGTCGACCACAAGGTCGACCGGCCGTTTTCCTGAAGACACCCGCGGGTCGCGGGGAAGGGCAGCACATGACGCGGGAACGCAGGCCTTCGGCGCTGGCGCGGCAGGCGTGGACGGCGAACCGGCCGCTGGCCGGTACGGCCGTGCTGATGGGCGTCATGCTCGCCATCGCCCTGGTGGGCCTGGTCGCCGACTCCCGGTCGATCACCGGGCAGCCCGCCTGGGCGAAACCGGCCCGCTTCGCGCTCTCGATCAGCATCTACACGCTCACCCTGCTGTGGCTGCTCACCTTCGTCCGCGGCCACGATCGTTTCGTCCGGCTCGTCTCCCGGGTGACCGCCGTCTCCCTGACCGTCGAGATGGCCCTGATCGCCGCCGCGGCGGCGGCCGGAACCACCAGTCACTTCAACTTCGGTACGGCGACGGCGACGGCGGTGTGGATGACGATGGCCGCCTTCATCGTCGCCACCTGGACGATGGCCCTGGCGACCGTCGTCCTGGTGCTGCGCCAGCGGCTGCAACCACCGGTGTTCGCCTGGGGGCTCCGCCTGGGCCTGGCGGTGTGTGCCCTGGGCATGGCCGTCGCGTTCCTGATGACGACGCCCACCCCCCGGCAGCGCGCCGCCGCCGCGCAGGGCCACGGTCTGCCGGTCATCGGCGCGCACACCGTCGGGCTCGCCGACGGCGGTACGGGGCTTCCGGTCACCGACTGGAGCACGCTCGGCGGCGATCTGCGGGTGCCCCACTTCGTCGGGCTCCACGCGTTCCAGGTGCTGCCGCTGGTCGGCTTCCTGCTCGTCACCAGGCCGCGCGGGCTGTCCGAGCGCCACCGGGTCGCCCTGGTGTGGACCGCCGCACTGGCCTACCTGGGCCTGGTGCTCCTGCTGACCTGGCAGGCGCTGCGCTCCCAGCCGGTCACCGCCGCCGACGTGGTCACCGTGGCCTCGGTGCTCGCCCTCGCGGCCGCCGCCGGAACGGCCGTCCTCGCGGTCCTCCGCCACGCCCGCCGCACGGAGCGCGGCTGAGGACCGCTCACCCCTCTCCGGCAGGCCGGGCGGACTGGACGGGGTAGGGGAAACGGGCGGTACCGCGGCCCGGTTCGAGGACGACGTGGAGGCCTCCGTAGGCGGGCGACTCGTAGAAGCACCAGGTGACGTGGCTGTGGTTGGCCGCGCTCTCGATCGGCGGCTCGATCAGGAGCCGCGGCAGCCTGATGTGCGCGAGCAGACCCCGGAAGTCCTGTTCGGTGAACGCGCACACCGAGTGGCCCCCGGGCCGGCCGAGCTGCCTGGGCACGGCGGGTGCGCGGGCTCCGGGGATCACGGCCGCACCCGCGATCGCCGCCGCGGTCATGGAGACCGCTGTCCGCCTCGGCACGGACCACTTCACGCGGGCCCCCCTTCCGGTTCCTCGGCGAGGAGCGGCCTCGCCGTTCGGGAGGGGGATCCCACCGCCGGGGGGAGGGATAAACGGCGACGGGGAAAGTCGTAAGTACACACACCGGGGCGCACCACCACCGGTGTCCCGAACGACAGGACGGCCGGGTGGCCGGGTCCGCGCCGTCTCGGGCCCCGCCGCGAGCGGATCGGCGGGATGGCGTCGGCCGCGTGGTCGTCGATACGGCCGACCCGTCGGGATGTGGCCTTGTTCGGCCGGAACGTGAGGGCCCTCTTGTCGGCCGGGGCGCGTGGTCGACATGATCACGGACGGCCTACTCGCCGCCACCCGAGGACACCGACATGAACCCGTTCCGCGCTCTCGCCCTGCCCGCCGCCGCGCTGCTGATCGGCGCCGGCACCGTGCTCGCCGCCGCTCCGGCCGCGACCGCCGCCGATTCGATCATCTGCCCGCCCGAGAACAGCGGCGGTATCGAGACCTTCACCGCCCACGCCGGCCTCGTCACACTCGGCCCCCTCCGCGCGACGGCCACGGTCCGCGCCGCCGACCCGGCCCCCGACGCCACCTCCACCCTCACCGCCACCGCCACCGCCACCGCCACCTGCACCGCCGTGACCAGCCTGCTCATCACCTGCTGAACCGCCGCCCTGAGCGCGAGCACGCCCGCGAACGGGGCGAACGACAAAACGGCCGGTCGATCCGAAGATCGACCGGCCGTTCGCTGTGCGCGAGGGGGGAGTTGAACCCCCACGCCCTTTCGGGCACTGGAACCTGAATCCAGCGCGTCTGCCTATTCCGCCACCCGCGCATCTGGGTGATGGGTTAAGCATAGACCATCTGGAGGGGTGGTTCCGACCACCTCCCGGCGACGGCCGGAGGCCCCTCTCCCGGGAACGGCCCTGGTCACCCCGGAGGCGCCGCCGGCACCGGGAGCGCTACGCCGGGAGGTCTCCCGTGCGGACGGCCGTGACGAAGGCTTCCCACGCGGCGGCCGGGAAAACGAGGGCCGGGCCCAGTGGATCCTTGGAGTCACGCACCGGGACGAGGCCGGGGAAACCGGGGGCTACCTCGATGCAGTCCCCGCCGTCATCCCCGCTGTAGCTGCTCTTCCGCCAGGTGGCTGCGGCGAGCTTGACGCAGCAGCCGCCGTCGTTTCCGCTGTAGCTGCTCTTGCGCCAGATCAACACAGCCAACCCCTCTGGGAGTTCTAGGCCGGGAGGTCGCCCTCACGGACGGCCGCGACGAAGGATTCCCACGCGGCGGCCGGGAAAACGAGGGCCGGGCCCAGCGGATCCTTGGAGTCACGCACCGGAACGAGGCCGGGGAAACCGGGGGCTACCTCGATGCAGTCGCCGCCGTTGTTGCCGCTGTAGCTGCTCTTCCGCCAAGCGACTACGGCGTGCTCGTTGCTCATCATCTGTGTAACCCTCCAGGGCATCGACAATCAGCCGACGCGATTCGCTCTCTGACAGGCATTCACCACGGAGCCGATCGAAGCGATGGTGATGCTTGGCCACACTGACGGAATCATCACTGAGATGACCTCGCTCAAGGCTCTCCGAGTAGACCAAACGCTGCCCATCCGGCAGCTCCAGCAACACCATAGCCGTGTTGATGAAGGCCTGCCGACTTGAGAACAGGGCCACCTGAACAACGACGTTCGGGAGCCGAGACACCCGCAGCAGGTGCTCCATCTGGCTCCTCATCACACCGGGTCCGCCAATGACCGTGCGGATGGCACTCTCGTCGAGAATGACCACCAACAACGGCCCATCGGACGCCAGAAATCGAGTCTGCCGACTGAGTCGAGCCCTGGTCAGCTCCTCGATCTCCTCCGGCTTGCCGGCCGCATCGCCAGTGGCGAAGAGCGCTCGCGCGTACTGCTGGCACTGCAAAAGGCCGTGCACCACGCCGTCCTGGTATACCCGAACCCCAATGGAGATGGCCTCCAGGTCAACGTGATCCCGGAACCAATCCGGGTGCTCGATCGAGGCGTTCCAGTCCACCCGGCCGTACAACCGCCTCAGCAGGCCACCCGCATTCAGGATCCCTTCGAGCTCCTCGACCTCCAAGACCGACGGCTTCCGCCGCCCGGTCTCCATCCGCGAGATCACCGTGCGGTCGAGGTGCATCAGCTTGCCCAGGTCTTCCTGGGTGTAGCCCGCCGACTCCCGCGCGTAGCGGAGCTCTTCGCCGAACATGATCGCGGAGCTGGCCGTCGGTCCCCGCTTGATCTTCCGCTGTGTCATTGATGCTCCCACTCGTGCGCCACGTGCCCAACACGTGGATCTGGGCGTCACCGTACCTCCGCAGGCCGATCATTGTTACCGGAACGCAGTCACCCGCATGCACAGAGTGAACTGCGCGCCCCATTCGCACGCCCCCTCCGCCCCCTGAGGTGCACCCCCATGCCCACTGCCCGTCGCCCCCGTATGTTCGTCGCGCGCCTCGACTCCGAGACCGAATCCACGCCCCTGGCGCGGTACTTGCTGCGGGCCTACCTCTCCGGTCTCCCCGCCGGCGACCGCTACGCCGACACCGCCGAACTCCTCCTCGGCGAGTTGTTCGCCAACGCCGTCCAGCACTCCGACGCCCCCGACGACCGCCACATCGAGATCCGCTTCACCCTCACCCCCGACCGCCTCCTGCGCCTCGAAGTCCACGACGCCGGCGCCGGCCACCCCACCCTCCACATCGCCGCCCCGGACGACGAGCGCGGCCGCGGACTGTTCCTCGTCAACGAACTCGCCCACCGCTGGGGCTGCGAGACCCGTCCCGGCGGCATCGGCAAGTTCGCCTGGGCCCTGTGCGCCCCCACCCTCGTCACCATCTGAGAGCCCCCATTGAACCTCGCCACCCTCGCCCGCCACGCCATGTCCCGCGGCACCACCCCGGCCGCCACCTACGCGCTCCTCGCCAAGCGCTCCGGCAAGCCCCTGCCCTCGGCCCGAGCGGTCTGCCTCGCCCTGGCCATCCCGCTCGCCGAGACCACCCGCCGCCTCGCCGAGTGCCACGACGCCCTGCTCGCCGACCCCCGCCCGAACTCCGAAGCCGACACCGGCGAAGTCCTCGAAGCCCTCGGCGTCTTCGACATCCCCAAGAGTCTCACGGACACCGAACTCGCCGTCGTGGAACACTTCCTGACCGCCATCGACGCCATGGGCGGCATCCGCGCCGGCCACCAGCACGGCCTCCAGCGCTGGTTCACCACCGGCAACCTCACCACCGCCTACCTCTCCCTCGCCGCCGCCCGCCCCATGCCCCGCACCGGCAACCCCGCCCAGTACTGGACCACCCTCGTCACAGCCGGCGAACTCCTCACCACCACCCCCCGCCCCGACCGCCGCATCACCTACGCCCTCACCCACTGCCGCACCCAAGCCGCCCGGACCACCACCGGCGGCTGAGGCCCGACTGCCGCGTGACGCACGCGGGTTCCGCGGCCCTCCCGGCCCCGGCGGCCCGGACGCGTCACGCGGACCGGCCTGTTCGCACCCGCCCGCCGCAGCTGATCCCTCCTCGGTTCGGTCTTGTTCCGAAGATCGTTCTGCTGGAGGCTGAGGCCATGCAGAACCTGCCGACCTTCGTCTTCGTCCACGGGGCCTTCGCGAACTCGTTCTCGTTCGCGCCGCTACAGGCCGAACTCGCCCTGCTCGGGCACCGCTCCGTCGCGGTCGACCTTCCGGGGCACGGATTCGAGGCGACCTTCCCCGCGCCCTACCAGGCTCCCCAGAACCTCGAAGCGCTCGCCGCGGAGCCGGGGAGCATCAAGGGGGTCACGCTCGCCGACAACGCCGCCCGCGTGATCGAGGTCCTCGAACGGGCCAAGCGGAACGGGCCCACCGTCCTCGTCGCCCACAGCAGGGGCGGCATCACGGCCACCGCCGTCGCCAACGCCCGGCCCGAGCTGGTCGACCGGATCGTCTACGTCTCCGCCTGGTGCCCCGTCGATCTGGACGTGAGCGGCTACTACGCCCAGCCGGAGATGGCGACCGTCGACCCCGCCGCCTTCGCCGCCGCGCTCGCCGGGAACCCGGCCGAACTCGGCCTGCTCCGGGTCAACTTCCGCACCGCCGACCCGACGGCGCTCGCCGCGTTCCGGCAGGCGTTCGCCGCCGACCTCACCGATGACGAGTTCCGGACCTTCCTGAACACCTTCCAGCCCGACGAGAACCTCGACGCCGGCACGTCCGCGGACCGGGCGCGGGCCACGACCTGGGGCCGGATTCCCCGGACCTACGTGCGTCTGGCCGCCGACACCAGCATTCCGCCCGCCATGCAGGACCGCATGATCCGCGAGGCCGACGCGCTCACCCCCGACAACCCCTTCGACGTCCGGACCCTCGAAGGCGGCCACCTGCGCTGGCTCGTCCACCCGGCGCCGGCGGCCCGGGTCCTGGGGGAACTCGCCGCGCTCCTGCCCACCGGATCCTGACCGACGCCGGCCGAGCGGAAGGCGACCGGGCGGAAGGCGGCCGGGCGGAAGGCGGCCGGGCGGAGGACGGCCGAGCCACCACCGGCACCGGCCCGCGCCGTGGCGGCAGGCCCCGCCGCGCCCGCCGGCCGGCGCTCAGGGCGCGAGCAGGTGCCCGAAGGTCTCCCGGCCGACGCGCTCGGCCTCGGACCGGCCGACCGTACGGCCGGGGACGTCCGGGTGCCTGCTCGTCCAGGCCCCGGCGTTCGCCGCACCGGTGAAGAAGTTCAGCGCGTCACAGCAGGCCGCCGCCGCGGGACCGCCTCCGGGACGCTGCCCGACGAAGACCACGGCGTCCACCGGGTCCCAGCGCAGGACGCCGTCGGCCGAGGTGACCGTGACGGCGTCGCCGCTCACCGGGTCGATGGAGGAGATCACCGCGTCCTGGCCGAGCATCGCCGGGATGCCCAGGGCGTCGATGGCGCACATCGACCACACCTCCACCCCGCTGCCGAGGCGGACCCTGTGCCGGGTGGGGACGGCGGAGAAGGGACAGGCGGCGAGGCGGCAGGACAGGCTGGGCACCGCCCCGGGCGGCGGGAACGGGTCGGTGCCGTCGATCAGGATCGTCGGCGAACCGCACATCCCCAGCCGGGTGGCCTCGGCCTCGTCGGCCACCTCGACCAGCTCCGCTTCGGCTTTCCGGCCGTCCAGCGCGGCGGTGGCCAGCTCCAGCGCGGGCCTTTTCCGGAATCGGATCCGCCGTTTCTGTGCCGGACTGTCGGTCCGTCAACTCTCGGCCACGCGCCACTCATCGCTGTCTGATTAACCGTCATTGACACTTCCTTGACCATCACTTTACTGTCGTTTTGGCGGCGACGACCAGCGCCGCCGGAATACCGACACATCTCGGAGGTCCGAATGGAACAGCTCGTCAAGAAGATGATCCAGGAAGACGCGTGGAAGGGCTGGGTCGCCGCCAACTCCGGAGGCACCGCCAAGGACGGCTGCATCAGCGTGGCCAAGGACGGGTGCATCAGCATCGCGAAGTCCGGCTGTATCTCCTGACGCACCGCCCGGCACCCGGACCACCTGCCCGGCCCGGTCGTCCGGGCCGTCGGGCTCCGGCGGTCCGGGTGCCGGGCGCCGACTGGAGGACACAGTGAACGGTCAGCCGACCCCCGACGTGATCGACCGGATCAGGGACATCCCGCTCTACCGCACCGCGATCGAGCGGGGGCATTTCCCCATTCTGGAGAAACCCGAGATCGCCCGGGGATTTCCCGACAACTGGACGACACCGCGCCTCGCCGCGGCGCTCGCCACCGGTGAGGCGGAGTTCGTGCTCTCCACCGGCACGAACCACGCCCGCATGCAGATCATCCGGCCGCCCTACTTCCTGCTGAACTCCTACTACCGGCTGTGGAGCGAACACCCCGACATCGCCGCCACCTGGGCGGAGGGCTGTCCGAGGGTCTCGCTCACCACCGTGCTGGCCACCGAGCACGTCGCCCGCGTCAACGCCCGCAAACGCGGCGAGGAGCCGTCCGGCACCCCCTCCCCGGCCGACCGCCGGCTGGACGAGCGCACCTTCTACCTCAACCTGACCCTGGACCCAGGCCACTGGCAGCGCGCGGACGTCGAGCGCATGCTCACGGAGATCCGTGACGCGGCCCGGGCCCACCCCGGGGGCCGCTACCACCTGGACTGCTCCTCCTCCCACCTGGCGCACCTGGTGCGCAAGGCCGTGGCCTGGGGCCTGTGGGAGCACCTCCCCCGGCCGGCCAGCATCGTCCACGCCTACGAGCACACCCCGGCGAACGTGGCCCGGTACCTGCGCGAACACTTCGACTGCCCGATCGTCGACCTCTTCGGCAGCACCGAGCTGGGCTACCTCTACTCCAGCGACCGCGGCGGCGGCTACCGGCCGCACCTGGAGGACATGAGCGTCGAACTCGTCCCCGTCGCCCCGGGCAGCACCATCCACAGCCTCATCGTCACCAGCGTGCGCAACCCGTACATGCCGCTGGTCCGTTACCGCTCGGGGGACTGCGTGCGCACCGCGGACGGCGGCACCGACCCGGCCCGGATCACCCGCTTCTGCGGCCGCGAGAAGGAGTTGCTCCCCACTCCCCGCGGCCCCGTCGCCCAGGGCGACCTCGACGACGCCGTCAGCGCCGTCACCCCCCGCGTCTTCCTCCACCGCCTGCACCTCGGGGACGGGCACGAGGACGGAGCCGTCCTGCGCTGCACCACCTTCGACGGGGCCCCGCTCCGGGCGGCCGAGACCGACGCCCTGGCCCACGCGGTCCGCGAGCTCACCGGACGGCGCTGCCGCGTCGAGCACCACGCCCAGCTGCCGATCGGCCCCTCCGGCAAGTACCCGTGGCTCGCCGCGCCCCCGTCCTCGCCCGCCACCCCGACCGCCAACGCCACCGTCGCCCCGGCCCCGCCCTCGGGTCCGGCGGCCGGGACCACCCACGGAGACCCCCGATGACCGCCCAGCCCCGGCCCGGAACGCCGTCGCAGCCCGCGCCCCGCGTCCCGGCCGGACAGCTCAGGGCCCTGCTCGACGACGACCTCCACGCCGAGGTGGTGGCCCACACGGCCGCCCGCACCGCCACCACCCCCGCCGAGGCCGAACGCCAGGTCACCGAGTGCCTGCGCTACCTCTACCTCGTCTCGCGCCACCGCGAGGAGCTCGCCGGCCTCTTCCTCCCCGTCGAACAGCACATCGACGAGGTCTGGCACTACCTCATCCTCCAGACCCGCGAGTACCGCGCCCTCTGCGAGGAACGCCTGCCCGGCCGGTACTTCATCCACCACCGCGGCATCCCCTACGAGTCCTACCAGGAGCAGCCCGGCCGGGCGCGCGCCGCAGAGGAGGCACTGCGCTGGATCCCGCTCTACTGCCGCGAGTTCGGCCCCTTCGACGAGGGCGCCCTCGCCCACTGGACCATCGTCCGCTACCTCCACGAGCAGCTGGACATGCCGCTGGCGGAGATCTCGGCGCTGCGCCCCCTGGCGACCGGATGACACCTCCCGCCCGGGCCGCCACCGAGCCCCGCCGGACCCCCGAACCGCCCGAACCTCCCGAGCAGCGGCGGGTGCTGGCCGTCCTGGTCGTCTCCCAGCTGGTCAGCGGCGCCGGACTGACCGCCGGCATCGTGGTGGGAGCACTGCTGGCCGAGGACATGCTCGGCTCCAGGGGCCTCGCCGGCATCCCCACCGCCCTGTTCACCGGCGGATCGATGCTCGGCGCCCTGGCCATCGGCCGGCTGTGCCAGTCCAGGGGCCGCCGCCCCGGGCTCGGCCTCGGCTACGCCGCCGGCGCCCTGGGCAGCGTCGGGGTGGTCGCCGCGGTGGCCGCCGACCAGGTCGCGCTGCTCCTGCCCTCCCTCCTGGTCTACGGCGCCGGCACCGCCACCAACCTGCTCGCCCGCTACGCCGGCGCCGACCTCGCGTCCCCCCGGCGGCGGGCCCGCGCCCTGAGCCGGGTCCTGCTCGCCGCCACGCTCGGGGCGGTCGCCGGGCCCAACCTGGTGCCCCTCACCGGCCGGCTCGCCCAGGCCTGGGGCATCCCCCCGCTGGCCGGGCCGTTCCTGCTCGCCGCCCTCGGCTACACGGTGGCGGCCGTCGTCCTCACCACCGCCCTGCGTCCCGATCCCCTCCGCCTGGCACGCACCCGGGCTCCCGGGGCCGCGCCGGACGATGTCCCTGGCGACGTCCCTGGCCATGTCCCTGGCGATGTCCCGGACGACGTCCCTGGCGACGTCCCGATCGCGGACGCCCCGGCCGGGCAGCCGGGCCGCGGGCCCGGGGTGGCGACCGGTCTGTGGATCATGCTGCTCGCCCAGCTGCCCAAGGTCGCCATCATGACGATGACGCCCGTGCACCTGGCCGCCAACGGCCACGGCACGGGCACGATCGGCCTCGTCGTCTCCCTCCACATCGCCGCGATGTTCCTCCCGTCCCCGCTCAGCGGCCTGCTGGTCGACCGCTGGGGAGCTCTGCCGGTCGCCGCGGCCTGCGGCGCCCTCCTCTCCGCGGCCGCCCTCCTCGCCGCCCTCGCACCGGCGGACTCGGTCCCGGTCCTGGCCGTGGCCCTGACCCTGGCGGGCGCCGGCTGGAACCTCGGCCTGGTCAGCGGGACGGCCGTCGTCACCGCCGCGGCGCCGTCCGCCCGCGGGGCCTCCACCCAGGGCCTGGCCGACGTCGGCCTCGCCGTCGCCGGCAGCACCGGCGGCCTGCTCTCCGCCCCGCTCGCCGCGGCGGGCGGCTACGGCACCCTGGCCCTCGCCTGCGCCCTGACGGCCGCGCTCGTCACCCCCCTGGCCCTCCACGCCGCCCGCACCCACCGCCGGCCCGGCTGCCCCCGCGCCGGCTGACCCCGCACCGTCCGGCCCCGCGCCGCCGGGCCCCGCACCGGAAGTCGGACCCGCCGACTTCTCACGCGCTCCAGCCGACGAAGAACGCCCTCGGCCACACCATCCGGCCGGCCCCAACGGTCGATCCGCCGCCGATCCGTCCCCGAACCGCCCCCGAACCTCCGGGCGAAACCGCATACTCGTCCCAACGACCGTCTGTCAGCCGACCGTTGGGGGAAGCCCTTGTTCCGCGACACCCGCCCGCGCAGCATCCACATACCGACCCACCGCGAGACGGCCGACGAGTGGGGCGAGCAGATCGCCGTACTCCGCGCCGCCCCGCCCGGGTGGTTCTTCCTGCTGGGGCGGCTCTCCTCGGACGGCTACCTCTGCCACCTCGACCTCAACTACCACCTGGACGGCGAACTCGTCGCCGTCGTCCAGACCTCGCGCCCCGTTCCGCCCGGCCACCGGGTGGGCTCCCTCACCACCCCGCAGTCCCAACTCTCCACCTTCCTCGCCAATTCCAGCCGTCTCGACCCCCGCACCCAGCTCGCCCCGCTCGACGGGCCGCCCACCCCGGGCGAGGTGCTGCTCCACGGCGTCCCCGTCCCCGTCGAGGTCCACCGCAGCCACGGCTGCCTCAGCGCCACGGTCCCCCGGCTCCCCTCCCAGCAGGGCTACGTGATCGTGACCGCCACCGCCGACCACTGGGCCACCGCCACCGACCTCGCCCTCCGGTCTCCGACGGCGTTCTGAGCGGGGCCGCCGGGCCCCGCGACCCACCCGCACGTCGCCCACGTTTCACCCGTGCTTCACCCGCACGGTTCACCCGGACGGGGCTGCGCGGGCAGCAACCGTTTCCTGATGCACCGTCATGATTGCGCCGTCAGCGCAAGGTTCACGCCAATTACCCTCCGGGCGCCCCCGGTACGACACCGGGGTTGGGGTTAGCCTGTGGCCATGGTTGCAAACTACAAGCACGAAGTGGCCACGCGGGACTCCGAGTTCGTCAGCGGCCCCGCGCTGATCCTCCGAGCCCTCGCATCCGACCCCGGCCGTCAGGCCTTCGTCACCGCCGACGGCGCCGAGATCACCGCCGGCGACTTCGCCGCCACCACCTACCGCCTCGCCCACGAGCTGGTCGCCCGGGGAGTGACCGTCGGCAGCACCGTGACCCTGCTGACCGGCAACACCCCCGAGGCCCTGAGCGCCCGCTACGCCGCGGGCCTCGCGGGCGCCCGGGTGGTCAACCTGTACGACGGCATGAGCGCGCCGGTCCTGGCCGAGATCACCGCGAGCGTCGACACCACCCTCCTGCTCGTGGACGCCGAACGGTACGCCACCGCACCCGAGTTGCTCCCGCTGGTCGACGTCCCGGCCGTCCTCACCCTCGGCCCGGGACCGGTGGCCGCCGACGGGGCCGTCGGCGAGGACGTGATCGCCGCCTCCGCCCACCGCCCCGCCGAGCCGCCCGCCGTCCGGGTCGGGCCCGACGACGACCTCGGCATCCGCCACACCGGCGGCACCACCGGCATCCCGAAGGGCATCCTCAGCCTGCACGGGCCCTACCGCCGCGTCTTCGACACCCCGGTCGGCAGCGACCCCACCGCCGGCGCGCCCCGCCTCCTCGCCCCCACCCCGCTCGCCCACCTCTCCGGCATCCTCTCCGACCTGACCCTCCAGCGCGGCGGCACGGTGGTCCTCCAGCGCTCCTTCGAGCCCGGCGCGGTCCTCGCCGCCATCGAGCGCGAACGCATCACCGACCTCTGGCTGCTGCCTCCGCTGCTCCACCAGCTGCTCGACCACCCGACGGTCGGCCGCACCGACCTGTCCAGCCTGCGGACCATCCCGTACGGGGGCAGCGCCGCCTCGCCGACCCGGATCCGCGAGGCGTTCAAGGTGTTCGGGCCGGTCCTGTTCGGCGTCTACGGGATGTCGGAGGCGCAGCTGATCTCCATGCTCACCCCGCAGGAGCACGACCGGATCGGCCACGGCGGCCAGGTCTCGGTCGGCCGGCCCGTCCCGGGCGTCGAGGTGGCGATCCGCGCGCTCGACGGCACCGACCTGCCGACCGGCGAGCAGGGGGAGGTCCACCTGCGCTCCGACACCGTCATGGCCGGGTACTGGAAGCGGCCCGACCTCACCGCCGCCGTGCTGCGGGACGGCTGGCTGAACACCGGCGACGTCGGCTACTTCGACGAGGACGGCTACCTCTACCTCGCCGACCGGGCCAAGGACCTGATCATCGTGGTCGGCGGGCACGTCTACCCGTCCGAGGTGGAGGACCTCCTCGTCACCCACCCGGCGGTCGCCCGCTGCGCGGTCTTCGGCGTGCGCGACGACCAGGAGACGGAACACGTCCACGTCGCCGTCGTCCCCGCCCCCGGGCAGCGGCCGACGCTGGCGGAACTCCGCGCGTTCGTCACCGAGCGCAAGGGACGGATCTTCGCCCCCGAGGTGCTGCACCTCGTGGACGAGATCCCGCTGACGCCCGTCGGCAAGCCGGACAAGAAGCTCCTGCGCGACTCCCACACCGGCTGACGGCTGACGGACCGTCCGGCTCGACGGACCACGGCCGCGTGCCGGGAGGCCGGCGGCGGGCGGGGTGGCGACACCGAGAACCGCCACCCCGCACGCCGCCGGCCCTCAGGCGTCCTCAGTAGTCCTCCGGCCGCTCGCGCAACTCCTCGCCGAACCGCGACCGGTGGACGCCGTGGACGATGGCATCCGGCGACTGGTAGCCCCGGTGCGCCGGATCCGCGACGTCCCCGTCCCAGGCCGCCTCCCCTCCGAGGTACACCCGCGCGGCCTCCTCCAGCGCCCGCTCCCCCTCCACCACCGCCCGCCACAGCCCGTACCCCTGCCCGACCACCCACAGGCAGAGGTCCTCGGTGCTGTCCTCCGACCACACCTCCCCGTCGACACTCACCCCCTCCGCGAAGTCCGCCAGCTCCTCCGCCGCCGTCGCGTACGCCCACGCGAACTCCTCCAGCACCTCCCGCGGTCGACCCCCCAGCCACGCCTCCAGCGCGGCCACCCGCGGCCGCGCCGCCTCCAGGACCTCCCAGAACCACCCCGGCACCCGCTCCGCCACCACTCCGCCTCCCGACTGCGCCCTCCCGGGTTGGCCGCACCCGCGCGAGCTCGCGCGGGTGCGGCCACCAGATTCCCGAGGCCTGACCGTGTCCGCCGAAGGCACCCTCAGTCTCCCGGCACAGGGGAAGGGCGAAGCGAACGACCCGGAGGCCCAGAAGGCCCGCCAGCAACTCGGCTCGGAGACGAAGGGCTTCCAGGACCATATCAACGCCGCGCTGAAGGCGGCTCAGGAGGCGAGCGACCAAGGCCACAACGCCCTCGTGCGGCTCAGCGCCAACACACTGGACCCGTCCCGCGCGAACGGATCGCTCCTCACGGCGAAGTACGCCGTCGATGGCATCATGCGGGACCTCCATCTGGTCGATCCCTACATCCCGGACGGCAAGGACCCCGCGAAGAACGCCGCCTGGTGGAACAGCCTCACCCTCGACCAGCAGGAAACCTACCTCACGCTGAACGCCGCACAGGTGGGCGATCTCGACGGCATCCCGGCCGAGGCCCGCGACAGGGCCAACCGGCTCGTACTGGACCAGAAGATCGACGCGCTGGAGGCTGGTTCGGCCTCCGTGTTCGGCCTGGACCAGAAGGACTACGACAAGCGCAAGAACGCGCTGATGGAGATCAGGAAGAAACTGGAGGAGGGAGCGAACGAGAAGGAGGAATCGAAGCGAATGTTCCTCCTCGCCATCGGCCCGGAGAGGTTCGACGGCGACGGACGCGCCATCGTCGCCACCGGGAACCCGGACAAGGCCGCCCACACCGCTGTGTTCGCCCCGGGTACAGGCACCGAACTCCCTGGCGTCCCGAACCAGATCGACCGCATCCGCCAGTTCCAGCGAGCTGCCGAATATCAAGCCGGCGCCGGCAAGCCCGTGTCGGTGATCTCCTACCTCGGCTACGACACCCCGGAGAGTCTGCCGGGAGCGGCAAATCCCATGCGGGGCATCGACGGTGCCGAGGACATGCGGAGATTCTCGAACGGACTCCGCGTGGCCCACGGCGAACCGAAGACCCATCTCACATGGATGGCGCACAGCTACGGGACCTACGCCGTCGGCGAGGCCGCCCAGGAAGGTTCGACGGGAAGGACGACCCACTGCCTGTCAAGTCCAAGCAGGATTCGCTGGACTGGGCGCGCCAGATCATCGCGCACGTGGCTCAGGAGACCGGAGCCCGCGTCAACCCGGAGCCCGAGAACTTCGGGTTCACTCCCTGTATCGGCCGGAACGGCGAGTCCGCACCGGACGGCCGCTACACGCTCGACTACGGAGTGCACGCCGACGTCCCCGACGACCAGCACAACGAAGTCCTCAGGAAGGCCCGGGACCTGCTCACCCGCGAAGGCCTCAAGGTCACCGAGTACCGGGAGGTTCCCACCGGGGATCCTTCGGCCCTGCCCATCGCCGCCTTCTCCGCCCGTCACCCCGAGAGCCGGTACGTCATCGACGTCGACAGCACGGCGGGCCACAACCGCCTGTCCCTCGTCGTCCGGACCCCCTGCCTGATGCCACCGTCCGAATCGGCCGCGCCCTCGGAGGCCCCTACACCCACTCCCTAACCCTCCGCCCGGCCCCGGAAGGCCCGACGGTACTCCCGGGGAGCGACGCCGACCCGGTCCGTGAAGACCGGGCGCAGCGAGACCGCGGAGGTGAAGCCGCAGCGGGTGGCGACGGTGTCGACGGGCAGGTCGGTCTCCTCCAGCAGGCGCTGGGCGGTGAGGACTCGCTGGTCGAGGAGCCAGCGCATCGGGGTGGTGCCGGTGGAGGCGGTGAAGCGGCGGGCCAGGGTGCGTTCGGACATCAGCGCGGCGGCGGCCATCCGGCGCACCGTCCAGGGGGTGCCGAGGGTGGCCAGGATCTCGGCGCGGAGGCGGGCGAGCGGGTCGCCGTCGGCGGTGGCGTCCGGGACGGGGGTGGGGATGAACTGGGCCTGGCCGCCCGCCCGGAAGGGGGCGGTGACCATGCCGCGGGCGATGGTGGCGGCGGCCTGCTGGCCGTGGGCGGTGCGCACCAGGTGCAGGCAGAGGTCGATGCCCGCCGCGACCCCGGCCGAGGTCCACAGGCCCTCGCCGCCGGTGAAGAGCACCTCCGGCCGGACCGTCACCGCCGGGAAGCGACGGGCGAGTTCGGGGGCGAGCGACCAGTGGGTGGTGGCCTCGCGGCCGTCCAGCAGACCGGCCTCGGCGAGGACGAAGGCGCCCGCGCAGAGCGAGGCGATCGGGATTCCGGCGGCGGCGACGGCCCGCAGGGCTTCCAGGATCTCCGGGCTCCGCCGGGCGTCCGGGTCCTCGACGCCCGGCACCACGACCAGGTCGCAGTCGGCCAGTGCCGCCGGCCCGTGGTCGGGGACCCGCTCCAGCCCGCCGCCCAGCCGTACCCGGACGCCCTGCGGCCCGCAGACCCTCAGGTCGAAGGCGGGCAGGCCGGGCCGGGTGGTCCGGTTCGCCCAGACCTCGCCGATCACCGCGTAGTCGAAGGCCCGGACACCGTCGAAGATCAGGCAGCCCACGGTTCGCATGGCAGGAATCTATCGACGGGTGGCCCCTCCGCCCATCACACCTCCCCGGTGACGCCGACCACCATGGACGGCATGACGAACACCGACGCCCTCGACGCCCCGCTCACCCTCGACCCCGACGCCGTCCTGCTGCTCATCGACGTCCAGAAGGGCTTCGAGGACACCTCCTACTGGGGCCCCCGTGACAACCCGCAGGCCGAGCAGCGGATGGCCGAGCTGATCGCCGCCTGGCAGGCCACCGGCCGCCCGATCGTCACCGTGCAGCACACCTCCCCGGCCGGCCCGCTGGCCGTGGGCACCCCGGGGTACGAGCTGAAGGACTTCGTCGCCGGGCTCACTCCCGCGCTGCACGTCACCAAGACCGTCAACAGCGCCTTCTACGGCACCCCCGACCTGCACGCCTGGCTCGGGGAGCGCGGCGCCCGGCAGGTGGTGGTCACCGGGATCATCACCAACGTGTGTGCCGAGACCACCGCCCGGATGGCCGGCAACCTCGGGTACGACGCGGTCTTCCCCACCGACGCCGTGCACGCCTTCGACATGACCGGCCCCGACGGCACCACCGTCCCCGCCGCCGAACTCGCCCGCGCCACCGCGACGACCCTGCACGCGATGCGCTTCGCCAAGGTGGTGACCACGGAGGACGTGCTCCGGGCCGCTAAGGCCTGAACAGCGGCTCGTACGCGAGGCGTTCCTCCGCGTTGAGCAGCACGTACGAGGCCCCGGGGCCCAGCGTGAGCTCCCGCAGCCGCGCCAGGGCCTCGGCCGCCGAGGGGACGTCGAGCCCGAGTGCGGCCGCCGCCGCGTCCCGCTCGGCGTAGAGCCCGGGCTGGTCCTCCAGGTACTCCTCGGCCGCCTCGCCGCTCTCCTCGACCGTCAGCCGCGGGCAGTCCCGCCACCACGGCACCGCCAGCAGCAGCCGGACCAGCTCCGGCACCCCGACGGCCAGCAGCGCAGCGCCGCCCTCCGAGTCGGCGTACAGCACCGGGCGCTCCTCGCCGCCCCCGCCGCAGAGGAAGAAGGTGCCGCCCGCGCCGTCCTTGGCCACCGGCTCCAGGGCCTCGCCCGAGGCGAGCACCACCTCCTCCCCGTGCTCGTAGGCGTCGAGGGAGAAGTCGCCCGGCCAGGCCAGGAAGCCGGCGGCGGCGGAGTCGGCGCGGATCGCATCGAGGAGGGACATGGCGGCCACCCTACGACCGGCCTCCGACAGCACGGCCGCCTTCGGGACAGCCCTCAGGCCGGCCCCTCGGGACAGCCCAGCCGGGCTCAGGCCGCCAGCCGCTCCGCCAGGTACTCCTCCCAGGTCCGCCGCCCGTGCTCGGCCCCCGCCGCAGCCAGGTTCTCCCCCGCCCGGTACGCCCGCCCGACCTTGCCCGGCACCCGGACCGGCAGCTGCCGGCGGCTGCGGCCGCGCGCCGCGAGGTAGGCCGTGGTCAGCTCGCCCATCTCGTACACGGCCGGACCGGCCAGGTCGGGCACCGTCCCGGCCGGCTCGCCCAGCGCCAGCACCACCAGCCGGGCGGCGACCTCCCGCGCGTCCACCGGCTGCCAGCGGATGCCGCCGGGCGCGGGGACGAGCGGCAGCTTCGCCATCTTCTCGGCCACCGTGAACGCCAGGTCGTGGAACTGCGCGGCCCGCAGGATGGTGTACGGCAGGCCCGAGCCGGCCACCGCCCGCTCGGCGGCGTGCTTGGCCCTGAAGTAGCCGAGCGGCAGCCGGTCCGCGCCGATCACCGAGATGTACACCAGGTGCCGCACCCCGGCCCGCCGCGCGGCGTCGACCAGCAGCCGGGTCGCGACGTCGTCGCCCTTGGGGCCGCCCGCCAGGTGCAGCACGATGTCCACGCCCGTCAGCGCCGCGTCCAGTTGCCCGGCCACCGCCGCCGGATCGCCGAGCAGGTCGCCGCGCGCGTACGTCACGCCGTCGGCGGCCGGGCGCTCCCGCCGGCTGAGCACGCGCACCGGCAGCCCGGCCGCGCGCAGCAGCGGGACCACCTGCCGGCCGAGGGTGCCGGTGCCGCCGGTGACCAGCACGGTGTTCTTCGTCATGACCGTCTCCGATTCGTCCTCGGCCGGGAGGGGAGTTGATCTCCCCGCCGCGGCCGTTGTTGGGTGGCTCCTGCTGCCCTGACCCCCGGCGACGAAGGAATGTGACACGTGGACGAGACGGTGGATGAGAAATCTGCCCGGGCCGTGTTCTTCGAGGAGCACCGCCCGCACCTGCGCGCGGTCGCCTACCGGATGCTCGGCTCGGTCAGCGAGGCCGAGGACGCCGTCCAGGAGGCCTGGCTCCGCTACGACCGCACCGACACCGGCGACGTGGCCAGCCTCGGCGGCTGGCTGACCACGGTGGTCTCCCGGGTCTGCCTGAACCTGCTGCGCACCCGTGCCCAGCGCCGCGAGGAGCCGCTGGAGCCCGCCGGACCTGACGGCGAGCCGGGCCCGCCGCGCATCCCCGACCCGCTGCTGCGGCGCGAGGGGGTGGTGGACCCGGAGCAGGAGGTGATGCTCGCGGACTCGGTCGGGCTGGCGCTGATGGTGGTGATGGAGTCGCTGTCGCCGGCCGAGCGGGTCGCCTTCGTGCTGCACGACCTGTTCGCGGTGCCGTTCGAGGAGATCGCCCCGCTGATCGAGAGGACCGCCGCCGCCACCCGCCAGCTGGCCAGCCGGGCCCGCCGCAGGGTGCGGGGGCAGGCGCCCGCGCCCGACCCCGACCTCG
Source organism: Kitasatospora sp. NPDC036993 (assembly GCF_055607525.1). NCBI lineage: Bacteria > Bacillati > Actinomycetota > Actinomycetes > Kitasatosporales > Streptomycetaceae > Kitasatospora > Kitasatospora sp. NPDC036993. The sequence goes on along the minus strand of NZ_JBVJRP010000016.1, from coordinate 47,842 downwards.
GCCGGCAGCGGCTGGCGGTGGACGCGTTCTTCGCCGCCGCCCGCAACGGCGACCTGGGCGCGCTGCTCGCCGTGCTCGACCCGGACGTGGTGCTGCGCTCGGACGGCGGCGCGACGATGGCCCGGCACACGGTGGTGCTCTCCGGCGCCGGCACGGTGGCCGGCCAGGCCGTCCTGTGGGGCACGCTGTCGCCGTTCGCCCGCCGGGCGCTGGTCAACGGCACCGCGGGCGCGGTGGTCATCGGCGACAACGGACGGGCGCTGTCGGTCATGGCGTTCACCGTCGTGGACGGCGCGATCGTCGCGATCGACGTGCTCACCGATCCGGAGCGGCTGGCGGCGCTGGACCTCACGGCCTTCCGGGACCGGTAGAGCCGGCAGGACCGGTGGAGTCGTCGGGGCGACGGAACGGGGGTGGCAGGGCTCGGCCCTTCCCCCCGTTCCACGCCCGCCACCCCCGGCGGCCCGACGTGCCCCCTCAGCGCCCTCAGCGCCCGGTCGCGCCGTCCAGCTGCTCCCGGATGATGTCCGCGTGCCCGGCGTGCCGCCCGGTCTCCTCGATCATGTGGACCAGCACCCACCGCAGCGACGGCCCCTCGGCGTCGTCCGGCCGCAGCGAGCGCACGCCGGGACGGTCCAGGCCCGGGGCGGCCGCGGCCACCGCGTCGGACCGCTCGATCGCCGCCCGGTAGGCGGCCACCTCCGCGGCCACGGTCGCGCCGTCCAGCGGCACCTCGTCCGTCGAGCCCGGCTCCTCGCCCACGCCCTGGTAGGCCCAGGTGAACCAGTTGTCCTCGACCACCGCGAGGTGTCGCACCAGCCACAGCAGGCTGGTGCCGGAGGCGGTGCCGGGACGCCGGGCGTCCTCGTCGGAGACTCCGTCGAGCTTGGCGATCACCGCCGTGCGCAGGTAGCCCAGGAAGGCCAGCAGGGTGGTCGGCTCGTCCGCGTTCAGGCTCGGCGGACGGACGTCGGAGAACGTGGGCGCGTCGGTGTTCGTTTCGGTCACCGCGCCACCCTAGCCAGCCGCTGGTTCACCGTCACCGGCCTTTTCCGTCACCAACCCTGCGCCGTCACCAACCCTGCGCCGTCACCAGCCCTGCGCGGTCACCCAGTCCGCGAGGTGCCGGGCGCAGTCGTCCACCGACTCCTTCCAGGTGTGCCCCGCACCGTCCCCGGCCTCGTCGCTGACGTGCTTGACCAGCCGCACCGGCACCCCGGCCCGGTGCGCGACGGTGGCGACGGCGTAGCCCTCCATGTCCACCAGGTCGGCGTGCTCGGCGAGCCGGTCGCGGGCGTCCGTGTCGGAGACGAAGAGGTCGCCGGTGGCCAGCACCGGCCCCTCGCCCTTGCCGATCACCAGCGGGGCGCCGTACTCACGCCCGGTGAGCGCGTGCAGGGACGCGGTGTCGAGGTCGTGCTGGATCACCTGGACCACGTGGTGGGTGCCCTCCCAGCCGGGGCGCAGGGCACCGGCCGTGCCGAGGTTGATCACCTCGGAGGGCCGCTCGCCCTGCGCGAGGACGGTGGCCAGCGCGGCGGTGGCGTTGACCTTCCCGATCCCGGTGAGCAGCACGGGCAGGCGGTCGTCCAGGTGGGCGGCCTCCTCGCGCACGGCGACGACGAGCAGCGGACGGTCGGGCGAGATCGTTCCAAGCAGGCGCATGTCTCCATCGTACGGAGGGAGGGGGCGCCGCACCCGGGAACGCGCGCCCGTAACCGGACCCCCGCGCTCCGCCCGGTCGCGGGAACCGCGTAGGGTGCGGCGCGCGTCGGACGGTTCGCCACTTCTCGGGGCGGGCGGCACGTGCACGGGCGGGCGAGCACCGCCGGACACGCACGGGCACGAGCGGGCACGAGCCGTCCGGGAGAACGTGCACGACATGCTCAAGTCCGGCGCAAGTCGGGTGTGGCCGGAGGGACTCGCGGCCATACTGCTGCCATCGGTCGGGCCCCGGGGAGCGGGCCGGGCCCCAGGGGAGGATGAGGCGGGTGGCGACACCAGTAGGCAACGGCGCGCCGGTGACGACGGCTGCGCCCGGAACACCGGCCGTCCGCGGAGCGGCCCCGCTCGCGACGCCCGGCGGTGCTCCCCCGGCGCCCAGACCGGGCGGGGCGCCCGCGAAGCGCCCCCCGAAGGCCGTCGCCACCGGCGTGCGCGCCCGGCTCGCGCAGGCCACCCGCACGCCGCCCGGCCGCCTGCGGCTGGCCGGGGTGGTGCTCGCGGTGCTGACCGTGGCCTTCGGCGGCCTCACCGCCTGGCAGTTGGAGACCAGGGCGCAGGCCGCCGACCGGGTGGTCTCGTACAGTCAGCCGCTCAGCCGGGACGCCGCCGAGATCCACCGCAGCCTGGCCGACGCCGCCACCACCGCGGCGAGCGGCTTCCTGCTGGCCGGCGCCGAGCCCGACAGCGTCCGCAGCCGCTACGAGCAGGACATCGCCACCGCCGCCAAGCTGATCGCCCAGGCCGCCGCCCGCACCACGGCGACCTCCCCCGCGCAGGACTCGCTCGCCCGGCTGAACCAGCAACTCCCGGTGTACTCGGGCCTGGTGGAGACCGCGCGGGCCGACAACCGGCAGGGCATCCCGCTCGGCGGCGCCTACCTGCGGTACGCCTCCGAGCAGATGCAGACCGTGCTGCTGCCGGCCGCCGCCGAACTGGCCGCCGCCGAGAACCGGGAGCTGGCCGACGACTACGCCGCCGCCAAGGCGGTGCCGTGGGGGGCGTACGGGCTGGCGCTGGTCGCCCTGGCCGCGCTGGTCTGGGTGCAGCTGACGCTGTTCCGCCGCACCAACCGGGTGTTCAACATCGGACTGCTGGGCGCCACCGCCGCCGTCCTGTCCGGCGCCCTGTGGCTGACCGTCACCGGCCTGACCACCAGCGCGGCGCTCAAGCAGAGCGACCGCGAGGGCGCGACCCCGCTGCGGGCGCTCAACTCCGCCCGGGTGGACGTGCTGACCGCCCGGCTGGCGGAGAACCTGCACTTCGTCGCCCGCGGCTCGACCACCAGGTACGCCGACCAGTGGGCGAAGGCCACCGAGCACCTCGCCGGAGCCGGGAACCCGCCGCCGGAGCGGTCCGGCGGCTCGCTGCCGGAGGCCGTCCGGCTGGCGCCGGAGGCCGCGAAACCGGACGTCCAGGAGGCCGCGAAGCAGTTCGACCAGTGGCGCGTGCAGCACGACGCCGCCCGCAACCTGGAGGTCGAGCACGCCGACTACCAGGGCGCCCTGGAGGCCACCGTGACGGCCAAGGGCGACACGGCCACCGCCGATGTCATCTTCGACGCCACCGACAAGGCGCTCGCGCGGGCCGCCGACATCGAACAGAAGCGCTTCACGCAGGCCGCCGAGGGCACCCGCGGGGACCTGCGCACCGCCGCCGTCGCCACCGCGCTGCTCGGCCTGGTGGCCGCGGCCGCCGCGCTGCGCGGCCTGGGCCGGCGACTGGCCGAGTACCGGTAACGGGCAAGGGGGAGACGGACCGATGAGCGAGAGAAGCTTCAGGAGAAGGACCAGGCCCGCCGTCGCGCTGGCCCTGCTGGCGGCCGGCGCCACCGTGCTGGCCGGCGGCGGCCCGGTCGGCGCCGCACCGGCCGGCACCGCCGCGCCCCTGGCCGTACGGGACGGGCAGCAGGACCAGCAGGCCCAGGCCGACGGCTGCGACATCTACAAGAGCGTGCCGCCGAGCACCGAGGACGGCCCGGCCGTGAGGGCCATCAAGGCCAAGCGCAGCCTGGTGATCGGCGTGGACCAGAACAGCTACCGCTGGGGCGCCCGCAACCCGAACACCGGCCGGATCGAGGGCTTCGACATCGACCTCGCCCGGGCGATCGGCGCCGCCGTCATGGGCGACCCGGACAAGGTGGTGCTCAAGCCGGTGGCCACGGCCGACCGGGTCGAGGCCATCAAGAAGGGCCGGGTCGACCTGATCGTCCGCACCATGACGATCAACTGCAAGCGGATGGAGGACGTCGCGTTCTCCAAGCCGTACTTCAACATCAGCCAGCGCGTCCTGGTGCCGAAGTCGTCGCAGGCGAAGAACATCGACGAGGCGATCAGGGACAAGGCGGTCTGCGCCGCCGACGGGTCCACCGCGCTGAACGTGGTCAAGGAGAAGAACACCGCCCGGCAGGTCGTCACGGTGGAGAACCAGCTGGACTGCCTGGTCCTGATGCAGCTCGGCAAGGTCGACGCCGTCATGACCGACAACGGTCTGGCGGCCGGTCAGGCCGCACAGGACCAGACCGTGCGGATCGTGGACGGCGAGGCGCAGCCGGAGGTGACCGGCGTCGCCATGCTGAAGGACAGCACCGACCTGACCGCCCGGGTGAACCAGGTGCTGGCCGACTACTACGCGCGCGGCGACTGGGCCCGTTCGTACGACCGCTGGCTCAAGCCGTACATGCTCAACGAGGCCGACCGCTACTGGCCGGGCACCCACTGAGCCGGCCGGGGAGTGACGCGCGGGGCGGCGCGGAGGAGGTAGCGCACGGGCCGTCAGCGGGGCGTTGACGGCCTCCGGACGCCCCGCGCCCGCTCCGCCCGGACGGCCACCGGTTAGGGTTCGGGACGATCACCCCGGGGAGACCGGTGGTGGACATGGGGGGGGTTGTCGTGGGACCGCAGGCCGGGAACACCGGGATCGTCAGGCACGTCGGAACGGTCGGGAACGTCGGGAACGCACCCGAGGAAGGAAGGGCACCGCGGTGGCGGCATCGGCTGGCCCGGTACTGAACCGGGAGGAGGTGGACCGCGCGCTCGCCCGCCTCGGAGCGGAGCGGGACGCGGTCGAGTCCGCGCTGCTCGCCCTCCAGGACCACCCCGGCCTGCGGCTGCTGGACGGCGCCGAGCTGTCCGGGCGCACCCTGGAGCGCTGGTCCGTCGCCGGCAAGGGCCTGCCGCTGCTGTGGGCCCTGTTCGACCGCTACTCCGAGGCGCTGGCCTCGGCGCGCGCCGTCCGGGCCCGCAAGGCCAAGCCGGGCTCGCCCGAACTCGCCGAGCTGAGCGAACTGCTGACCGGCGACGCGGTGACCGTCCCCGGCGGGGTGGTGCCGGACGGCCCGCAGGTGCTCGGCGCGCCCGCCAGGCTGGTCGAGCGGATCAGCCTGGACGCGCTGATGACCCGGATGAACTCCTGGTACGCCACCGTGCTGGAGGTGGTCAGCGCCGCCGACGCGGTCTGGTCGGCGCTGCCGGCCCGGATCGACCTGCTGCTGGCCGAGCTCCAGCGGGTGCGCACCCTGGGTGCCTCGCTCGGCGTGCGCACCGGCAGCCACCCGCTGGGCGACGACCTGTCCGGGATCGAGAAGGACCTCACCGGGCTGCGCACCGAGGTGCACGGGGACCCGCTGGCGCTGTGGCGTCCGGCCCGGGTGCCCGCCCAGCGCGGCACCGTCCCCGAGGGCTCGGCCTTCGCCGGACCGGCCGGGATGGTGGACACCGAGCGGTTCGACCGGGCCGGGCGGGCGCTGGACGGCGTCCGGCTGGAGCTGGAGGACCTGCTGCGGCTGCGCGACGAGGCCGAGGAGCGCCTCCAGGGCGTCGGCGACCTGCTCCAGCGGGCCGACGCCACCCTGGCCGAGGCCCGCCGGGCGCGCGGCGAGGTGCTGGCGAAGATAGCCTCCAGCGACGTCCCCGCGGTGCCCGGCCCCGCCTCGGCGCTGCGCGAGCGGATCGTCGCGGCGCTGGACCTGCGCCAGGCCGGGCAGTGGGGCCGGCTGGCGCCGCTGCTGGACACCCTGGAGGACGCCGCCGCCAAGGAGCTGACCCGGGCCAGGCAGTCGCTCACCGAGGTGACCCAGCCGCTGGCCGTCCGGGCCGAGCTGCGCGGCCGGCTGGACGCCTACAAGGCGATGGCGGCCCGGCTGCGGGTCTCCGAGGACCCGGAAGTGATCGAACGGTACGAGAAGGCGCGCTGGCTGCTGTGGAGCGCGCCCTGCGACCTGCGGGCGGCGGCCGCCGCGGTGGCCCGGTTCCAGCAGTCGCTGCGGCCGGCCCACACCGAGGCCGAGGCCGGACAGGCTCAGGAGGCGGCCGGCCAGGCGCCGGCCGACGGACAGGTCCAGGGGGGCTGAGGGTGATGGGCGAGAGGTGCGAACGGCCGGAGTGCTCCGGCGACGGCAGGATCGACGCCGACGGCTACTGCGACGAGTGCGGGCTGGCCCCGGCGGGCGGGACCGGCGGGACCAGCGGGACCGCCTCGGCGCCCGCGGTGCCCGCGGCGAAGGCTCCCCCGGCGACGGCGGCCGGCCCCGGCTCGCCCTGCCCGCGCGACTGCTCGGGCACCGTCGATCCGGACAACTACTGCGACGAGTGCGGCCTGACCCCGCCCGCCGGCGACACCGGCGTCACCCAGCCCTACGTCCCCTCCGCCCGGGTCTCGCCGGGCTCCGGCCGCGGCGGTTCGGGCCACGGTGCCTCCGGCCACGACGGCTCCGGTCACATCGGCTCCGGCCGCACCGGCTCGGCCCGCTCGATGTCAGGCCGCTCCCGCTCACACCGCTCGACCCGCACCGGCAGCAGCCGCTCGCTCTCGGTGCGCTCCACCCGGGGCACCGCCACCGCGGGCACCCGCAACCGGCTGGGCGCCGGCCTGGTCACCGTGCCGACCGTCGAGGCGGCCGACCCGGCCGCGGCGGTCCTGGTCGATCCCGAGGTGCCCGAGCGCAAGCGGTTCTGCTCCAAGTGCGAGACCCCGGTGGGCCGGGAGAAGAACGGCCTGCCCGGCCGCCCCGAGGGCTTCTGCACCAAGTGCGGCACGCCGTACTCGTTCACGCCCAAGCTGCGCCGCGGCGACCTGGTCGGCGGGCAGTACGAGGTGGTCGGCTGCCTGGCGCACGGCGGGCTCGGCTGGATCTACCTGGCGATCGACCGACGGGTCAACGACAAGTGGGTGGTGCTCAAGGGCCTGCTGGACACCGGGGACGAGGACGCCCTCGCGGTGGCCGTCGCCGAGCGGCGCTTCCTGGCCGAGGTGGACCACCCGAACATCGTGCGGATCATCAACTTCGCCGAGCACCCCGACCTGCGCACCGGCGCCACCGACGGCTACATCGTGATGGAGTACGTCGGCGGCAAGTCGCTCAAGGACATCGCCAACGAGCGCCGCACCCCGGACGGCCGGCGCGAGCCGCTGCCGGTCGAGCAGGCGATCGCGTACGCGCTGGAGGCGCTGCCGGCCCTGGGCTACCTGCACGGCCGGGGCCTGGTGTACTGCGACTTCAAGATCGACAACGTGATACAGAGCGGCGACGCGCTCAAGCTCATAGACATGGGCGCGGTCCGCCGGTTCGACGACGAGGGACCGATCTACGGCACCGTCGGCTACCAGGCCCCGGAGATCGCCACCGAGGGCCCCTCCGTCGCCTCCGACCTGTACACCGTGGCCCGCACCCTCGCGGTCCTCTCCTTCGACTTCCAGGGCTACAGCGGCACCTACCGCGACTCGCTGCCGGGCCCCGAGCAGGTCGAGGCCTTCGCCAGGTACGAGTCGTACTACCGCTTCCTGGTCCGCGCCACCGACCCCGACCCGGCCCGCCGCTTCGCCTCCGCCGAGGAGATGGCCGACCAGCTCACCGGCGTGCTGCGGGAGGTCCTGGCCCTCCAGGACGACCGGCCCCGGCCCGCGCCGTCCACCCTGTTCGGCCCCGAACTGCGCGTCGTGGACACCGAGCTGGTGCTGCCCACCGAGCAGGCCGGCCTGCTCCGGGTGGCCCCGCTGGACCCGGCCGCCGCCGCCCTCGCGCTGCCCGTCCCGCGGGTCGACCCCGGCGACCCCAACGCGGGCTTCCTGGCCGTCCTGATCAACCCCGACCCCGAGGAGGCGCTCGCCGCGCTGGCCGCCGCGCCCGTCGCCTCGGTCGAGAGCCGGCTGCGCGAACTGCGCGCCCTGCTCGAACTCGGCCGCCACCAGGACACCGTGAGCCGCCTCGGCGAGCTGGAACGGGACCAGCCGGACGACTGGCGGGTGGTCTGGTACCGCGGCCTGACCGCCCTGGCAGGAAGCGCCGGTGCCGGACCGGACGCCCGGATCACCGGCCTGCGGGCCGCCGCCGAGGCCTTCGACGCGGTCTACGACGCCTTCCCCGGCGAGGCCGCCCCCAAGCTGGCCCTCGGCATCTGCGCCGAACTGCTCGGCAACGGAGGTGACGCGGCCGAGTTCTACCGGCTGGTGTGGGCCACCGACCACGCCTACCTGAGCGCCGCCTTCGGGCTGGCCAGGGTCCGGCTGGCCGAGGAGGACCGGGTCGGCGCGGTCCGCGTCCTGGAGTCCGTCCCGGCCGCCTCCAGCCACTACACCGCCGCCCGGATCGCCGCCGTCCGGGCCCGGCTGCGCGAACGCCGGGTCACCGACGACCTGGCCGGCGACCTCGGCGCGAGCTCCGCGCAGCTGACCGCGCTGCGGCTGGACGCCCGCCGCCGCGAGGAGCTGGCCGTCGAGGTGCTCGGCGCGGCCCTGGGCTGGGTCGGCGCCGAGACGGCCGCCGGACGGCGCTCCGCCGACCTGGTGGTACTGGGACGTCCCGCACAGGAGCGGGAACTGCGCTTCGCCCTGGAACAGTCCTACCGGGTACTCGCCCGGTTGGCCGACCGGGCGGAGACCAGGATCGAGATGGTGGAACGGGCCAACCGTGCCCGTCCCAGGACGTGGGTGTAGCAGATGCCGCAGCAGACCGAGTGCCCGAGCTGTTCGGAGCCGATGGACCCGGAGGACGCCTACTGCGGCTCCTGCGGGACGGGCCGGGACGGCCGGGCGGCCCCCGGCGCGATGCCGGCCGGCTGGGCCGCCGCCCGCGGCGAGGCCGTACCGTCGCAGCGCGGGCCGGTCTGCGTGCACTGTGCGCAGCCGCGGGTCACCCCGGACGGCTACTGCGAGGGCTGCGGCGGCGCCCAGCCGCGCCCGCGCGACCACATGGAGAAGGCGCTCGGGGGCGTCGCCGGGGTCAGCGACCGCGGCGTGCGCCACCACCGCAACGAGGACTCCTTCACCGTCGCCGCGACCTCCCTGCCCGGCGGCGAGCCGGTCGTGGTCGCCGTGGTGTGCGACGGGGTCTCCTCCTCCGACCGCCCGGACGAGGCCTCTGAGACCGCGGTGGACTCCGCCTCCGAGTCGCTGCTGACCTCCCTGGAGGCCGGCCGGGACCCTGACCAGGCGATGCGCCAAGCCGTCGCGGACGCCGCCAAGGCCGTCGCCGACCTCGCCACCGACGGCGCGGGCCCCACCCGGCCCGACCTCAACGCGCCCGCCTGCACCTTCGTCAGCGCGATAGCCGCGGGCGGACGGGTCACCATCGGGTGGGTCGGCGACACCCGGGCGTACTGGATCCCGGACGACCGCGCCGCCGCCGAGCCGTTCCGGCTCACCCAGGACGACTCCTGGGCGGCCAGGATGGTCGAGGCCGGGCTGATGGGCGAGGCCGAGGCCTACGCCGACCCGCGCGCGCACGCGATCACCGGCTGGCTGGGCGCCGACGCCGAGGAGGTCGTGCCGCACACCCTCGACTTCACCCCGCACGTCCCCGGGGTGGTGCTGATCTGCACCGACGGGCTGTGGAACTACGCCGAGGCGGCCACCGACCTGGCGTACTACGTGCGCCCGGACGCCCGCACCGAGCCGCTCGCCACCGCGCAGACCCTGGTGAAGTTCGCGGTCGCGGCCGGCGGCCACGACAACATCACCGTCGCCGTGCTGCCGATCGACCCGCCGGCCGCCGCCGAGGAGGCCGAGCAGACCCCCACCGCGCTGGACCTGCCGATCATCGCCCCGCGGTCGGGCGACCGCACGGCCGGTCAGCCGGCCGGTCAGCCGGTCGGTCAGCCGGTCGCCGAGGAGGACGAGGACTACGAGCCGACCCTGCCGGACCTCCCGGTGATCGGCTCCCCCGCCGCCCCGCTGCCCCCGGCCCCGCCCGCGCCCCCGGAGGTCCCCCCGGCGCCGGCCGCTCCCGCCGCGCCGCCCGTCCCGCCCGTCCCCCCGCAGCCGCCGCACCCGCCGACGGCCTGACCGACCCACCGCCGGAGGCCCCGGCGCCACGGCCCGCCGGCCCGTCCGGCGGGCCGCCCGACCGTCCTGAGCACGTCCACCCCTCACCCGACGGGAGCCGACCGCCCCATGGCAACACTGGCGAAGCCGAACCTGCCCAGGTTCAACGTGGAGATCTTCCAGAACGAGTACCTGGCCGACGGCGCCCGCGAGGTCAACGCCATCGTCACCGTCACCGCGACCGGCGGCGGGACCTCGGGCGGCCGTCCGCTCGGCTACGCCGACGCCGCCCCGGCGGGCTCCGGTGCCGTGGGCTCCGGCGCTGCGGGCTCCGTCACCGCGGGCTCCAACACGGCGGCGGCCGTGGTCATCCTGGTGGACTGCTCGGGCTCGATGGACTACCCCAAGTCCAAGATCAACGGAGCCCGCGAGGCCACCGCCGCCGCCATCGACGCGCTGCGCGACGGCACCGCCTTCGCCGTGGTCGCCGGCACCCACGAGGCCCGCGACATCTACCCCGGCGACGGCACCCTCGCCACCGCCTCCGCCGCCACCCGCGCGCAGGCCAAGGAGTCGCTGCGCCGGCTCACCGCGGCCGGCGGCACCGCGATGGGCACCTGGCTGGGCAAGGCCGACAAGCTCTTCCTCACCCGCCGCGACATCGCCATCCGGCACGCCGTCCTGCTCACCGACGGCAACAACGAGCACGAGTCGGCCGAGGACCTGGCCCGCACCGTCGAGCGGGTGACCGGCCACTTCACCGCCGACTGCCGCGGCGTCGGCACCGACTGGCGGATCGACGAGCTGCGCAAGATCTCCTCGGCCCTGCTCGGCACCACCGACATCGTCGCCGAACCCTCCGGCCTGGCCGAGGACTTCCGCTCGATGATGGCGGGCGCGATGGGCAAGCAGGTCGCCGACGTCGCGCTGCGGATCTGGACCCCGGCCAACGCCACGGTCAGGTTCGTCAAGCAGGTCGCCCCCGCGGTCGAGGACCTGACCGGCCGCCGCACCGAGACCGGCCCCCGGGCCGGCGACTACCCGACCGGCTCCTGGGGCGACGAGAGCCGCGACTACCACGTCTGCGTCGAGGTGCCGGCCGCCTCGGTCGGCAACGAGATGCTGGCCGCCCGGATCAGCCTGGTGCTGCCCGACCGGCTCGCCGGCGGCACCCCCGAGGTGCTCACCCAGGGCCTGGTCAAGGCGGTCTGGACCGACGACCTGGCCTCCTCCACCCGGATCAGCCCGCAGGTCGCCCACTACACCGGGCAGGCGGAGCTGGCCTCCTCCATCCAGGAGGGCCTGGAGGCCCACCGGGCCGGGGACGTCGACCGCGCGACCGCCAAGCTGGGCGCCGCCGTCCGGATCGCCCACGCGACCGGGAACGAGGGCACCTACAAGCTGCTCCAGAAGGTGGTGGACGTGGTGGACCCGAAGGAGGGTACGGTTCGGTTCCGTAAGAACGTGAGCGAGGCCGACTCGATGACCCTTGAGACCCGGTCGACCAAGACGGTACGTGTGAAGAAGTGACCGCTGAAGACGTGACCGGGCCGGCGCCCCGGCGCGACGCCGCACCGAGCCGGCCCGAAACGAGGGGGACCTGATGCCGATCTGCCCGAGGGGCCACGAGTCGCAGGCCGAGGACTGGTGCGACTTCTGCGGCTTCCCGATGACTCCGCCGGCCCCCACACCGGGGGCGCACGGAGGCTACCCGGGAGCGCCCGGGACCGAGCCCGCGCCCGGCGCACCCGTCGGGTACCCGGGGCACTCCGGCGCGTCCTTCGGCGCGCCCCCGCTGCCTCCGCCGATGCCCCCGGGGGCCGTCCCGCCGCCCGGGGCGCCCCTGCCGCCCCCCGGCATGTCGACCCCGCCCCCGCACGGGACCCTGCCGCCGTACGGGGCCGTCCCGCCGCAGGCCGGGCCGCACGGCCTCACCGAGGGCCTGACGGTCTGCCCGATCTGCCGCAGCCCGCAGACCGGACGGTTCTGCGAGGAGTGCGGCTACGACTACGAGCTCTCCACGCCCTCGCGCCGCCAGGTGCCAGGTGCCGGCGGGCCCGGTGCCCCCCAGCCGCCGCTGAACATCCCGGAGACCTACGGCGGCCCCCCGCAGCAGCCCCAGGGCCCGGCCGGTCACGCGCAGTTCGGACAGCCCCCGTTCGGCCGGCCGCCGTTCGAGCAGCCCCCGTTCGAGCGGCCCCCGTTCGAGCAGCCCCCGTTCGGGCAGCCGCCCGCGGCGCAGCAGGCCGTCGCCCCGCCCGTCCCGGCACAGCCGCAGGCCCCGGCGCAGCCCCACACCTACGGCTACCCGCCCGCCAACGGGCCGGAGGGGCAGTTCCCCGACCCCTCGGTGCGCGAGGACTCCGGCCCGGTGTACGCCCACCCGGCCGGCCCCGGACCGAACAGCCGCGGCGGCGACTTCGGCACCTCCTTCCACCTCGCCCCGCCGCAGCAACAAGGCCGGCAGCAAGCGCAGCAGCAGCCGCAGCAGCCGCACCCGCAGCAGCCCCAGGAACCCGCCCAGCCCGCCGAGCCGGTGCGGGCCAACTGGATCGCCGTGGTCTCGGCCGACCGGGACTACTTCACCGACATGATGGCCCGCAGCGGCCCCGAGGCGGCCGGCCTGTTCTTCCCGCCGTACTGCCCGGAGCGCCGGATCCCGCTGACCGGCCGCGGCCAGCTGCGGATCGGGCGGCGCAGCCAGCACCGCGGCACGGTGCCGGAGATCGACCTGTCCGTCCCGCCGGAGGACCCGGGCGCCTCGCACCAGCACGCGCTGCTCGCCGAACAGGCGGACGGCAGCTGGGTGCTGGTGGACCAGGACTCGACCAACGGCACCACCGTGAACGGCGGCGCGGAGCCGATCGCCCCGCACACCGCGGTGCCGCTGAACGACGGCGACCGGATCCACATCGGCGCCTGGACCACCATCACCGTGCACCGCGGCTGAAAGGCCGTCGACTGACGAATCGTCACGGAAAGGCGGGCCGGACGATTTCCCGGCGATTCGCCGTCGCCAACTCCGGCCGGGCCGGGCGGAATTCGACATCCGCCCGGCCCGGCCCCGTTTCCCCCCACCTCGAAGTGTCCGCGAATTCCCCGGCTCCGGCCTGCACAAGAGCCTTCACAAGCCCTAGGCTCAGGGCGCATGACTGCTGCTATATCCGCTGACGGCATCCGCCAGCGGTACGGGGATGTGCAGGCCGTCGACGGGGTGTCCCTCACCGTCGAGGCCGGCGAGTTCTACGGGATCCTGGGCCCCAACGGGGCCGGGAAGACCACCACGATGGAGATCCTGGAGGGCGTCCGGAAACCGGACGAGGGCCGGATCGAGTTGCTGGGGATGCGACCCTGGCCGCGCAATCCGAAACTGCTGCCGCGCATCGGCGTGCAGTTCCAGGCGACCGCCTTCTTCCGGAAACTGACCGCCCGGGAGACCATCCGCACCTTCGCGTCGTTCTACGGGACCGGCCCCAGGCGGGCCGACGCGATGCTGGAGCGGGTCGGCCTCGTCGACAAGGCCGAGACCCTGACCGACCAGATGTCCGGCGGCCAGGCCCAGCGCCTGTCGATCGCCTGCGCGCTGGCCCACGACCCGGAGCTCGTCTTCCTGGACGAGCCCACCACCGGCCTCGACCCGCAGTCCCGGCGCAACCTCTGGGACCTGCTGCGGGACATCAACGCCGAGGGCCGCACGGTCGTGCTGACCACCCACTACCTGGACGAGGCCGAGGTGCTCTGCGACCGGGTCTCGATCATGGACCACGGGAAGGTCCTGCACACCGGCGCCCCGACGGCGCTGATCCGCGAGATCGACGACACCGTCCGGATCAGCGTCGCCTCCGGCCAGCTCCCGCTCGACCGGGCCCGCGAACTGCTGACCGCCGCCGGTGCGGACATCGCCACCCTGGAGGACGACACCGTCTCGCTCTCCGTCTCCACCCGGCTCCCGGCGCCGGTGCTCACCGTCCTGGCCGAGCAGAACGCCCTGCGCGGCCTGGAAGTGCGCGGCGCCACCCTGGAGGACGTCTTCCTCCAGCTGACCGGACGGGAGTTCCGCGCATGACCGCCACCACCCCCACCGAGCCGCGGGACGGCGCCCGGCGCGGCGGCCCGGCCGCCGGCGAGCGGGAGCGGGTCAGCGCGTTCTGGAGCCTGTCCCGCGCGATGCTGCTCGGGCTGAAGCGCGACCGCACCGCGAGCTTCTTCATCCTGCTGTTCCCGCTGGTGTTCCTGGTGTTCTTCGGCGCCGTGACGCAGAGCGCCGGCAGCCCGCACGCCAAGGTCGCGCAGGTCGGCGCGGTGAAGCTGTTCGACTCGATCCAGGGCGAGGACCGGGCCGCGCTGGAGCAGGTCCTCACCATCACGAGGACCGACGACGAGGCCGCCACGCTGGAGAAGGTCCGCAAGGGCGACTACCACGCGCTGATCACGCAGGGCCCGGACGGCAGGGTCGAGCTGCGCTACACCGCCGCCGACCAGGTCCGCGCGGGCACCGTCCAGGGCATCCTCAACTCGGTGGTCCAGAACGCCAACCAGGCGGCCACCGGCCAGAAGCCGGCCTTCGTGCTGGACTCCCAGCAGGTCGAGGACAAGTCGCTCAAGCCGATCCAGTTCCTCACCCCCGGCCTGCTCGGCTGGGCCATCGCCACCGGCGCGGTGTTCGGGGCGGCGCTGACCCTGGTCAACTGGCGCAAGTCCAAGGTGCTGCGCCGGCTGCGGCTGGCGCCGATCAGCGCCGGCACCGTGGTCAGCTCCCGGATCCTGGTCTCGCTACTGACCTCGTTCCTCCAGACCGCCGTCTTCCTGGCGGTCGCGGTGGGCTTCTTCGGACTGAAGCTCACCGGCAACTGGTGGCTGGTCATCCCGCTGGTGGCCTGCGCGACGCTCGCCTTCATGTCGATCGGCCTGCTGGCCGGCTCGGTCGCCAAGACCGAGGAGGCGGCCAACGGCATCTCGCAGCTCATCGTGCTGCCGATGTCCTTCCTGTCCGGCGCGTTCATCCCGATGGACAACGCCCCGGGCTGGCTGAGGGGCGTCTCCCAGGTCATGCCGCTGCACTACCTGGTCGACTCCGCCCAGTCGGTGCTCACCCGCGGCGGCGGCGTCATGGACGCCCTGCCCACCATGGGCGGGCTGCTGCTGTTCGCGGCCGTGCTGACCGGCATCTCCTGGAAGCTGTTCCGCTGGGAGGACTGACCGTCCCCTGACATCCGCCGACGTCCGCCCGATCCGGTCCCGACGGGGTCGTACGCCTTTGGTCCCGGTGTACGACCCCGTCGGCGTCTGCGACCATGGTCGGGTGAGAGAGATCCGGCGAGGCACGTTGAGCGAGGAGACCTTCTACGACCAGGTCGGCGGTGAGCCGACCTTCCGGCGGCTGGCCCACCGGTTCTACGAAGGCATCGCCGAGGACGAGTTGCTGCGGCCGATGTACCCCGAGGACGACCTCGGGCCGGCCGAGGAGCGGATGGCGCTCTTCCTGATGCAGTACTGGGGCGGCCCGCGCACCTACAGCGACCGGCGCGGCCACCCGCGGCTGCGGATGCGGCACGCGCCGTTCAAGGTCGACAAGGCCGCGCACGACGCCTGGCTCACCCACATGCGGGCGGCGGTGGCGAGCCTGGAGCTGCCGGCCGAGCACGAGCGGCAGCTGCTCGACTACCTGACCTACGCCGCCGCCTCGATGATCAACACCCCGGGCTGAGCCGCCCCGAGCCGTCCCCGAGCAGCTCCACGGGGCTGCCGGGCGGGCCTACCGGACCGGGCTGAGCCCCAGCCCCGCGCCCGGCGCGGCCGCGGTGCGCACCGCCACCGAGCCCGCCGGGGCGCTCAACCGCAGCCAGCCGCCCGCCCGGTGCACGGTGAGCGGGACACCCGGCTTCAGGAAGCCGATCACGTACGCGGCGTGCGGTGCGCGCAGCGGCAGCTCGGGCAGCACGCCGACCGGGCGGGACCAGATCTCGTCGGCCAGCGCGTCCAGCACCGCGCGGGTGCGGTGGTGCGCCGGGACGGCCTCGCTGCGCTCACGGAACTCCCGCACCCCGGCCATGAGTTCGGGGTACACCTCGGCCACCGACGGGGTGCCGGCCGGCCGCCAGCCGGTGCGCGGCGGCAGCAGCCCGGCCCAGGCCGGTCCGGTCACCGGCGCGGGCAGCGCGAGGCGGCCCGCCTCGGTGTCCACGCCGTCCAGCAGCTGACCGGCCGAGACGGTCAGGTCCACCGGCTCGTCCAGGCCGCTCAGCCGGACGGTGCGGATCGCCAGCGCACCGGAACCGCCCAGCGGCAGCCGTCCGAAGACCGCCAGCACGCCGTCCCCGCCGCCGCTCCGGTCCACCGCCTGGAGCCGGACGGCCGCCGCCCGGTCGAAGCGCAGCAGGCGCAGCAGGAAGGCGGAGAGGTCGGCGGCCTCCCCGGCGTCGGTCAGGGCGAGACGGGCGGTGATGGTCACGGCGTTTCAGCTCGAATCGTCAGGTGCGGTCAGACGGTGGCGACTGCCACGGCGCCCTTCTCGTCGGCGGTGGCCCGGCCCGTGGCGGCGGCCTCGTCCGTGAAGCGGCTGAGGAACTCCCGCTCCACCGGCGAGATCCGGCGCGGCCGGCCCTCGGCCAGGTCGTACGGGACGACCACGGTGGACGCCCGGACGTACACGACGTCGCTGCCGTCCTCGGCGACGTCCTTGATCTCGTAGGAGACGGTCAGCGAGGCGACGCCGATCTTCGTCACCCAGGTCTCGATGGTGACCGGCGTCGGCCGGTGCACCAGCGGACGCTTGTAGTCGATCTCGTGGCGCGCCACCACCGAGCCGCCCGCGAACTCCCCGGCGCCGGCCTCGGCGGCCTGGGTGAACATGAAGTCGATCCGGGCCTCCTCCAGGTAGCGCAGGAAGACCACGTTGTTGACGTGCCCGAAGGCGTCCATGTCGGACCAGCGCAGCGGGCAGGCGTAGATGTGGCGAGCCACGGCAGTTCTCCTCGGTGTCCGGTCTCCCGCCGCCGTCCACCGCCGGTGCGGCGGCGGTCGGCGACGGGCCGCGGCCCGGCAGGCCGCCCCGGAGGGCAGTCTGCCGGGCCGTTGTGACGGCTGGATGTCAGCCTCGGGTCAGCTTCTTGTACGTGGCCCGGTGCGGACGGGCGGCGTCGGCGCCGAGCCGCTCGATCTTGTTCTTCTCGTAGGACTCGAAGTTGCCCTCGAACCAGAACCACTTGCTCTCGCCCTCGTAGGCGAGGATGTGGGTGGCCACTCGGTCCAGGAACCAGCGGTCGTGGGAGATGACCACGGCGCAGCCGGGGAACTCCAGCAGCGCGTTCTCCAGCGAGGAGAGCGTCTCGACGTCCAGGTCGTTGGTGGGCTCGTCGAGGAGCAGCAGGTTGCCGCCCTGCTTGAGGGTGAGCGCCAGGTTCAGGCGGTTGCGCTCACCGCCGGAGAGCACGCCGGCCGGCTTCTGCTGGTCCGGGCCCTTGAAGCCGAACGCCGACACGTAGGCGCGGGACGGCATCTCGACCTGGCCGACGTTGATCCAGTCCAGACCGTCGGAGACGACCTCCCAGAGGGTCTTCTTCGGGTCGATGTTGGCGCGGGACTGGTCGACGTAGCTGATCTTGACGGTGTCGCCGACCTTGACCGTGCCACTGTCCGGGGTCTCCAGGTCCTGGAGCATCTTGAACAGGGTGGTCTTGCCGGCGCCGTTCGGGCCGATGATGCCGACGATGCCGTTGCGCGGCAGGGTGAAGCTCAGGTCGTCGATCAGGATCTTCTCGCCGAAGGCCTTGTTGAGGTTCTCGACCTCGATGACGACGCTGCCCAGACGCGGGCCCGGCGGGATCTGGATCTCCTCGAAGTCCAGCTTCCGCATCTTGTCGGCCTCGGCCGCCATCTCCTCGTAGCGGGCCAGACGCGCCTTCGACTTGGCCTGGCGGCCCTTGGCGTTGGAGCGGACCCACTCCAGCTCTTCCCGGAGCCGCTTGGCGCGCTTGGCGTCCTTCTGGCCCTCGACCTTGAGCCGGGACTGCTTGCTCTCCAGGTACGTGGAGTAGTTGCCCTCGTAGCCGATGGCGCGGCCGCGGTCGAGCTCCAGGATCCAGCCGGCCACGTTGTCCAGGAAGTACCGGTCGTGGGTGACGGCCACGACGGTGCCCTTGTACTTGGCCAGGTGCTGCTCCAGCCAGTTCACCGACTCGGCGTCCAGGTGGTTGGTGGGCTCGTCGAGCAGCAGCAGGTCGGGGGCCTCCAGCAGCAGCTTGCAGAGCGCGACGCGGCGCTTCTCGCCACCGGAGAGCTTGGTGACCGCCCAGTCCCCGGGCGGGCAGCCCAGGGCGTCCATGGCCTGCTCCAGCTGGGCGTCCAGGTCCCAGGCCTCGGCGTGGTCCAGCTCCTCCTGGAGCTTGCCCATCTCGTCGAGCAGCGCGTCCGAGTAGTCGGTCGCCATCAGCTCGGCGATCTCGTTGAAGCGGTCGAGCTTGCCCTTGATCTCCTTGACGCCGTCCTGGACGTTCTCCAGGACCGTCTTGGTCTCGTCCAGCGGCGGCTCCTGGAGCAGCATGCCGACGGTGAAACCGGGCGAGAGGAAGGCGTCGCCGTTGGAGGGGTGCTCCAGGCCGGCCATCATCTTCAGCACGGTCGACTTACCGGCGCCGTTGGGGCCCACGACGCCGATCTTCGCTCCGGGGAGGAAGCTGAGCGTCACGTCGTCAAGGATGACCTTGTCTCCGTGAGCCTTGCGCACCTTGCGCATCGTGTAGATGTATTCCGCCACGTGAGATCGCTCCGGCGTCGTCGGGAGTATTCGGCTTGCAGCCTTCCATTGTGCCGCACCCGGCCCGGAGGCCCGAATCGCCCAGGTGACCCCCACCGGGGTATCCGGAGCCGCTCGCGCCGTCCCGGGAACGCGGCGGCTCGGACCGCGGCCTCCCCCGGCTCCCGCCCACCCGGCCGACGCGACGGCCCGGCCCCCCGCAACGGGTGCGGGGAGCCGGGCCGGTTGCCGCTCTCAGGGCCTCGGAAGGTCAGCGCCTCCCGGCCCACCGGGGCGGTTCAGTCGGTTCAGGCGGCGCTGCGACCGTGGCGGCCGCGGCGGCGCAGGACGAAGACGGCGGCGCCACCGGCCACCACCAGGCCACCGGCGACGGCGGCGAGGATCGGGGTGGAGTCATTGGCACCGGTCTGGGCCAGGCCACCGGTGCCCGGGGCGGCGCTGGTGGTCGCCGGGGTCGGCTGGCCGGCGCCGCTGCTCGGGGTGGCCGAGGGCGTCCCGGTCGCGGCCGGGGTGGTCGGGGCGCCGGACGGCGTCCCGGGCGCGGCCGGGGTGGTCGGAGCCGAGGTCGGAGTGGTGCCGGTGCCGGTCTTGCAGTCCAGGACGCCCTGGAAGTCGCGGCTGTAGCCGTTCGGGCCGGTGACGGTGATCTTGTAACCGGTCTTCTCGGCGACCGGGACGAGCACGCTCTCGGTCTTGCCGGGCTGGACGGTCAGCTGCTGCTTGCCGACCGTGACGGTGCCGGCCTCGTCGCCGCCGTTGGTGACGGAGACCCGCACGCCGTTGTTCGCGCACTCGACCTTGGCGGTGCTGTCGATCAGCGCGCCCTTGGCCTGCTTCCAGGTGCCCTTGGCCGCCGCGGCGACGCTGAGCTTGCTGGAGCCGGCCAGGATCATGGTCTGGCTGTGCTCCTCGCGGGTGTAGCCCTTGCTGAGGAAGACGCGGCCGCTGGGCACCACGGTGGAGGCGGTGGCGTTCAGCGTGACCGAGCCGTCGGAGGTGCCGGCCGGCACCTCCAGGAACAGCTGGGTGTCCTTGGCGATCGGGCCGGTCAGGCCGCCGGCGACCGGCTTGTCGTCCTTGAGCAGCTTGACCTTGTCGGCCCCGTCACCGGAGACGGCCAGCTTCACCTCGGCCGCGCTGGAGTTGAGGGTGAACGGGCCGAGCTTGCCGCCGGACTTGCCGGAGACCGAGTCCGGGTTGAGCGCCAGCGAGGGCTTGGGCTCGGCCGCGATGCCCTTGTTGGCGTCGCCGACCAGGTAGTCGCGCAGCTTCTTGGCGCCGGCGTCGCGCGGGACGGCGTTCTTCTTGTCCGAGTACTTCCAGATCGCGGCCTGGGTGCCGGCGGCGGCGGCCTCCGGGGTCAGGCTGTCCGCGCCGGCCGCCTTGGCCAGCGCCGTCAGGTCCTTGACCTGCGGGTAGGAGTTCTCCAGGATCCAGCGGATCTTGGCCGCGGCCTCGACCTTGTTCTTGTCACCGAGGGAGCTCGAAGCCCAGTCGGACTCCTGGTACTGGATCTTCTTCCTGATGTCCACCGGGAAGCCGAAGTCGATGCAGTACGTCTGGAGCTCGCCGTCGGCGGTCTTCAGCGTGAACAGACCGCCGTCGACGGTGCCCTCGCCCTCGACGTCGAGCTTCCCGCCGAGCATGGTGGGCTGCACCACAGCGGTCACACCCGCGCCCGGGGTGTCCGCCGCGACCGCCGCACCGGCCGCGAACAGGCCTCCGCCCAGCGCCAAGCTGGTCGTGAGCATGACAGTGGTTATCCGGGACAGACTCCGCCCCTGCCTCTGGAACATCTTGGGATCCCTCCGGGCGAGGCCGCACCGAGTGGGAGGCCTGCCGACTTGCCGTGCCGCGCGTGCCCCCTGTGGCTCCGCTGCGGATATGAACCAGACGAATCCTATTGAGCCCCGGAGGTCCCGAAACCCCCATGCGAAATCAGGACGATTCCGTATCTGTATCGTTATCAATCCCCTCAGGTCCCACACAAACTGACGGGGGACCAGAAAATCGCCGACGCCTTTCCGTTATCCGTTCGGATTGCGCGCACGGGTACAACGACCTTCTCGACCAACATATTTGTCGACAGGGAAGGTCATCGCCCCGTCAGGCCAGCGCTCCCGCGGTGTCACCTCCCCGCTCCCTCCCGGCCGCCTCGTCCGGCTCCCCGTCGGCCGGCCTCCCACCCGGCGGCAGCGCCCGCACGACGGACGCCGCGACGGCCACCGGGGCGGCCGGGGCCGCCACACCCGGGGCCCCGACCGCCGCCGCGGAGGCCCTGCGCGCCTCCAGTGCGCCGGCGATCCACGGCGGCACCACCCCGCCCCCGGGCTCCGCCCCGGCCGGCCCGGCGCCACCCGGCGACTGCCCGCGCACCCCCGTCGCCCACCGGAATGCCGTGGTGCCGCGAGTGAGGTCGTGCCCGACCGATCTGGCGTCGATCTCGACCCGGCTCCGCTTCGCCTCCCCCTCCGTCCACTCCCGTACCCGCAACCGGCCGCTGACCAGCACCGGATCGCCCTTGGCCAGCGAACCGATCAGGTTGACCGCCAGCGCCCGCCAGGCCGTCACCGTCACCCACTGCGTCTCGCCGTCCACCCAGCACTCGCGCTGCCGGTCGTACCGCCGCTCGGTGCAGCCGAGCCGGAAGTTGGCCATCGGCACCCCGCCGGTGGTTTCCCCGTAGCTCACCTCCGTCGCGACATTGCCGGTCACCGTCACGTGCGTCTCGCTCACGGCACACCCTCCGTTCCCGCCGATGCACCGTACGGAATCGACCGGTGCGCCCCGAGCGTGCACTCCGAAAGAAATCCCGGCCACCGACTTCCGAAATCCTGTGGATAACTCGGGCCTCAGGAACTGTTTGTCACTCGCAGGGGTGAATTTCGGCCTTCCGGCACCACCACAGCCTCCGCCTCTTCGCGGTCATGACAACAAAACCGCTGCTCGCCGCCCCGCCGGCACACCGTGGAACCCGCCGCGAACGGACCGCGGAACGGGTCTCGGAACGCGCCCCGTCGTCCGTCCGCGCACGTCATCCGACCGGCGCAACCGCGAATAAGGCCCCCACCCCGCGCCGGCGGCGGCACATTCTCCGTGCCGAATCCATAACGGGTGAGGAGGCAGCCCCGTAACGACTGCACAACGTCCGGCTCGGAACACTCCCAGACCGCTGCACTCACGGCCTTCACCTGCGATTATCGGACCGCTCCACCGAACCGACACACCAACGACGGTGTCGTCACACCCGGCCTGGGAACTGGACACCCTTATCCTGTCCCCGACAGGGCGAGGGCCCACCACCCCCACCCCTGCACTCAGGAACGGGGCCGGACGGCGCGCGCCCCGGCGCTCGCCGCCCCGATCCCGGCCACGGTCGCGCCCGCCCGGGCGCCGCCCGTCCCGCCCCCATAGCTCAGCGGATAGAGCACCCGCCTTCTAAGCGGTAGGTCGCAGGTTCGAATCCTGCTGGGGGCACCACCTGCCATTCCGCGGGCCACGCACGGTCGCGACCATGCGTGGCCGCGCCGGGCCTCCCGGCAATCCCCGACAGCCCGCGCACACCCACCGCGCATAACCCGTGACAATGCGTGTCGCGTCCGCCGTGAAAACACCCGGTGGCCAATGCCTGTGCCCCTGGCATTCCCGCCGCGTCTTCGTGCGGCGCAAATCCCGGGCGAATCCCCACCCGGTATCACCCGGAACGCCCGGGAGCCCCCGGAAACGCCCGGAACGGGCCGGCCTCGGCCGCCCGGCCCCGGGGCCCCGTACGGACCCGCTCCGGCCTGAAGCCGGTCCCGCGCCAACCCCGGGGCCCGGCCCGGCTACTCCGCGAGCCCGGCCAGATAGGCGTCCAGCAACGCCTCCTGCCGCTCCGCCGGAAACTCCCCGGGGGCGAACAGCGCCTGCACCACCAGACCCAGCGCGAAGGCCTGCGCCCCCGCCGCGAGCGCGGCCGGGTCGGCCCGCGCCGGGAGCTCCCCGAGCCGCTGGGCGTCCGCGACGTGCGCCGTGAGCGCCGTCCGCGAGCGCGCGTAGCGGCCCGCGTGCGCGGCCGCCAGGTCGGGATCGGCCAGCGCGTGGTCCCAGGAGCCGACCCAGATCCGGTTGTCGGCCGCGGACTCGCCGTCCAGCGGCAGCACGTCCAGCAGCGACGCCCGCACCCTGGCCAGCCCGGCCGGCGGCGGGCTGCCGTCGGCGGGGGCGGTGCGCCGGGGCCGGGCCAGCGAGCGCCGGTCCAGTTCCTCCAGCGCATGGCTCAGCAGCGCCCGCTTGTTCGGGAAGTAGTGCGTCAACAGTCCGGTGGTGGCGCCCAGTTCGGCGGCCACCGCGCGCAGGGTCAGCCCTTCGAAGCCCCGGCTGGAGAGCACCCGCCACACCCCCTCGGAGACTTCCGAGCGGCGGGCGTCATGGTCTCCACGGGCGGGCGTCATGGGGGCTATCGTACATACCAAACGTTTGTTATGAATGGTCTCAGCCAACCTCAGCACCCCCGTGAAAGGCCGCCCGTGTTTGCCGTACCGCTCGCCGAGAACGCCGAACTGCGCCCGCTGGAGCCCTGGCAGGCCCCTGAGTTCCTGACCCACATCGACCGCGCCCGCGCCCACACCGACCCGTGGATCCCCTGGGCGACCTTCTCGGTCGACCTGGACTCCGCCCGCGCCACCCTCCAGCGCTACGCCGACGGCCAGGCCGCCGACCAGAAGCGGATCTACGGCATCTGGCTGGACGGCACGCTGGTCGGCGGCGTGATGTTCGTGAGCTTCGACGCCCGGTCCGGCGTCTGCGAGATCGGCGCCTGGACCGAGCCGGCCGGCGAGGGCCACGGGCTGATCACCGCCGCCGCCAAGCAGTTGCTCGACTACGCCTTCGTCACCCGCGGCCTGCACCGCGCCGAGTGGTGGTGCTCCTCCGTCAACGACCGCAGCCGGGCCGTCGCCGAGCGGCTCGGGATGACCCGCGACGGCGTGCTGCGCGAGTGGTACCCGTACAACGGGGTCCGGTACGACAAGGAGATCTGGGCCGTCCTCGCCTCGGAGTGGACCGGCCGGGCCTGAACCCGGACGACGCGGGGCCCGGTGGACTCCCCGTCCACCGGGCCCCGCGCCCTCCCCCGTACCCGCCGGCCCGTCAGGCCCGTCAGGCCCGTCAGGCCCGTCAGGCCTCCCGAGCCGCCGGAGCAGTCCCGGCCGGTCCCAGCCGCAGCACGCACACCAGCGCCAGCGCCAGCGCCCCGCCCGCCGACAGGAACACCACGTCCACCGCGTCCGTGAAGCTGCGCACCGCGTGCTCGTGCGCCGCCCCGGTCAGCGCCCGGACCGCGCCGAGCGGCCGCCCCGGCTCGCCCGCCTCGAAGACCCGGGCCAGCACGCTGCCGAACAGCGCCGCGCCGAGCGCGTTGCCGAGGGTCTGGAAGAACCGGATGCCGGCGGTCGCCACCCCCAGCTGGTGCCGGGGCGCGGCCTCCTGCACCACCGTGATCAGCTGGCCGATCAGCTGCCCCAGCCCGCCGCCCAGCAGGGCGAGTTCGGCCATCACCAGCCACAGTCCGGTGTCCGGCCCGCTGAGGCCGAGCAGCACGAGGGCGAGCGTCGCACACCCGGCGCCGAGCGCCAGGAAGGTCCGGCCCGGGTGGCCGCGCCCGATCAGCCGGCCGGCCAGCAGACCGGCCCCGGTCATCCCGGCCGCCATCGGGATCAGGTAGAGGCTGGCCGAGGTCGGGGCGACGCCCCGGGCGATCTGTAGGTAGAGCATCACGTACATGATCGAGCCGATCATGCCCATCCCGACCAGGCCCTGGATCGCGAAGCCCAGCCGCACCGCGCGGATCCGGAACAGCGACAGCGGCAGCACCGGCTCGGCTGCGGTGGCCTGCCGCCACAGGAAGAGGCCGAACGCGCCCAGGGTGGCGGCGGACAGGCCGAGGATCACCGGGGACGTCCAGGCGTACTCCTGGCCGCCCCACTCGGTGACCAGCAGCAGCCCGGTCGCGAAGGCCGCCGCGAGGGCCGCGCCGACGAAGTCCAGGCCCCGGCGGTCGATCGTCGGGGGCAGCTTGACCACCAGGGCGACGCCGACCAGGACCAGCAGCCCGAGCGGCAGGTTGAGGTAGAAGATCCAGCGCCAGCCGAGGTGGTCGGTGAACAGCGCGCCGACCAGCGGCCCGACCGCCATGCCGAGGCCCGCGACGATCCCGCCCATCGCGCCGCCCCTGCCTCCGCCGCCCTCCTCCGGCTCCTTGAACTGGGCGATGACCACCATGGTGACGCTCATCAGTCCGCCGCCGCCGACGCCCTGCACCGCCCGGAAGGCGATCAGCTGGTCCATCGACTGCGCCGCCCCGCAGAGCGCCGAGCCGAGCAGGAAGGTGCCGACCGCCCCCAGCAGTACGCGCTTGGCGCCGTAGACGTCGCAGAGCCTGCCGTACAGCGGCAGCAGCGCGGTGGCGGCCAGGGCGAACGCGCTGACCAGCCAGGGCAGTCGGTCGACGCCGTGGACGGGGTCGAGGTCCCGGACGATCGGCACGGTGGCCGCCGACACGATGTTCATGTCCAGCACCGCCAGCACGATCGTGACCAGGCAGAGCAGCATGCCCAGCCCGCGCTGGGCCGGCGTCATCAGCGCCGCCGGTCCGGCCGGCTTCGTGCCGGACGGTGGCCGGTCCGCTGTCCTCGGTTCGGCGATCGCCATGGTCAAGTCCCCCCTGGGTCCGTGGAGTTCGGGCCGGACCGGTGGGATCCGGCGGGCCCGGCACCACCATGGCAGGATTTTTATACCTGGTCAATCCTTGAGCTCGGTCAATCATTGTTCCTGATACAGTCCCACCATGGCGACCCACCCTGGATTCGACGCCGGCCACGACCTCGACGCGCTCCCGCTGCGGGAGCGCAAGAAGATCCAGACCGGCCTCCGGCTCTGGCGCACCGCCATCGGGCTGTTCGCCGAACGCGGCTTCGACCAGGTCTCGGTGGCCGAGATCGCGGCCGCCGCCGAGGTGTCCAAGATGACCGTCTTCAACTACTTCCCCAGCAAGGAAGACCTGGTCATGGGCCCGATGGAGCAGCACCTCGACGAGCCGGCCCGGGTGGTGCGCGAGCGCGCCCCCGGCACCTCGGCGGTCGCGGCCCTGCGCACCCACTACCTGGCCGCACTGCGGAGGTTCGACCCCTCCACCGGGCTCAGCGACGACCCGATCGTCCTCGACGTGGTCCGGGTGATCCACCAGACCCCGGCCCTGCTCATGCGCGCCACCGCCGGCTTCGGCCAGCAGACCCAGACCCTGCTGGCCACCGAACTGCTCGCCCAGGATCCGGCCCACGACGAGCTCACCGCCAGGGTCGCCGCCGCCCAACTGCTCGCCGCCCAGCTGACCCTGACCGCCGACAACCAGCGCCGGATGCTGGCCGGCGGGCGCGCCGCGGACGCCCTGCCCGTCGCCCTCGACCAGGCCCACCGCGCCTTCGCCCTGGTCGAACAGGGCCTCGGTGACTACTGCACCCGCACCGCCTGAGAGAGTTGGCGCACCACGACCGACCGGAGGTGCGCATGGACCAGCCGCTGCTCACGCGGGACCGCTCCGCCCTGCCCGCACAGGCCGAGGGCCTCAACGCGTACGTCGGCGACGACGGCGTCGCGGTGCTGGAGTTCGCCCGCCCGCACCGCCGCAACGCGGTGACCCTGGCCATCTGGCAGGCACTGCCCAAGGTGCTGCGGCAGCTGGCCGAGCACGAGGGGGTGCGCGTCCTGCTGCTCACCGGCGCGGACAACACCTTCAGCGCGGGCGCGGACATCGCCGAACTCGCCGAGGCCTACGGCGATCCGGACAGCGCGCAGGCCTACCACGCGGTCAACGTCGCCGCCGAGGAGGCACTGGCGGCCTTCCCCCACCCGACCCTCGCCGTGGTGCACGGCGCCTGCGTCGGCGGCGGCTGCCAGCTGGCCGTCGCCTGCGACCTGCGGTTCGTCGCCGAGGACGCCCGGATCGGGATCACCCCGGCCAAGCTCGGGGTGGTCTACTGGGAGGTGCCGACCGTACGGCTGGGCCGCCTGGTCGGCCCGGCCAGGGCCAAGTACCTGCTGTTCTCCGGCGAGTTGGTGAGCGGCCGGGACGCGCTGCCGCTGGGTCTGGCCGAGCGCGTCCTGCCGGACGCCGAACTGGACGCCGCCGCGCTGGACTTCGCCCGGCTGCTGACCCGCCGTTCGACCCACACCATCGGCGGGGCCAAGGCCGTCCTGAACGCCCCGCCCGAGCACGCGGCCGAGGCCCTGGCACCCTGGCTGCTCCGCTCCCGGGAGGGCTCGGACGTCCGCGAGGGCCTGGCCGCCTTCATGGAGGGCCGCCCCGCCCGGTTCTGAGCCGGGCCCGGCTCCGGGCGGCACGGCGGGGGCCCGGGCTCGGCGGACCGGCCCGAACCGGCGCCCGTACGACCGCCCGACCGCCCGACCGCCCCGGCTAGCGGATCGGCATCCCCGAGATCGCCCGGGCGATCACCAGCCGCTGGATCTCGCTGGTCCCCTCGAAGATCGAGTAGATCGCGCTGTCCCGGTGCATCCGCTCCACCGGGTACTCCCGGGTGAAGCCGTTGCCGCCGAGGATCTGCATCGCCTGCGCCGTCACGTACTTCGCGGTCTCGCCCGCGTAGAGCTTGGACATCGAGCCCTCGGCCGCGGTGAACGGCCGGTTGCCGACCGCCATCCAGGAGGCCCGCCACACCAGCAGCCTGGCCGCGTCGATCCTGGTCCTCATGTCGGCGAGCTGGAAGGCCACGCCCTGGTTGTCGATGATCGGCCGGCCGAACTGCTCGCGGGTCTTCGCGTAGTCCAGCGCCACCTCGTACGCGGCCCTGGCGATGCCGATCGCCTGCGCGCCGACGGCCGGACGCGAGGCCTCGAAGGTGGCCATCGCCGCGTTGCCCCTGCCGCCCCGCCGGCTGACCCCCTCGCGGGCCCGGGCCAGCCGCTCGTCCAGCTTCTCCTTGCCGCCGAGCAGGCAGCCGCCGGGCACCCGGACGCCGTCCAGCACCACCTCGGCGGTGTGCGAGGCGCGGATGCCGTGCTTCTTGAACTTCTGGCCCTGGCTCAGCCCCGGGGTGCCCGGCGGGACGACGAAGGAGGCCTGGCCCTTCGCGCCGAGCTCCGGGTCGACGGTGGCGACCACCACGTGGACGGCGGCGATCCCGCCGTTGG
The DNA here is from genome assembly GCF_055607525.1 of Kitasatospora sp. NPDC036993. Classification (NCBI taxonomy): domain Bacteria; kingdom Bacillati; phylum Actinomycetota; class Actinomycetes; order Kitasatosporales; family Streptomycetaceae; genus Kitasatospora; species Kitasatospora sp. NPDC036993. The sequence goes on along the minus strand of NZ_JBVJRP010000016.1, from coordinate 19,920 downwards.
TGGCCCAGGTCTTGGCGCCGTCGAGCACCCACTCGTCCCTCGCCTCGTCGTACACCGCCCGGGTGCGCAGCGCGGAGACGTCGGAGCCGGCGTCCGGCTCGGAGGAGCAGAAGGCGGCGACCCTGACGTCCTCCGGGGTGCCGAACATCTGCGGGGTCCAGGTGCCGATCTGCTCGTCGGTGCCGTTGGCCAGCACCGCGACGGCGGCCAGGGTGGTGCCGACGATGGACAGCCCGATGCCCGCGTCGCCCCAGAACAGCTCCTCCATCGCGATCGGGATGCCGACACCGGAGGGGTCGAAGTACTGCTGGGCGTAGAAGTCCAGCGAGTAGATGCCCAGTTTGGCGGCCTCCTGGATGACCGGCCAGGGGGTCTCCTCGCGCTCGTCCCACTCGGCCGCGGCCGGTCGCATCACGTCGGCGGCGAAGCCGTGCAGCCAGTCGCGTACGGCCAGCTGGTCCGCGCCCGGGTCCATCGAGAACGTGCTGCTCATGGTGCTTGCCTCCGAAGACGTGTGCGGCCGACCGTGGTGTTACCGCCGGTAACATCGTCGGAGTCTGCTACTGATTGGTAACCGGTGTCAACGCCCTGGCAGACCCCGCAGAACCCGATCCCGAGGAGCACCGCATGTCCCGAGAGCCCCGCCGCGAGCAGCTGCTCAACGCCGCCGACCGGGTCATCCAGCGGGAGGGTCCAGGCGCGAGCATGAACGCCATCGCCGCCGAGGCCGGCATCACCAAGCCGATCCTCTACCGCCACTTCGGCGACCGGAACGGCCTGATCAGAGCCCTGACCGAACGTCACACCGGCGGTCTGCTGGCCGCCGTCAGGGCCGCCCTCGCCGAGCCGCTGGAGCGCCGCGACCGGGTCGAGCACGTGCTGGACACCTATCTCGCCGGGATCGAGGCCCGCCCCCAGGTCTACCGGCTGCTCACCCACCCCGAGCCGGGCGACCCGAGCGGCGCCGGCAACGCGCTCGCCCCCGCGCTCAGGCAGATCGCCGAGGAGATCACCCGGGCCGTGCAGAGCCAGGTCGACCTCGGCGCCGACCGCGACCTGCTCGCCGAGGCCTGGGGCCGGGGCATCACCGGCATGGTGCTGGCCGCCGGGGACTGGTGGCTGGAGGCCAGGCCCTGCTCGCGCACCCGGATGGTGCAGGCGCTGGCCGACCTGCTCTGGGGCCGGCTGGCCGCCGCCGCCGAACTGCCGACCGCCGTCCTGCCGCCCGCGCCCGAACCGTCCGCCGACTGAACCGGCCGCCAGGCCGAACCGGCCCCCGACCGAACCGGCCACCAGGCCGACCCGCGCCGACCCGCGCCGACCCGCGCCGACCGAACTCTTGTGCCGTGCGCGGCAGTCCGGGCATCATCGGGCCCACCCCACCCCCCGCCGTGCGAGGTCCCCGATGCGCCTGCGCCGCACCGCCGTCGCCCTGCTGCTCGCCGCCACCGCCGTCTTCACCGCCGTCCCCGCCTCCGCCGAGGCCTCGGCCCAGGCCTCCGCCCACGGCGGGCCGGCGGACCGCTTCCCCACCGGCACGGTCACCGCCGCCGAAGGCCGCACCGCGCTCACCGACGCCCAGGGCCGCCGCCTCGGCCTGCGCGGCTTCAACCTCGACAAGTACGCCGAGGCCACCCCCGCCGACCTCGACTCCGTCGCCGCCCAGGGCTTCACCCTGGTCCGGCTGCCGGTCTCCTGGACCAGGCTGGAGCCCGGGCGCGGCCGCCTCGACCCCGCCGAACTGCGCCGGATCCAGCGGCTCCTCGACCGGGCCGACCGCCTGGGCCTGCTGGTCCTGATCGACTTCCACCAGGACGTCTACGGGCCGAAGTTCCTCGGCGGCAGCAACGGCATCCCCGCCTGGGCCACCCGGGACGACGGGCTGCCCTTCACCCCGGACCCGGACGACTGGTTCGCCGGCTACTTCCAGCCCGCCGTTCAGGCCGCCTTCCGCCACCTCTACGACGACCCCGACCTGCGCGCCTGGCAGGCCGACTTCTACACCCGGCTGGCCCGCGAACTGCGCGGCCACCGCTCACTGCTGGGCTACGACCTATTCAACGAGCCGTTCGGACCGGTGGACGGCGACCCGGGCGACCCGGCCGTGCTGGCCGCCGCCTCCGCCGCCCTGGAGGAGGGCAGGCTCGCCGGCATGTACCGCCGGCTGATCGACGCCGTGCGCCGCTCCGACTCCCGCGCCTGGCTGTTCGTGGAGCCGACCGTCCTGGTCGGCCAGGGCGTGCCCACCCACCTGCCCGGCTTCACCGACCCGCGCCCCGGCGCCGCCAGGCTCGGCTACGCGCCGCACTTCTACGACACGGCGGTCGAGAACGGCGCCGACTGGGACCCGGCCGGCGGCTTCGTGGAGCGGTACACCGCCGCGGTCACCGGCTACCCCGCCGCCCACCGGCTGCCCGTCCTGGTCGGCGAGTGGGGCCCGCCGGACTCCCGCAGGCCCGGCAACACCGAGCTGGTCCGCCGTCAGGTCGCCGCGATGGACGGCTTCGCCGAGGGCTGGACGATGTGGTACTGGTGCCGGGGCGACGGCGGCTACTGCGCGCTCGACCCGGCCGGACACCCCGCGCCCGGCGACGGGCCCGTCTTCGGCCCGTACCCGGTGGCCGTCGCGGGAACGGACGTCCGCACCGAGGTCCGCGCCGACGGCGCCACCGTGCGCTGGCGCTCCGACGGCACCGGACGCGCCGGCGAACTCCTGCTCCCCCCGGCCGCGTTCCCGCACGGCGCCGACGTCGCCGTCTCCCCCGCCGGCGCCCGGGCCGAGGTCGAGCAGCCGGCGGACGGGCGCGCGGGAACCGTACGCGTCCGGCTCCCGCGCACCCGCCCGGGCACGGCCGTGACGGTCACCCTCACGACGCGGTGACGCCGCCTACGCCAGCCCCCGGCGGACCAGCAGCGGCCCGGTCTCCGGAGCCCGGCCGACCACCGCGCGGAAGGACTCCAGCGGGTCCCGGCTGAACCCGCGCGCCAGCAGCTCGCGCCGGAACAGCTCGCCGCTCTCCCGCACCGGCCGCCCGTTGCCCTCGAACCACTGCACGGTGTCGGCGTCCAGCACCTCCGACCAGATGTACGCGTAGTACGCGGCGCTGTAGCCGCTGGCGAAGACGTGCTGGAAGTACGCCGTCCGGTAGCGCGGCGGGATCGCGTCCACCGCGATCCCGGCCGCCGCGAGCGCCCGCGCCTCGAACGCCTCGGCGTCCGTGCCCAGCTCGTCCGCCGGCACGGTGTGCCAGGCCCAGTCCAGCAGCGTGGCCGCCAGGTACTCCACCGTCCGGAAGCCCTGCCCGAAGCCCTCGGCCGCCGTCATCCGCTCGACCAGCTCGGCCGGCAGCGGCTCCCCGGTCTCGTGGTGGCGGGCGTAGTTCGCCAGCACCTCGGGCCTGACCATCCACATCTCGTTGACCTGCGAGGGGAACTCGACGAAGTCCCGGGGCACCGAGGTGCCCGAGAACAGCGGGTAGCGGACGTCCGAGAACAGCCCGTGCAGCGCGTGCCCGAACTCGTGGAACAGCGTGCGCACCTCGTCCCAGTCCATCAGCGCCGGCTCGCCGGGCGCCGGGTGCGGGATGTTGAGGTTGTTCAGTACCACCGACCGCTGCCCGGTCAGCCCGGACTGGGCCACCAGCGCGTCCATCCAGGCGCCGCCGCGCTTGGACGCCCTGGCGTGGAAGTCGCCGATGAACAGGCCCAGCGCGGTGCCGTCCTCCTCGGACACCTCGAAGACCCGGGCGTCCGGGTGGTGGGCCGTCAGGTCCGGCCGCTCGGTGAAGCTCAGCCCGTACGCCAGGTTCGCGGCGAAGAACACGCCGTCCCGCAGCACCCGCTCCAGTTCGAAGTACGGGCGCAGCCCCGCCGCGTCCACCTGGTAGGAGCTCTGCCGCACCTTCTCCGAGTAGTACGCCCAGTCGTGCGCGGCGATCTCGTCGATCCCGTCCGCGGCCGCCGCCGCGGCCAGCTCCCCGGCCTCCCTGCGGGCCATCGCCACCGCCGGGCCGACCAGCCTGGACAGCAGGGCGGAGACCGCCTCGACGGTGCCGGCCGTCTCGTCCGCCACCACGTACGCGGCGTGGCTCGGGTACCCGAGCAGCGCGGCCCGCTCGGCGCGCAGCGCGGCGGTGCGGATCGCCAGCGGGCCGTTCGCCTCGACGCCCCGGCCGAGCGAGGCGGCCAGCAGCCGCTCACGCACCGAGCGGTCGGTGAGCTGCGCCAGCTCGGACTGGCCTGAGGTGTTCCGCAGGCTCAGCACGTACCTGCCCGGGCGGCCGAGCACCCGGGCGTTCTCCGCCGCCCCGGCGATCGCGCCCTCGGACAGCCCGGCCAGCTCCTCGGCGGAGTCCAGGACCAGCGCGGCGGCCCGGGTGGCGGCGTTCACGTTCTGCTGGAAGGTGGTGCCGAGCGCGGCGAGTTCGGCGTTCAGCTCGCGCAGCCTGGCCTGCTCGGCCGCGCCCAGCCGGGCGCCGGAGCGCACGAACGCGGTGTACCAGCGCTCCAGCAGCCGCAGCGACTCCGGGTCCAGGCCGAGCCCGGCGCGGTCCCCGTGCAGCGCCTCGATCCGGGCGAACAGCGCGCGGTCCAGGTGGATCGCGTCGTGGTGGGCGGCGAGCAGCGGGCTCACCTTCGCCTCCACCTCGTCCAGCACGTCGGTGGTGTCCGAGGACGACTGGTTGCGGAACACCGCGTCGACCCGGCGCAGCAGCTCCCCGGAGCGCTCCAGGGCCACCAGGGTGTTCTCGAAGGTCGGCAGGCTCCGGTCCGCGGTGATCGCCGCGATCTCGGCCAGCTGGTCGGCCATCCCCCGCTCGTACGCGGGCAGGTAGTGCTCCTCGCGGATCTCGGCGAACGGCGGGAGCTCGTAGACCAGCGAGCTGGCCTGGAAGAACGGGTTCTCGGTCATTTCGCGAACCATACGCCGTGTCCCCGGCCCTGCCCACGGGCTTTACCCACCGTTGCCGGAGCCTCCCGGCACCCCGTTGTCGTACCCACCGGCTAACGTCGACGCCGCGGACCCGTCGGTCACGGGGCCGCGGCCGGCCCGCCCGCGGGCCCGCACCCCCGTCCCCGTCCCCGCACGCCCGACCGCGCGCCGGAGAGGAGCAGCCCCCGTGGCACCCAGGACCGCCCTCGCGCCCGATCCGCACGGCCCCGGCGGCCGGCTCCAGCCGCTGGACGACGCGGGCGGCCCGCTCGGCCCGCCGGAGGCCGTCCGGGACCTCGCCGCCGCCGTCGGCGCCAGGGAGGCCGCCGACCGCCCCCGCTGGGTCTGGGCCGCCGCCGACTCCGGGTACGCCCCGCTGCTGCCGCGCCTGCCCGAGCGGCTCGCCCGCTGCCACGACCTGCGGCTGGTCGAGGCGCTGCTGCTGGGCCACGAGGGCCGGTTCGGCGCACCGCGCTCGCTCGGCGCCGCCTGGTGCAGGCTGCGCGGGCTTCCCGTCCCCGAGGACCTGCCCGAGCCCGGGCTCGCCGACGCGGACGACGGGCAGGACACCCTCTTCGCCCCCGACCGGCTGCAACTGCCGCCCGGCGCCGACCCGCTGGCCGCCGTGGTGGCCGTGCACGCCGAGCAGCAGCGCCGGATCGCCGCCATCGCCGACCCCGCGGCCCGGCAGCGGTTCCGGCTGCTGGCCGCCGCCGAGTCGGCCGGCGCCCTGGTGGCCGCCGAGATCGCCCACGACGGCCTGCCCTGGCGCGCCGACGTCCACGACGGGCTGCTGACCGAGCTGCTCGGCCCCCGCCCTGCCGTCGCCGGGACCCAGCCCAGGGTCCTCGCCGAACTCGCCGTCGAACTCCACCGGGCCCTCGGCGCCAAGCCGTTCAACCCCGACTCGCACACCCAGGTGCTGCGGGCCTTCGCCGAGGCGGGCATCCAGCTCGGCTCCACCCGCTCCTGGGAGCTCAAGGGCATCGACCACCCGGCGGCGCGGCTGCTGGTCCGCTACAAGGAGCTGTCCAGGATCCACGTCGCGCACGGCTGGGCCTGGCAGGACGCCTGGGCGCGCGGCGGCCGGTTCCGGCCCGAGTACGTGGTCGGCGGCGTGGTCTCCGGCCGCTGGGCCAGCCGCGGCGGCGGCGCCCTCCAGATCCCGCGCATCCTGCGCCGGGCCGTGGTCGCCGACCCCGGCTGGCTGCTGGTGGTCGCCGACGCCGCCCAGCTGGAGCCCCGGGTGCTCGCCGCGCTCTCCCAGGACGCCGGACTGGCCCGCACCGCCGCCGGCGGCGACCTGTACGAGGCGCTCGCCGCCAGCGCCTTCCAGGGGGACAGGGACAAGGCCAAGCTGGGCCTGCTCGGCGCCATGTACGGGCAGACCAGCGGCGACATCGGCCCGCTGCTGAACACCCTGCGCCGCAACTACCCGGCCGCGATGGGCTACGTCGAGGCCGCCGCCCGCACCGGCGAGGACGGCGGCGTGGTCGCCTCCAGGCTCGGCCGGGTCTGCCCGCCGGCCTCCGACGACTTCCTCGACCTCACCGAGGCCGACACCGCGGGCGAGGCCGGCGGCCGCACCGCCCGCGCCCGCGGCCGGTTCACCCGCAACTTCGTCATCCAGGCCAGCGCCGCCGACTGGGCCCTGGCCCTGCTCGCGGCACTGCGCCGGCGGCTGAACGAACTTCCGGCGGCCGGCCCGGCGGACCGCCCGCACCTGGTGTTCTTCCAGCACGACGAGGTGATGGTGCACACGCCGGCCAACCTCGCCGACGAGGTGGCCGCCGCCGTCGCCGGGGCGGCCGACGAGGCCAGCCGGCTGGTGTTCGGCGACACCCCGGTGCGCTTCCCGCTCAGCACCGCGGTGGTGGACTGCTACGCGGACGCCAAATAGCCGCAGCCGCCAGGTAACCGCAGCCGCCGAGCAGCCGCGGACGCCACGCAGCCACGGCTGCCGGGCGGCGGCTACAGCTTCCGGAAGGAGCGGGCGTCCTCGGCCGCCGCGACCACCTCGGCCAGCGCCGCCCCGGTCGAGGCGGTGACGGCGGCGGCCACCGCGCCCTCCACGAACGGCGCGTCCACCAGCCGCACGCCCGGGCGCGGCTCGTCCTCCAGCACCGTGACGGCGGTCAGCACCGAGCTGCCGAGGTCCGGCAGCACGACCACGCCCGCCCCGGCGTCGGCCTGCCCGACCGCCGCGGCGATCAGGTCGTAGCTGGTGCCGAGCCCGCCGTCCTCGGTGCCGCCCGCGACGACCACCCGTACGCCGTCCGAGGCGAGTTCGCCGAGCAGCTCGCGCAGCCCCTCGGCGAGCCGGGCGCTGTGCGAGACCAGAACAATGCCCACGTTGTCACTCATGCGGCCGACCCTAAGGCCGGAACCGGGTACTCCGGGAGGGTGATCGGAATCCCGCGTGTCGCACCCCGTGCCCGGCACCCCCGTCTGGCGTAGCGTCGGGGCAGCAGCGTCCGCCGCGGTAGAGGGAGCGAAGAACGTTGAAGAAGCTGATCAACACCCCGGAGAGCGTCCTGGAGGACGCGCTGGCCGGCATCGCCGCCGCCCACCCGAAGCTGGCGGTGGACGTCCCCAACCGGGTGATCACCAGGGCCGTCCGCCCGGCCGGGCCCAAGGTCGCGGTGATCTCCGGCGGCGGCTCCGGCCACGAGCCGCTGCACGGCGGCTTCGTCGGCCCCGGCATGCTCGACGCCGCCTGCCCGGGCGAGGTGTTCACCTCCCCCGTCCCCGACCAGATGCTGGCCGCCGCCAAGGCCGTGGAGACCGGCGCCGGCGTGGTGTTCGTGGTGAAGAACTACACCGGCGACGTGATGAACTTCGAGCTCGCCGCCGAACTCGCCGCCGAGGAGGGCCTGGAGGTCCGCACCGTCCTGGTCAACGACGACGTCGCGGTCGAGGACTCCACCTGGACGGCCGGGCGCCGGGGCACCGGCGCGACCGTCCTGGTCGAGAAGACCGCCGGCGCGCTGGCCGAGCGCGGCGCCCCGCTGGACGAGGTGGCCGCCCTGGGCGAGCGGGTCAACGCCGCCTCCCGCAGCTTCGCCGTCGCGCTCACCGCGGCCACCGTCCCGGCCGCCGGCAAGCCCGGCTTCGACCTGCCCGAGGACGAGATCGAGGTCGGCGTCGGCATCCACGGCGAGCCCGGGCGCCGCCGCGAGAAGCTCCGCCCGGCCCGCGAACTGGCCGCCGAGGTGGTCGAGACCATCCTGACCGACCACCACCTGACCCCGGGCGACGAGGTGATCGCCCTGCTCAACGGCCTCGGCGCGACCCCGCTGCTGGAGCTGTACGTGGTCTACGGCGAGGTCGCCGCCAAGCTCGCCGAACACGGCATCACGGTGGCCCGCAGCCTGGTCGGCAACTACGTCACCAGCCTCGACATGGCGGGTTTCTCGCTCACCCTCACCAAGGCCGACACCCAGCTGCTGGAACTCTGGGACGCGCCCGTCGACACCCCCGCCCTCAAGCGCTGAGCCGAAGGAGACCCGATGGACCCCGACATCCGGCAGTTCGACGAGTTCGACGCCCCGGCGGCCGAGGCGTGGATCCGCACGATCGCCGCGGCCGTCGAGAAGGAGCAGTCCCGGCTCACCGAGCTGGACTCCGCGATCGGCGACGGCGACCACGGCAGCAACCTCCAGCGCGGCTTCACCGCCGCGCTGGCCGCCCTGGACGGCCTCCGGCCGGCCAGCCCCGGCGCCGTCCTCACCAAGACCGGCACCACCCTCATCTCCAAGGTCGGCGGCGCCTCGGGGCCGCTCTACGGCAAGGCCTTCCGGGCCATCGGCGCCGCCCTGCCGGAACCGGCGGACCCGGCCACGCTCGCCGAGGCCCTGTCGGCCGGGCTGGACGCCGTCCGCCTCCTCGGCAAGGCCGAAACCGGCGACAAGACGATCGTGGACGCCTGGACCCCGGCCGTCGCCGCCTTCCGTGCCGCGGCGGCGGCCGGGGCGGGCCTCCCGGGAGCCGCCGCGGCGGCCGCCGACGCCGCCGAACAGGGCGCCCGTGACACCGTCCCCCTCCAGGCCCGCAAGGGCCGCGCCTCCTACCTCGGCGAACGCAGCGTCGGCCACCAGGACCCGGGCGCCACCTCCACCGCCCTCGTCTTCCGCGCCCTCGCGGACGTCACCGCGGGCTGAGCCCTCCCCCTCCTCACGCGGTTCGCCGGGCCCCGCCGCAGCCCGGCGAACCGTTCGGGGCGCGCCCGCCCGGAAGCGTCTCCCTCACCCGTCCGTCCGCGCGATCAGCAACAGCAGCGCGTCGTCCCGCAGCTCCCCACCCGTGTGCGCCAGCAGGTCCGCGTACACCCGCCCCACGGCAGCCTCCAGCTCCCCCGCCGAGCGCGAGGCTCCCCGCACCAGCGGTCCGACCCGCTCCGCCAGCGGATAGAACTCCCCACTCACCCGGTGCCGCGCCTCGATCACCCCGTCCGTGCAGAGCACCAGCACGTCCTCCGCCCCGAACGGCAGCCCCCAGGTGCTCGGCTCCCCCGCCGCCAGCCGGCCGAGCCCGAGCGGCACCCACGGGTCCGGCGCGTGCAGCACGTGTGCCCGCCCCTCGCCGTCCACCCGGATCGGCGGCACGTGCCCGTACTGGAGCAGCTCCATCGCCCCCGGGGTGCGGAACTCCGCGAACAGCGCCGTGGTGAACTCCCCGTCCGGCACGTGCCGTTCGACACTGGCCTCGATCCGCGCGGCGACGCCCCGCAGCCCGGCCTCGTCGTACGCCGCCTCGCGGAACGCGCCCAGCACCACGGCCGCGGTCTGCACCGCCGCCAGCCCCTTGCCCCGGACGTCCCCGACCGCGACCCGGGTGCCGTGCGGCGTCTCCAGCACCGAGTACAGGTCCCCGCCGATCCGCGAGGCGTCCGCCGCCGACACGTACCGCACCGCGAGCCGCAGCGGCCCGACCGCGGGCCCGGGCAGCCGCAGCAGCGCCCGCTGGGCGGCCTCGGCGACGGAGCTGACGGCCGCGAAGGCCGCCGCGCGCCGCATCCGGACCTTGGCGACCCAGGCCGAGAACAGCGTCAGCACGACGTAGCTGATCATCGCCCCGTACAGGAAGCGGGCGTCGTTGATGTTGTCGACCTGGTCGTGGTGGCTGAGCCCGAACACCGCGAGCAGCCCGAGCGAGCAGACCAGGAGCAGTTCGCGGGGCTTCAGGGTGAGCGCCGCGACCGTCGGCACCACGGTCATCAGCGGGGCCAGGTAGCGGTCCTGGCCGGACAGGAAGTCCGCCAGCGAGACCAGCAGGACGGCGACCAGCGCGGGCGTGGCCCGCCGCCAGAACGGGACGTCCTGGAGGTCGGCGGCGAGCAGGGCGCCGCGCTGCCGGTCCGGCGGCAGTCCGGCTGCCTTGGGAGCCGAGGGTGACTGGGCGCGGTGGGGCGGAAACACATACCGAACATAAGGGACGATCACGGACGAGGCCCGACCGGCCCCGGGTCCCTACGATGTGAAGCACCCCCCACCACTCCCGGGAATACCCCCGATGGGTATGGTGTCGAACAGAGGGACAGCGCCGACACCGCACCCCGGGCGACCGCCCGGACGCCCAGACCTCCCGGAGGCCCCGATGTCCAGCACCATCACCTACACCGTGTCCGGCATGAGCTGCGGCCACTGCGAGAAGGCGATCAGCGAGGAGGTCTCCGCCCTGGCCGGGGTCACCGAGGTCGCCGCCGACTCCGGCGCCGGTACCGTGACGATCTCCTCCGCCGCCCCGTTGGACGACGAGCAGGTGCGCGCCGCGATCGACGAGGCCGGCTACGAGCTGGTCGGCCGCAGCGCCTGAACCACCCGGTGCGGCGGGGGCCGCCGGAGCGTCCCCCGCCGTCCACCCGCAGCAAGGAGCTGATCCGCATGAGCACGTCCGCCCCGGACGTCGGAGCCCGGGACCGGGTCGAGCTGTCGATCGGCGGGATGACCTGCGCCTCCTGCGCGGCCCGGATCGAGAAGAAGCTCAACCGGATGGACGGCGTCGAGGCGACCGTCAACTTCGCCACCGAGAAGGCCAGGGTCGACTTCGGCCACGGGACCACGGTGGAGGACCTGATCGCCACGGTCGAGCGCACCGGCTACACCGCCGAGCTCCCCCCGCCGCCGGCCGCCCCCGAACCGGCCGCCGCCACGGCCCCGCCCGAATCCGGCCCGGGGCACCCCCACCGCGACCGGCTGCTGATCAGCACCGTCCTCGCCGTCCCCGTGGTCCTGCTGTCGATGGTCCCCGCCCTCCAGTTCACCGACTGGCAGTGGCTGGCCTTCGCGCTCACCGGCCCGGTCGTGGTCTACGGCGGCCTGCCCTTCCACCGCGCGGCCTGGACCAACCTCCGGCACGGCGCCGCCACCATGGACACCCTGGTCTCGCTCGGCACCCTGGCCGCCTTCGGCTGGTCCTGCTGGGCGCTCTTCGGGGGCCGCGCCGGCCTGCCGGGAACGCACCACGACTTCTCGCTGTCCGTCGGCGACACCGACCCCTCCTCGACGCTCTACCTGGAGACCGCCGCCGCCGTCACCGTGCTGATCCTGCTCGGCCGCTACCTGGAGGCCCGCTCCAAGCGCCGGGCCGGCGCCGCGCTGCACGCCCTGCTCGACCTCGGCGCCAAGGACGTCGCGGTCCTCCAGTACGAGGGGGGTGAGCGCGAAGCGCCCTCGGACAAGGGTGGCGGTGGGCGACCGGCCTGGCGGGAGGTACGGCTGCCGGTGGACCGGCTGACGGTCGGCACCCGCTTCGTGGTCCGCCCCGGCGAGACGATCGCCACCGACGGCGTGGTGGTCGAGGGCGGCTCCGCCGTGGACGCCTCGATGCTCACCGGCGAGTCCGTCCCGGTCGAGGTCACCGTCGGCGACGCCGTCACCGGCGCCACCGTCAACGCGGGCGGGCGCCTGGTGGTCGAGGCCACCAGGGTCGGCGCGGACACCCGGCTGGCCCGGATGGCCCGGCTGGTCGAGGAGGCCCAGAACGGCAAGGCCGCCGCCCAGCGGCTGGCCGACCGGATCTCCGCCGTCTTCGTCCCGGTCGTCATCCTGATCGCCCTGGCCACCCTGGTGGTCTGGCTGCTGGCCACCGACAGCCCCACCGAGGCCTTCACCGCCTCCGTCGCCGTGCTGATCATCGCCTGCCCGTGCGCCCTCGGCCTGGCCACCCCGACCGCGCTGATGGTCGGCACCGGCCGCGGCGCCCAGCTCGGCATCCTGATCAAGGGCCCCGAGGTGCTGGAGACGACCCGCACGGTGGACACCGTCGTGCTGGACAAGACCGGCACCGTCACCACCGGCCGGATGGCCCTGCTCGCGGTGCACACCGCCGAGGGCGTGGACGAGGCCGAGGCGCTGCGCCTGGCCGGTGCCGTCGAACACGCCTCCGAGCACCCGATCGCCCGGGCGATCGCCGAGGCCGCCACCGAGGCCGCCGCCGGGGCGGGCGGGCTGCCCGCCGTCGAGGACTTCCGCAACGTCCCCGGGCGGGGCGTGCAGGGGGTCGTGGCGGGCCGCACGGTGGTCGCCGGGCGCGAGGCCCTGCTCGCCGACCGCGCGCAGCACCTGCCGCCCTCCCTGGCCCGCGCCAAGGCCACCGCCGAGGCGGCCGGCCGCACCACCGTCGCGGTCGGCTGGGACGGCGAGGCGCGGGCGCTGCTGGAGGTCGCCGACGCGGTCAGGCCGACCAGCGCCGAGGCCGTCGGCCGGCTGCGCGCCCTGGGCCTGACCCCGGTGCTGCTCACCGGCGACAACCGGGCGGTGGCCGAGGCGGTCGCCGCCGAGGTCGGCATCGCCGCACCGGACGTGATCGCCGAGGTGCTCCCCGAGGAGAAGGTCGCCACCGTCAGGCGGCTCCAGGCCGAGGGCAGGGTGGTGGCGATGGTCGGCGACGGCGTCAACGACGCGGCCGCCCTGGCCCAGGCCGACCTGGGCCTGGCGATGGGCACCGGCACCGACGCCGCGATCGAGGCCGGCGACCTCACCCTGGTCCGCGGCGACCTGCTGGCCGCCGCGGACGCCATCCGGCTCTCCCGCCGCACCCTCGGCACCATCAGGGGCAACCTCTTCTGGGCCTTCGGCTACAACGTGGCGGCGATCCCGCTGGCCGCCGCCGGCCTGCTCAACCCGATGATCGCCGGGGCCGCGATGGCCTTCTCCTCGGTCTTCGTGGTGACCAACAGCCTGCGGCTGCGCCGCTTCCGGCCCGCCTGAGCCGGCGCGCACGACGGCCCCGGACCGGGGCCGGTCCGGGGCCGTCCGTACGTACCGGCTCGGGCGTCTCAACGCCCCAGCAGCTCGCCGCCGTTGCAGTGCAGGATCTCGCCGGTGACGAACCCGGCCTCGGGCGAGGCCAGGAAGTACACCGCCGCCGCCACCTCGCCGGCCTCGCCGATCCGCCCGAGCAGCGTGCGGGCGGCCCGGCGGGCGACCTCGGCCTCGTCCAGCCTGGGCCCGAAGAACTCGGTGCCCGCGACCGTGCCCGGCGCGACGATGTTGGCGGTGATGCCCGAGGTGCCCAACTGGGCGGCCAGGAAGTGGTTCCAGGCATGCAGCGAGGCCTTCGCCGCGCCGTACGAGCCGGCCCCGCGCAGGGCGGCGATGGAGCTGACGGTGACCACCCGGCCGGAGCCCGGGGTGAGCCGGTCGCGGACCGACTCGGTGAGCAGCACCACGGTCAGCACGTTCCGCTCGAAGTCGCCGCGCCAGCGCGCCAGCAGGGCGTGCGGCCCGCCGCCGACCACGGTCTCCCGGCTGCCGGCGTTGTTGACCAGGACGTCGATCCGCTCGGGCAGTCCGGCGAGCGCGGCCTCGACGGCGTCCGGGTCGGCGAGGTCGCACACCAGCGGGGTGACGCTCGGCCCGAGGTCGGCCGCGGCCTTCTCCAGGACCTCCCGGCGGCGGCCCACGATCACCACGTGGTCACCGGCCTCGACGAACCGCCGCGCGACTTCGTACCCGATTCCCGTGCCACCACCGGTGACGACGACGTTCCTGGCCATCAGCCCACTCCCTCCCCAGTTCCGCCGTCGCGAGGCGAATGTGCGCGACGGTCCGTACCGGAATGCCACGATTCCTATCACGCTCGGTTGCCGTGACTGCGGGGAGGGTGACGTCCCGCGCGTGTGAACGTGTGATATGGGCCTGGTACGACGCGCACACGGAGCGTGGCGAGAGGCAGCTCACACCCCCCGGGCGTAACTTCTCACACCCCGATACGTCTTAGGTTGGTAGTGCGGCAGTTTTCCGGTGGGCGGGGACACGCTGAACGGCAACGTGTCCCCGCCCTTCCACCGACTGTCGCCGACGGGGCTCCGGCGGGCCCCGGGAACGGTCGTCGAGTTCGACGGCCTTCGCGCACGACGCCGGGGTTCCGGCGGGCCAGGGACGCTTTGAGCGGCCGTCCCGGGCTGCGGCCGACCCCGGAGTCGTGCGCCGTACGGTTCCGTTCCCGCGCGGCCCCCTCGGGGGCCGCGCACCGGGACGCGAAGGGGCCCGGCCGCTCAGGCGGCCGGGCCCCTCTCAGCTTCCGTGCGGGCCGGTGGACGGCTCCGCTACGGTCAGCGGGCGTCCAGCGGGACGTAGTCGCGGATCGCGGTGCCGGTGTAGATCTGGCGCGGACGGCCGATCCGGCTGGTCGGGTCGTTGATCATCTCGTGCCAGTGGGCGATCCAGCCGGGCAGCCTGCCGAGGGCGAACAGCACGGTGAACATGCTGGTCGGGAAGCCCATGGCGCGGTAGATCAGGCCGGTGTAGAAGTCCACGTTCGGATACAGCTTGCGCGAGATGAAGAAGTCGTCCTTGAGGGCGTGCTCCTCCAGCTTGAGCGCGATGTCCAGCAGCTCGTCGCTCTTGCCGAGCTGGCCGAGGACCTCGTGCGCGAGGATCTTGACCTGGGCGGCGCGCGGGTCGAAGGCCTTGTAGACCCGGTGGCCGAAGCCCATCAGCTTGACGCCGGCCTCCTTGTTCTTCACCTTCGTGATGAACGAGTCGACGTCGCCGCCGTCCTTGCGGATACCCTCCAGCATCTCCAGCACGGCCTGGTTGGCGCCACCGTGCAGCGGGCCCCACAGGGCCGAGATGCCGGCCGAGATCGACGCGAACAGGTTGGCGTGGCTGGAGCCGACCAGGCGCACCGTGGAGGTCGAGCAGTTCTGCTCGTGGTCCGCGTGCAGGATGAGCAGCTTGTCGAGCGCGTTGACGACGACCGGGTTGAGCTCGTAGTCCTCGGCGGGGACGGCGAAGGTCATCCGCAGGAAGTTCTCGACGTAGCTCAGGTCGTTGCGCGGGTAGACGAAGGGCTGGCCCATCGCCTTCTTGTACGCGTACGCGGCGATCGTCGGCAGCTTGGCGAGCAGGCGGACGGTCGACAGGTGGCGCTGGGCCGCGTCGAACGGGTTGTGGCTCTCCGGGTAGAACGTGGACAGCGCGCCGACCACCGAGGACAGCATGGCCATCGGGTGGGCGTCCCGCGGGAAGCCCTGGAAGAAGCGCTTGACGTCCTCGTGCAGCAGGGTGTGCTGGGTGATCTCGCGGTTGAACTCCGCCAGCTGGTCGGCGTTGGGCAGCTCACCGTTGATCAGGAGGTACGCGGTCTCGATGAAGCCGCCATCGGAGGCGAGCTGCTCGATCGGGTAGCCGCGGTACCGCAGGATGCCGTTGTCACCGTCCACGAAGGTGATCGCGGACTTGTACGCGGCGGTGTTACCGAAGCCGTTGTCCAGGGTGACCAGGCCGGTCTGCGGGAGCAGCTTCGAGATGTCGAAGCCGGCGTTGCCCGCAGTGCTCTCGACGACGGGGTACTCGTACTCGCCGTCCTGGTACCGCAGTACTACCGAGTTGTCGCTCACGTCTTCCTCACCGACGAAATGAATCCTCTTCCAAGGTGCCCTGACTGTCTCTACCATCCCCCATCCGGAGGACAGTCGCGCACCCGGGGTGGCCCGAAAGGGCCCGCCCCTACAAAACCTGCCGCCGCAGCCGGTACGAACCGGACAAGATCGGCACCACCCTAGGCTCTGCCGTAAATCTCTTCACGTCAAGAGAACATTAGAGGCAACCATCCCGTTGGATAATCATCCAGTTGTCAGCCGATGATCGAGCGCGGTGTGCCTCCGACCTGCGCTGACGGCCCGGACGGCCTGCCCGATCGCCTTGCGTGACCCCACCAGCACCACCAGTTTCCTGGCCCTGGTCACGGCGGTGTAGAGCAGGTTCCGCTGGAGCATCGTCCAAGCGGACATGGTGACCGGAATCACCACCACCGGGTACTCGCTGCCCTGCGAGCGGTGGATCGTCACCGCGTACGCGTGGGCCAGCTCGTCCAGTTCGTCGAAGTCGTACTCCACCTCCTCGTCCTCGTCGGTGAGCACGGTCAGCCGCTGGTCGTCCACGGCGAGGGCGGTCACCACTCCCACTGTGCCGTTGAAGACGCCGTTGCGCCCCTTGTCGTAGTTGTTGCGGATCTGCGTGACCTTGTCCCCGACCCGGAACGTCCGCCCGCCGAAACGGCGTTCGGCCAGCCCCTCCCTGGCCGGCGTCACGGCCGCCTGGAGCAGGGTGTTCAGGTTCCCCGCGCCCGCCGGGCCGCGGTGCATCGGCGCCAGCACCTGCACGTCCCGGCGCGGGTCGAAGCCGAACTTCTGCGGGATCCGGCGCGCCACCACGTCCACCGTCAGCCCGGCCGCCCGCTCCGCGTCGTCCTCGGCGAACAGGAAGAAGTCCGCCAGGCCGTCCGTCAGCGGCGGCCGGCCCTCGTTGATCCGGTGCGCGTTGGTCACCACGCCCGACTGCTGCGCCTGCCGGAAGATCCTGGTCAGCCGCACCGACGGGACCGGCCCGCCCTCGGCCAGCAGGTCCCGCAGCACCTCCCCCGCACCCACCGAGGGAAGCTGGTCCACGTCCCCCACGAACAGCAGGTGAGCACCCATCGGCACGGCCTTGACCAGCTTGTTCGCCAGGATCAGGTCCAGCATCGAGGCCTCGTCGACCACCACCAGGTCCGCGTCCAGCGGCCGGTCCCGGTCGTACGCGGCGTCCCCGCCCGGCTTCAGCTCCAGCAGCCGGTGCACCGTCGAGGCCTCCACCCCGGTCAGCTCCGCCAGCCGCTTCGCCGCCCGGCCGGTCGGCGCCGCCAGCACCACCTTCGCCCGCTTCGCCAGCGCCAGCGCCACGATCGACTTCACCGTGAACGACTTGCCGCAGCCCGGGCCGCCCGTCAGCACCGCGACCTTCTCGGTCAGCGCCAGCCGCACCGACTGCTCCTGCTCCGGCGCCAGCTCGGCCCCCGTCCGCCCGGCCAGCCACTCCAGCGCCACCGGCCAGTCCACGTTCCCGAACCACGGCATCCGGTCCTCGTCCGCACGCAGCAGCCGCGCCAACTGGTTGGCCAGCGAGATCTCCGCCCGGTGGAACGGCACCAGGTACACCGCCGTGACCGGCTGGCCGCCCTCCCCGGGCACCGCCTCGCGCACCACCCCCTCGGCCGCCACCAGCTCCGCCAGGCAGTCGATCACCAGCCCGACGTCCACCTGGAGCAGCTTCACGCCGTCCGCGATCAGCCGTTCCTCCGGCAGGAAGCAGTGCCCCTGGTCGGTGCTCTGCGACAGCGCGTACTGGAGGCCGGCCTTCACCCGCTCCGGGCTGTCGTGCGGGATGCCCACCGCCTGGGCGATCCGGTCCGCCGTCAGGAAGCCGATGCCCCACACGTCCGACGCCAGCCGGTAGGGCTCGTTCCGCACCACGCCGATCGAGGCGTCGCCGTACTGCTTGTAGATTCGCACAGCCAGCGAGGTGGACACCCCGACCCCCTGCAGGAAGACCATCACCTCCTTGATGGCCTTCTGCTCCTCCCAGGCCGCCGCGATCTTCTTCGTCCGCTTCGGCCCCAGCCCCGGCACCTCGATCAGCCGGCCGGGCTCGTTCTCGATCACCTCCAGGGTGTCCGCCCCGAAGCGCTCCACGATCCGCTCGGCGAACCGCGGCCCGATCCCCTTGATCAGCCCCGACCCCAGGTAGCGCTGGATCCCCTGGACCGTCGCGGGCAGCACCGTCGTGTAGTTCTCCACCGTGAACTGCCGCCCGTACTGCGGGTGCGAGCCCCACCGGCCGTGCAGCCGCAGCGACTCGCCGACCTGCGCCCCCAGCAGCGCGCCCACCACCGTCAGCAGGTCGTTCGCGCCCCGGCCGGTGTCCACCCGGGCGACCGTGTAGCCGGTCTCCTCGTTGGCGTACGTGATCCGCTCCAGCACGCCCTCGACCTGTGCGAGCTGGAGCGGCACCTGCTGCCCGGACTGCGCCGCCTGCTTGCTCACCGGACCCCCTTCGACCGGTACGGGTGGAACATTCCGCTACGCACCGTACCGCCCCGCGCCGACAGACCCGCAGGCCCGCCTCCTTCCCCGCCCCCGGCCCCTGCCGTGCACCGCCCCGGCCGAGGTGCCAGGCTGGGAGGGACCGAGGGGGACCCGCCGTCGACCGCGCCCGCCCGGGCCCCGTCCGAGGAGCAGTGCCGCCATGCTCAACACCGACTTCCGCCCCGGTTCCCCGGTCTGGCTCGACCTGAGCAGCCCCGACACCCGGGCGTCCGTCGACTTCTACACCGCGCTGTTCGGCTGGACCTTCGACTCGGCCGGTCCCGAGGCCGGCGGGTACGGCTTCTTCAAGCTCGACGGCCGGACCGTCGCCGCCCTCGGCCCGCTCATCGAGGAGGACCCCCCTCCCGGCTGGGCGCTCTACTTCGCCACCGACGACGCCGACCGCACCACCGCACTGGTCGAACAGTCCGGCGGACGCGTCCGGTTCGCCCCCTTCGACGTCTTCACCGCGGGCCGGATGGCCGGCTACACCGACCCGACCGGCGCCGACTTCGCGGTCTGGCAGCCGCACGCCAACCGCGGCCTGGACCTCGTCACCGAGGAGGGCAGCCTCTGCTGGACCGAGTGCTACAGCGTCGACGCCGAACGCGCCAAGTCCTTCTACCGCGCCGTCTTCGACTGGCAGGAGCAGGACGTCCCGCTCGGCGAGGCGATGTACACCGTCCTCACCCCGTCCGGCGGCGGCACCGACGACGCCCACGGCGGCATCATGCAGCTCGGCCCCGAGCACACCGCGCGCGGCACCACCTCGCACTGGCTCCCCTACTTCGAGGTCCCCAACGTCGACGCCGGCCTCGCCATCGCCGGCACCCTCGGCGCGACCGTGCGGATCCCGCCCATGGACGTGCACGGCGTCGGCCGCCTGGCCCAGCTGGCCGACCCGCACGGGGCCGTCCTCGCCGTCATCACCAGTGCCAAGGCAGGGGAGTGACGCCGGGTGGGGTCTCACGGCCCTTCAGAAGGGCCGTGAAGGGGTGCTACGGGCGCAGGCAGGGCTTGGCACGGCAGACAGCACACTCCTAGTCTCCGATCATGACCGAAACGGCTGTTCTGACGATCCGACGAGCCACCGCCGACGACCTGCCGGCAATCGTGGCCATGCTCGCCGACGACCCGCTGGGCGCCACCCGCGAGAGCCCCGACGACCTCACCCCCTACCGCGCCGCGTTCGCCCGCATCGACGGCGACCCGCACCAGCACCTGGCCGTCGCCGACCGGGCCGGCCGCACCGTCGGCACTCTGCAACTCACCGTCGTCCCAGGCCTCTCCCGGGCCGGTGCCACCCGCACGATCATCGAGGGCGTCCGCGTCCACGCCGACGAACGCGGCAGCGGACTGGGCACCGAGCTGATCCGGTGGGCCGTCGACCGCTCCCGCGACATCGGCGCCGTCCTCGTCCAGCTGACCTCCGACGCGACGCGAGCAGACGCGCACCGCTTCTACGAGCGCCTCGGGTTCGTCGCCTCGCACGTCGGGTTCAAGCTCCAGCTCTGACCGCCCGAAAACGCCCCGGAAACGCGAAGAACCCCCATCCGGGATTCCCGGATGGGGGTTCTTCAGAAGAATTGTTCGGCGGCGTCCTACTCTCCCACAGGGTCCCCCCTGCAGTACCATC
>NZ_JBVJRP010000015.1:0-216023 GCF_055607525.1 Kitasatospora sp. NPDC036993 | reverse complement strand
CCCACATGCTCCCCACCCACTACCACACCCTCCCCACCCTCCCCCTCACCCCCAACGGCAAAATCGACCGCAACAACCTCCCCACACCCGACCAGACACCGGCCGAGGCGCCGGACCGCACCCCGGCGAGCACCCCGGCCCAGCACCTGATCGCCCGCGGCTGGGCCGAGGCCCTCGGCATCGAGCCGCACCTGATCGGCATCCACGACAGCTTCTTCGCACTCGGCGGCGACTCGATCCGCGCCATCGGGGCGGTCGGCCGGCTGCGCGCCGCCGGGCTCGACATCGCCGTCCAGGACGTCTTCCGGTACCAGACGGTCGCCCGGCTCGCCGAGGCCGTCGCCCCCCGTGACGCGAGCGCGGAGCAGACCGGGCCGGCCCCCTTCGAACTGCTCGCCGAGGCCGACCGCGACCGCCTCCCGGCAGGGCCGACGGGGCCGGTGGACGCCTACCCGCTCTCGCTCGCCCAGGCCGGCATGGTCTACGAGATGCTCGCGGGCGCCGACCGGGGCGCGTACCTGAACAACCTGAGCCACCCGGTCCGCGACGACGGCGCGTTCTCGGCGGACGCCCTGCGCGCCGCCGCAGCCCTGCTGACGGAGCGTCACGAGATCCTGCGCACCTCGATCGACCTGTCCTCGTACTCCGAGCCGCTGCAACTGGTGCACCCCGCCGCGACGATCGCGGTCACCCACCACGACCTGCGGCAGCTGGGCGCGGCGGAGCAGCGGGCCGAACTCGCCGCGGCCGTCGCCCGCGACCGGCTGGCGCCGTTCGACCTGGCGGTGCCCGGGCTGCTGCGCCTGGCCGCCTACCGGCTGGACGAGCGGCACTGGCAGCTGTCGGTCAGCAACTGCCACGCGGTGCTGGACGGCTGGAGCCAGACCTCGCTGGTCGCCGAGCTGCTGGGCTACTACCGGGACCTCCGGGCCGGCCGGGAGCCGGCTCCGGCCGCCCCGCCGGTGGCCCGGTTCGCGGACGCGGTCGCCCTGGAGAAGCGGGCCCTGCGGTCCGCCGCGGACCAGGAGTTCTGGCGTGACCGGGTCGCCCGGTTCACCCCGCTGACCGTCCCGCAGGCCTGGGCGGCCCCGCCCGGCGCGGGCGGCGAGGCCGGGCGGGCGGGGGCCGGCGAGGTGGCCAGGGTCGACCTGCGGGGCCTGCTGCCGGAGCTGCGAGCGGTGGCGCGGGACGCCGGGGTGCCGCTGAAGAGCGTCCTGCTGGCCGCGCACCTCACGGTGCTGGGCATGGTCAGGGGCGGCACCGAGAGCCCGGCCGCCTTCCACACCGGCCTGGTCTGCAACGTGCGGCCGGAGACGGTCGACGGCGACCGGGCGCGCGGCATGTTCCTCAACACGGTTCCCTTCGGGCAGACGCTGGACGCCCCGAGCTGGACCGAGCTGGCCCGCGCGGTGTTCGCCGAGGAGACCGCCCTGTGGCCGCACCGGCACTACCCGCTGGCCGCCATGCAGCGGGCCTGGGGCGAGCGGACGCCGCTGGTGGACGTCTTCTTCAACCACACGGACCTGTCGGTGTCCGACGGCGATTCCGACAGCGATTCCGACGGTGATTCCGGCGGCGACTCCGTCGGTGCGGACGAGGCGGGGGAGCGCACGCCGAACGAGTTCGGCCTCTCGGTCTCCACCGTCACCGGCGGGCTCCTGCTGGAGGCCGACGCGGACCGGGTCGGCCCGGCCGAACTCGACCTGCTGGCCAGGACCTACCGGCACGTCCTGGCGGGCCTGGCCGCCGACCCGCAGGCCGACCCGCGCCGCACCGCGCTGCCCGAGCCGGACCGCCGGATGCTGCTGGAGCGCTGGAACACCGAGCCGCCGGCCACTGCCGGGCGCAGCCTCGTCGAGCTGTTCGAGGAGCAGGCGACCCGCACCCCGGACGCCGTGGCCGTGCTCTGCTCGGGCGAGCGGCTGACCTACCGTGACCTGGCCGAACGGGTCGCCCGACTGGCCGGCCACCTGCGGGAGCTGGGGCTGGGCCCCGGCTCGACGGCCGCGGTGTACCTCGAACGCGGTCCCGAGCTGCTGGTCGCCCTGCTGGCCGTGCTCGCCGCGGGCGGCGCCTACGTACCGCTGGACCCTGACCACCCCGCCGAGCGGAACGCGTTCGTGCTCGCCGACACCGGTGCCGCGGTGATCGTCACCCGGACCGGCCTGGAGGAGCGGCTCACCGGGCTGCCACCGGCCGGCGCCGGCCCGGCCACCGTGCGGCTCGACGCGGACCGGGAGGCGATCGCCCGGCAGAGCCCGGTGTTCGCCGGCCCCGGGCTCGACCCGGACGCCCTCGCGTACGTCATCTACACCTCCGGCTCCACCGGCCGGCCCAAGGGCGTGATGATCACCCACGGCGGCCTGGCCGACTTCCTGACCGCGATGCTCGAACTGCCCGGACTGGCCCCCGGCGCGCCGGTGGCCGCGCTGACCACGGTCTCCTTCGACCCGTCGGTCCTGGAGCTCTACCTGCCGCTGCTGGTCGGCGCCCCCGTCGTGCTCGCGACCGCGGAGGAGGTCAGGGACCCGCTGCGGATGGCCGCGCTGATCACCGCCACCGCCCCCGCGATCGTCCAGTCCACCCCCGTCACCCTGCGGATGCTGCTGGACAGCGGCTGGTCGGCCCCGGCCGGGCTGGTGGTGCTGTGCGGCGGCGAGCGGCTGCCCACCGAACTGGCCCGCCGGCTCGCCGCCGACGGCGCGCGGGTGCTGGACCTGTACGGCCCCACCGAGACCACGGTGTGGACCACCGTGACCCGGCTGCACCCGGACGGCACCCCGGCGCACTGGTCGCTGGTGCCGGGGACCGTCCTGCACGTCCTGGACGGCGGGCTGGAACCGGTGCCGGTCGGCGTCCCCGGCGAGATCTGCCTCGGCGGCGCCGGCCTGGCCAGGGGGTACCTCAGCCGGCCCGGCGTCACGGCGCGGGCCTTCGTGCCCGATCCGCACGGCCGGGAGCCAGGGGCCAGGCTCTACCGGACCGGTGATCTCGGCCGCCGCCACCACGACGGCCGGGTCGAGCTGCTCGGCCGGGCGGACCACCAGGTGAAGATCCGCGGCCACCGGATCGAGCCCGGCGAGATCGAGGCGGTGCTGCTGGGCTGCCCGGAGATACGGGCCGCCGTCGTCCACCCGACCGCCTGGGGCGCGGGGGAGACCGAACTGGTCGCCTACCTGGAGCCGCACCCCGGCGCCACGCCGCCGGACAGCGGCGACCTGCGTGACCTGGTGGGCCGGCTCGTCCCCGACTACATGATCCCGGCGGCCTTCGTCGTGCTGGACGCGCTGCCGCTGACCCCCAGCGGCAAGGTCGACCGGGGCAGGCTCCCCGCCCCCGCCCAGGCCGCCCGCACCGGCGCGTACCTGGCGCCGCGGACCGAGCAGGAACGGCTCGTCGCCGGTGCCTGGTGCGAGGTGCTCGGTGTCGAGCGCGTCGGCGTGCACGAGAACTTCTTCGAGCTCGGCGGCCACTCCCTGCTGGCCACCCGGATCGCGCTGCGGCTGCGCGACGCGACCGGGCTGGACGTACCGGTCCGAGCCCTGTTCGACCGCTCCACCGTCGCCGCGCTGGCCGCGGCGCTGCCCCAGTACGCCAAGCGCCCGACCCAGGAGATGCCCCGGCTGGTGGCCGGCCGCCGGTTCCGGCGGCCGGACGCGGACGGCCGGCGGCCGCACGGGTCCGCGCGGGGCGCCCAGCCACCCCACCACGACGAAGACGGAGACCAGCCGTGACCCGCACCATGCTCAAGTCCAAGATCCACCGTGCCACCGTGACCCAGGCGGACCTGCACTACGTGGGATCGCTGACGATCGACCAGGACCTGATGGACGAGGCCGACCTGCTCCCCGGCGAACTCGTCCACATCGTCGACATCGACAACGGCGCGCGCCTGGAGACCTACGTCATCGCCGGTCCGCGCGGCAGCGGGATCATCGGGATCAACGGCGCGGCCGCCCGGCTGATCCACACCGGCGACCTGGTCATCATCATCAGCTACACCACGGTCAGCGACGCCGAGGCCAAGGCGCTGGTGCCCACGGTGCTGATGGTGGACGCCGCCAACCGGCCGCTCGCCCGGACCGACGACCCGGCCGAGCCGGTGCCCGGCACCGCGACCAGCCGCGGCGACGCCGTGAGCCCCCGCTGACCCCGCGCCCCTGACCCCGCGCCCCTGACCCCGTCGGCCCTGACTCCGTCGGCCGAAGACGCGCTGACGGAGAGGGGACGGCAGCCGCCGTATCGGTGGGATGACCGATGTGCGGAGGGTGGGGGCGCGGCCATAGTCCCGGGGAGGGCGTTCGCGGGTGGCCGCGGTGCGCCCGGTCTCCGAAAGGGCCTTCCATGGACACGCATGCGGATCTGGTGTTTCTCGACGGGCGGGTGGTCACGGTCGACGCGGAGTTCTCCGTGGCCTCGGCCCTGGCCGTGACCGGAGGCGTCATCAGCGCCGTCGGCGGGCGGGACGACGTCGCGCCGCTCGTCGGCCCCCGCACCCGGGTCGTCGACCTGCGGGGGGCGACCCTGCTTCCCGGCATCAACGACTCCCACCTGCACGGATGCGCCTTCGGCATGGCGACACCGCCGCTCTCCCTCGACCTCGGCCACCCCGCCGTGTCCTCGCTCGGCGGCGTGGCCGAGGCGGTCCGGGAGGCCGTCGGGCGAGTCCCGGACGGGCAGTGGATCACCGGGCACGGCTGGGACACCGGCTACCTCGACGAGTGCGTCCTGGATCCGTCGCGGCGGCCCTCACGGCGCGACCTCGACGCCGTGAGCCCAGACCACCCCGTCGTCCTGTACTCCTTCTCCGGGCACGCGACCTGGGTCAACTCCATGGCCCTGGAACTCATCGGGATCGACCGGCACACCGTCGCCCCGCCCGGCGGGGCCATCGTCGTGGACGAGACCGGGGAGCCCACCGGGCTGCTCCACGAGGGGGCCCAGGACCTCGTCCAGCACGCGCTGCCGCCGCTCAGCCGGCAGGAGCGGACCGACGCGATCAGGTCGACCCTCGCCACGCTCGCCCGGCTCGGTGTGACCAGCTACACCGAGCCCGGGCTCGGCCCCGGCGGCGCCGGCATCATGCGGGGCGCGCTCGGCGCGGAGACCCTCGACGTCTACCGCCGGCTGCTGGCCGACGGCGAACTGACCGCCCGGGTCGGCGTCCTGCTCCTGCCCACCGGAATGACGAGCACCACCGCGGAGTTCGCCCGGGGCCTCGCGGCCCTCGGCGGAGCCGGGGACGAGGATCCGCGCCGCCTCGCGATCCACGGGATCAAGGTCTTCGCGGACGGCGTCGTGCCCAACAAGACGGCCTGGATGCACGAGCCGTACGTCGGCGGCGGCTGCGGATCCCTGTGCGTCGGCGGCGGGACGGACACCGAGCGGACCGCCGAGATCGCCGCCATGATCCGGCTCGGCCACACCGCCGGGCACCAGCTGGGCGTCCACGTCACCGGCGACCGGGCCATCGACACCGTCGCGGACGCCTTCGCCGCGGCCGTGGCCGAGCACCCGCGGCCCGACGCCCGCCACTACGTCATCCACGGCGACTTCCTCACCGCGCACAGCATGGAGGTGCTGGCCGCGCACGGCTTCGGCGTCAACATGAACCCCACCATCAAGTGGACCGTCGCCGACATGGAGGAGGAGTTCGTCGGCGCCGAGCGGGCCGCGTACGCCTGGCCCTACCGCGACGCCATCGACGCCGGCGTGCGGGTCGCGAGCGGCTCCGACGCCCCCGTCACGTTCCCTGACTGGCGCCAGGGCCTCGCCACCATGGTGCTGCGCGAGTCGAAGGCCGCCGGCCGGGTCAGTGGTCCCGAGCAGCGCATCGGCCTGGCCGAGGCGATCCGCACCTACACGATCGACGCGGCCTGGCAGGACTTCGCCGACGACTGGAAGGGCTCCCTGGAACCGGGCAAGGCCGCCGACCTCTGCGTGCTCGACGGGGACCTGCTCGCCGCCGACCCCCGCGACATCCCGGCGATGCCCGTCGTCCTCACCGTCGTGGACGGGCAGGTCGTGTACGACGCCCTCCGCGATTGACGTACTCCTGGTCCGTGATCATCCTGGGGGGATGGCACCGGAGCGGAGTGGGGCGGACATCCTGGACGCGGCCGTCCGGGTCCGCGAGGCCGCCAGGAGCGCCACGGCCGGTACGGCCGGCTTCGACACGGTCCTGGCGGCACTGTCGGAGGTGATGGAGTACGACCACGCCTCCCTGGCCCGATGGGATCCGCTGCGCCGGCGCCACACCACCCTGGCCGGGAGCTACCCGGACGACGCCACGGCCTACATCGAGACCCGCCTCCACCACGACCCGGTGTTCCCCGTGCTCCGCAGCCCCGCCCGGGGCGGGCTCTGGCTCAGGGACGTCCCCCGGCAGCTGCTGGCGGCCTCGCCGGGCTTCCGGAAGGTGCTGTCCCCCCTCGGCGTCGAGGACGGCGTGTCCCAGTGCCTGTTCGCCGCCGACGGCCGGTACGTCGGCATGCTGAACGTCAGCACCTGCCGGCCGCGGAGCGCGCCCGATCCGGCGCGTGCCGTGGTCACGCTGCTCACCGAGAGCCTCGCCGCGGCCGTCGCCCCCCGCCCGGGCCGGCCGCCCCGGCAGGCCGCCGCCGGCCCCGCCGCCGACGCGGGCCGGCTCGGCGGGCTCTCGCCGCGGGAGCTCCAGGTGCTGGCCGAACTGACCGCCGGCCGAACCAACCGGGAGATCGCGGCGCGGCTGTACATCACGCCCCGCACCGTGGGGACCCACGTCGAGCACATCCTCGCCAAGCTCGGCCTTCCGAACCGCGCGGCCGCCGCCGCCCGGGCCGCGGCCGGGGGGATCGAACCCTCCCGCTGACGCGGAGGGCCCGGCGCGCCGCGACCGGCGCGGCTCCGCGGTGCCTTCCCGGGCGGGGGCTACCCGGCCTGCTGCTCCAGCCGCGTCCGCAGGACCCGGTTCTCCTCCTCCAGGGCGGCCAGCCGGTCCTGGAACTGTTCGAGGTGGGGCCGGAGTTCGGCCTCGGAGAAGCGCGGGGTGATGTGCTGGGGGCAGTTCCAGTTGAAGCCCTCGACGTGGACGGTCATCAGGCGTTCCACCCGCCCCCCGGTCCGGGTGGAGAGCAGGCGCCGGTCGAGCTCCGGGTCCTTCTCCAGCTCCTGCACCGAGGCCCGGCCGAAGAGCTTCAGCCGGGCCTGGCGGGCGTAGTCCATGAAGAACAGCGCCACCCGGCCGTCCGCGCGGATGTTGCCGGTGCTGATGTACTGGCGGTTGCCGCGCACCTCGGCGAAGGCGATCGTCCGCTCGTCGACGACCTGGGCGAAGCCGGGCGGGCCGCCGCGGAACTGGACGTACGGCCAGCCGGTCTCGCTGACGCTGGCCAGGTAGAACCCGTCGCGGGAGTGGATGAAGCCGGCCTCGGCCTCCGTCAGCTCCTCGGGCTCGTCGCCGTGCGCGAGCTGGCGGATGGCCGATAACTCGCTTCCCTGTTCCCGCTGGACCCGGCGGACCTCTTCGGTGTACGCCAGGTGGGCGTAGCGGCCCATGCTGTGCTCCTTCTCGCCGGTCGGGCGGGTGGGTGGACGCGATGGTGCGGTGGCGGGCCGGATCACCGGGCCCGCCGGGTCACCCGATGGGGACGGTCGCCGGGGCGGCCGCGAGGATCGAGGTCAGGAGCCCGGGGAAACGGGCTTCGAGGTCGTCCCGGCGCAGCCGGCTGAGCCGGCTGTTGCCGACCAGCCTGGTCGCCACGACACCGGCCTCGCGCAGGGTGCGCAGGTGGTGCGAGACGGTCGAGCGCTTGACGGGCAGGTCCAGCGACGTGCACGACTCCTCGCCGGAGGCGTCGAGCGCGCGGAGGATCTGCAGGCGCACCGGATCGGCCAGCGCCTGGAGTACCGTGCCGATGTCCACCGCCGCAAGGTCGGGCTGTGGCAGCCAGGTCTCCTCGATCGCGTGCATCCGCTCTCCGCCCTGCTCGTCGGTGTGGCCGTGTAGCGGTGCCGACGATACCCATCCGTCCGGGCCGCCCGGTCGGGGGCCTTTCCGCACTCCGATAGTAGTCGGCTTTTCCGATGAGCATTGACTCTTGTGAGGTTTTCCGGCCGTCGCCGGGGAGTGGCGGCGCGGCACGTCCGGAGGTTGCGGAAGGCTTCAACCGGCCTTCGCCGAGGGGTGTTTGGCCGGAAACCACCGGTCGGTCGCATCGGCGGACCCAGTCGGAAACCCCCAATGGTTACGATGCCGGTCGTAACGGGCGGAATTCATCGAACAGGGAGCAGCACCATGACCGACACCGCCGACGCCTCCCCGGCCGCCCCCTGGAGGCCCCCCGCGATGCTCCTGGCCCTCGGCACCTTCGCCGTGGGCACCGACGCCTTCGTCATCGCGGGCCTGCTCCCCGACATCGCCGGCTCGCTGCACGTCGACGTCGCCGGGGCGGGCCAGCTGGTCAGTGTCTTCGCCATCGCCTACGCGGTGCTCTCCCCGGTCCTGGCGGCCCTGACCGGCACGTGGTCACGGCGCACCGTGCTGGTCACGGCGCTGCTGGTGTTCGGGGTGGGCAACGTGGTGACGGCGGTCGCCCCCGGCTACGGGCTGGTGCTGGTCTCCCGGGTGGTCGCGGCGGCAGGCGCGGCGATGTTCACCCCGAACGCGGGCGCCACGGCGGCGGCGCTCGCCGGTGCGCGCCACCGTGGCCGGGCGATCGCCGTCGTGACCGTGGGCCTGACCGCCTCGCTCGCCCTCGGCGCTCCGCTGGGCACCGCCATCGGCAACGCGGCCGGCTGGCGGGCGACGATGTGGTTCGTCACCGCCCTGGCCGTCCCGGTCGCCGCCGTGATCGCGCTGCGGCTGCCCGAGACCAGGCTCGGCACCGCGGCCGGACTGCGCCGGCGCCTGTCCCCGCTCACCGACCGGCGGGTGGCGGGCGTGCTCGCCTGCACCCTGCTGGCCTTCGTCGGCGTCTACCTCCCCTACACGTACATCAGTTCCGTCTTCGCGCCGGCCATCGGGGGACACGGCGGGCGCCAGGTGGTACTGCTGCTGGTCTTCGGAGCGGCCGGCACCGCCGGGAACCTGATGGCCGGAAACCTCGCCGACCGGTACGGGCCGCGCCGGGTGGTGATCACCGCCACCCTGGGGCTCGCGGCCGTGTTCCTGGCGATGCTGGGAGCCAGGGACTCGTTCGCCGCCGCGCTGGTGGCGGTGGCGTTCTGCGGGGTGGCCTCCTGGTCGCTGACCGCGCCGCAGCAGCAGCGGATCATCGCGCTCGCCCCGGCGGGGTCCGAGGCCCTCGTCGTCTCGCTCAACGCGGCCGTGCTGTACCTGGCGGTCTCGCTGTCCAGCGTCCTCGGGGGGATCGGCCTGAAGGCCTTCGACTCCGCCGGGTACCTGTTGCCGGCCGCGGCGGCCTTCGCCGTGTCGGCGGCCGGCGTCGCCTGGTTCTCCGGCCGGGCCGCCGGTCGCACGGCTCCCGCCGGGACCCCGGCCGAGCCGGTGTCCTCGGCCGCGGAGTGAGGCCGCCGGGCGGCGGCGGCCGGGCGTCACCGGGCGCCCGTTCCGCCGGCGGGTGGGGCTGCGGCCGGGCGCGGGGCCCCGCCGGGACCGGAGCCGTACGCCCGGGCGACCATCACCAGGAACGCCGTCTCGCCGACCAGGTCGTGCGCGCCGTCCACGGCGAACGTCGCCGGCCGCAGCGGCCGCCGGCCGCACCGCTTGGCCTGGCACGCCGCCCGGAGCCAGGCGGCCACCGCCGCCGCGTGCACCGCGCAGGGGTCGGCGGTCCGGCAGCCGTGCCGGCCGCCGGGCGGCCCGTAGTCCCGCAGCACCAGGATCGCGTCCCGGATCTCGATCACCTGCCGGTAGACCAGCAGCCGCCAGGGCGCCCTCGGCAGCAGCAGTTCCAGCACCCGGGGCCGGGGCGGTGCCAGGGCCACCGACGGTACGGCGGCGACCAGGTCGCGCCAGAGCCGCCAGAGCAGCCAGAAGGTCGTCGCGTCCCGCCACACGCGCTGGAGGGCGACGGCGGCGGGCATCGCGGGCACCAGGGCGGCGACGGTGACGCTCAGGGTGAACATCCGGAGAACGGCTCTGCTGAACACGGGGATCCCTCCATCGGCCCGGCTCCGACCGGCGGCAGTGGTGCTTCGGCGGGTACGGGCGGGCGACGGTGACGAGGAGGGCAGGGCCGGTGCGCGCCGCCCGCCGCCGGTTCGGCCGCCCGTTCAGCAGCCAGTACAGATGGCGCTGTAGGCGGCGGTGCAGCCGCACGGGCCCCGCTCCGTGGCCGGCTCCTCCGCCCTGGCCGCGCGGGTGCGGATCAGGCTCGCCAGCATCTCGGCCTCCTGCTCCTGACGGGTGGTGTAGTCGGTGCGCGCCAGGAGGTGCCGGGCGAGGGCGGGGTCGACCTGGCCGAGCCGTTCGATCGGCACCACGGCGCCGAGTGCCGCGGGCGCCGGGTGGTCGAACAGCATGTGCCCGATCTCGTGCAGCACGATGTGCTCCTGGTGCGGGCGGCTGGTCTGCTGCTCGAAGAAGATGTAGTCGTCCGTGCCGGTGGCCAGCCACAGTCCGCAGGCTCCCGCCTCGGCGGCCCCGGGCGGCAGCGGGTGCAGGTGGATCGGCCGCCGGCGCGCGGTGGCCAGCCGGGCGCAGACCCCCTCCAGGGAGAACGGCGCGGCCAGGTCCAGGGTGTCCAGCATGGATCGGCAGTGGCGGCGCAGACGCCGGTACGACAGGCGCTGTCCCGGTGCCGGCGGCCGTGTCCACATGGTCAGCCGCCGGTGGAGTTCTTGGGCGGCAGGCCCTCCAGCGCGCGCAGTTGGTCGATGATCGCCGCCGCCGCCATCAGGCCCCTGGGGGAGAGCCCGTCCGCCCGTGCCGCGATCTTCGTGATCCCGGTGTCCCGGAAGACCTCCCACTCGCTCAGCCGGATGCCGGCCTCGCGCAGCGCGACCAGTGCCGACAGCGCCGAGTCGGTCTCCTGGGCGACCTCGTCGTCGAAGAAGTACGCGGGCTTGACGCCGAAGAAGGTCGCGAGGGCCTCCAGGTGGTGCAGCGTCGGATTGTTGCGGGTGCCTTTGCGTAGATAGGCAATATATGCCTTCGAGATATCTCCGCCATTGAGATAAATTGCCTTCGCCACCTCGTCGTTGCTGTACGGGCCGCGACCCCGGGGGTGGATGGTCGCGAAGAGGTGGTTGAGGCGCGTCCCGAGTTTGCCCGGGCAGGATGGTGCGCGTTCTTTCATTGCGTTCCGCTCCTCACCAACAGTCCCACAGGGAACACGCCGCACACGGATTCTGATTGTTGACATGAATGTGCCGCAAGGTAAGCTGACGTCATGGCAACTGTCGTGGCCGCAAACGTTGTTGCGGCCTGACGATACAGAACACCAGTTGCCGCCGTCGACTCCGCCCCGACGGCCATCATGGCACGAGGAAAGCGCCACGTCTGCCTTCTGCCGACTCCCCCCACCGAAGAACTTCCGCACCTGCGTGGATTTTTTGCCTCTCCGCTGCTCAGCGATCGGACAGGACGGACAACTGGGATGGAAGAACAAGGCCCGACCAATAGCACGACACGGATCCAGATATTCGACCCCGCGCCGAAGGCCGAGCTGCGCCTGGTCTGCTGCCCGCACGCCGGGGCCTCCGCGGGAACCTATCGCCGGCTCTCGGCCGCCCTTCCCGGCGGCGTCGAGGCACTGTCGGTCCAGTACCCCGGGCGGAGCGGGGGGACCCGGGAGCGCGGGATCGACGACATCGGCGCGCTGGCCGACCGGATCGGCACCGAACTGCTCGGCTTCGACGACCTGCCGCTGGCCGTGCTGGGCCACAGCATGGGCTCGGTCGTCGCCTTCGAGGTGACCCGCCGGCTGGAGGAGGCCGGGCGGGCCCCGGTGCGGCTCCTCGTCTCGGGCCGCCGCTCGCCCTCCGCCGGGCTCGGCCTGGACATCCCCCAGGGGGACGACGAGATCCTGGACGAACTCCGGGAGCTGGGCGGGATCCCGGCGCGGCTGCTGGACAACCCGAAGTACCGGGAGTCGATCCTCGCCGTCATCCGCAACGACTACCGTGCCAACTCCCGTTACACCGCCCGGCCCGGCACCACCGTGGCCTGTCCGGTCAGCTTCCTGTTCGCGGACGCGGACCCCTACCTCGACCGGGCGGCGGCGCTCGCCTGGAAGAGCCACACCACCGGGGAGTTCAGGCTCACCTCATTCCCCGGCGGGCACTTCTTCCTCGATCAGCAGTTGGCCGCGGTGGTCGGGACGATCACCGCGGACCTGGGTGTCGGATCCACCGGACGAGAGGACGGGAAAAGGCCGTGAAGCGGGGACTCTGCTCGATCGACGAGGATCTGGCGGTCCGGGCCTACGAGCGGCTCCTGGCGACCAAGGGGGTGACCTCCTCGGAGCTCGCCGCCGACCTGGACATCACGGCGGAGCGGGCGGAACAGGCGCTCTCCGCCCTGCGCTGCCTGAAACTCGTCAGGTACTGCCCGGACCAGGGGTACTACGCGGCGCGCAGCCCCGACATCGCCCAACTGGAGCTGCTCATGCCACTGGAGCAGGCGATCCGCGACAAGCGCCGGGAACTGACGGACTTCCAGGACAAGCTGGGCTCGTTCGTCGACACCTACAGCAACCTCCAGCGCACTCGGCTGCGGAGGGACCCGGTGCTCAGCGGGCTGGATCCGGAGCAGACCGGGCTGCGGATGGCGGACGCCCTGCGCGACCGCCCGTCCGAGATCCTCGTCATGGAACCGCTCGCCCCGGTCCAGGGGCAGGACTCCCACGCCCTGGGCCTGTCGGCGCTGCCGTCCGGGATCCCGATCCGGGTCCTGTACCCGCACACCGCCCGCAGCAGCCTGGCCGCACGCGGCAGCCTGCGGGCGCTGGCGGAGGCGAGCGCGCGGGTCCGCACCTCGACCCAGGCGTTCGAGCACCTGGTCATCGTGGGCGGCGAGGTGGCCTTCCTGACCGACCCCCGGGGCGACGAGGACCTCCGGGGCGTCACCGTCGTCTACGAGCCGGCCATCGTCGCCCGGATGGTGCGCTCCTACGAGCACGCCTGGGCGTCCGGCACGGACATCGACTCGAACGTGGTCAGGTACGGCGAGACCAGGGACGAGGTCCGCTGCGCCATCCTGGAACTGCTCGCCTCCGGGCTCAAGGACGAGGTGGTGGCCCGGCGCATCGGCATGTCCTCGCGCACCTTCCGCCGTCACCTCGCCACCATCATGGACGAGTTGAACGCCGAGAGCCGGTTCCAGGCGGGCGCGGCAGCCGTCCAGGCCGGACTCCTGCCGGTCCGGGCCGCCGCCGGCTGACCGGTTGGGCGCCGTCATTCCCGACGGGCGTCGTGCCGCTCCGATATGGCCGTATGTGGCCACACCACATCAGGTCATTGCGGCGCCCGCCGGGGCGTCCTTACCTTCGAGGAGTGCCGGAAAACGGCACGGCATCGGGAGCCACCGATCACCGCGGGGTGGCCCGGGAAAACTCGGAGGTCAACGCCAGCATGGTCAGCAAACTGATCGACCAGGACGGCCGGTTCCTGGAAATCCTGGACCGTCTGACCACGAAGTCGATCGACGACTACTACAACCCCTACAAGCTCTTCGAATGGCCGGACAGCCTGCCCGAGGAGATGTGGTGGATGAGTCCCGAACTCACCACCACCCACGGGACCGAGGCCGCCCGGCGGCTCACCGAAAAGCAGCTCCACGCGCTGTCGCGTTACGAGAGCATCAATTTCTACAGCCTCAATGTGCACGGTATCCGGGAACTCCTCATCGAGGTCACCAAGCGGATCCACACCACCGGCTTCGAGACGCCCTCGGACTTCTTCCACCACTTCATCGGTGAGGAGAACGAGCACATGTGGTTCTTCGCCGAGTTCTGCCTGCGCTACGGCGGGAGGATCTACCGGCAGCCGGCCGGGGCGACCGTCGAGATCCCCCGCTCGAACGTGGAGAGCCTGCTGGTCTTCGCCCGGATCCTGATCTTCGAGGAGCTGGTCGACCACTTCAACTCCCGGATGGCGCTGGACGACCGCCTGCACGAGACGATCCGGGGCATCAACCGGATCCACCACCAGGACGAGTCCAGGCACATCGCGTTCGGCCGGGAACTGGTCTCCGCGCTGGCCACCGACGTCAGGCAGACCTCCACCGAGGAGGAGATGCGGGACGTCGCCACCTACATCCGGCGCTACATGACCTACAGCTTCGAGACGCTGTACAGCCCGCAGGTCTACCGGGACGCGGGCATCGAGAAGCCGCACGACCTGCGCCGGCAGCTCCTGGAGTCCCCGCAGCGCGCCGAGTTCGAGAAGAGCGTCTTCCGCAAGACCGCCAAGTACCTCGAGAAGACGGGTCTCATCTGATGGCCGGCACCGCCCCGGGATCCGCCGACCCCTCCCGCGGACTGGTCATCCTCGACCCGGACCAGACCGACCTGCTCCTCGAACTCGACC
Source organism: Kitasatospora sp. NPDC036993 (assembly GCF_055607525.1). Classification (NCBI taxonomy): domain Bacteria; kingdom Bacillati; phylum Actinomycetota; class Actinomycetes; order Kitasatosporales; family Streptomycetaceae; genus Kitasatospora; species Kitasatospora sp. NPDC036993. Next base: position 201,551 of record NZ_JBVJRP010000015.1, on the reverse strand, counting down.
GGACGTTCGCCGGCTGGGGCCGCGCCGCCGGGGCCCGCGAGATCCTCCCGCCGCCGCTGTACCCGGTGTCGGACCTGGAGAAGTTCGACGTCTACACCAACTTCCCGCACCTGGCCTACGTCGGTGCCGGGCTCGACCTGGAGAGCGGCGAGAACAAGCCCGTCGACGGCACGTTCGCACCCGCCGCCCTGCGCGGCGCGCAGGTCGGCCTGTCGCACGCGACCTGCTACAGCGCCTTCCTGTACTACGAGAACTCCGTCGTGGCCGCGGACGAGCTGATCACCCTGGTCAACCGCTGCTTCCGCAACGAGGAGCACTACGAGGGCCTGCGGCGGCTGCTCAGCTTCCAGATGCGCGAGGTCGTCGCACTCGGCTCGTACGAGCACACCCAGCAGGTCCTCCAGTCCTTCGCCGAGCGGATCGCCGCGTTCGCCGACGCGCTGTCCCTGCGGCTGGAGAAGGTCCCCGCCTTCGACCCGTTCTTCCAGAACGACGGCGCCCGCGCACTGCTCCAGAAGCTCAGCCCGGTCAAGTACGAGTTCCAGGCCGGCGACCTGGCCATCTCCTCCGTCAACACGCACCGCAACTTCTTCGGCGAACGCTGCGACATCCGCGGGCCGGAGAACGAGTTCGCCTTCACCAGCTGCGTGGCGTTCGGCCTGGAGCGATGGCTCTCCGTCCTGACCGACCTGCACCACGGCGACGCGGTCGAGGCCCTGGACGCGGTGCGGACCGCGGCCCGGCAGGTCTCCTGAGGGGCGGAGCCCCCCGAGCAGTTCCCGTACGCCCCCGAGCACATCCGGCACGGCCCGGGCACGCCCGGATCGACCCAACACCCCAGGAGTGGCAATGGCTTCGGCAGGAATCGACCAGGTCCGCGATTGGATCCTGGCCAAGCACCCGGAACGGGAGTCCATCGCGCCCGACGAGAACCTCATCGAGAGCCGCCTCGTCGACTCGCTCTCCTTCGTGGAGCTGGTCTACACGATCGAGGGCGCCAGCGGCGTCGAGATCGACTTCGACACCATCCAGATGCAGGACCTCCAGACCCTCTCGTCGATCGAGAAGGCATTCTTCGCCCCGGTCCGACTCCCGTAGGAGGTGTCTCCATGGAAGCTGTCTCGTACACGGCCCAGTGGACGGCCGCGGCCCGCGCCGTCGAATCCGAGCGTCCCGGCGACGCCATGTTCCAGGACAGGTTCGCGCGGGACCTCGCGGCCCCGCGCGGCTTCGAACTCCTCGACAAGTACGGCGGCGGCGGCCTGATCCCGTTCATCGCCATCCGCACCAGGTACCTGGACGACAGCATCGAGGCGCTGCTGGAGGAGAGCGGCATCCGGCAGGTCGTCCTGGTCGCCGCCGGGATGGACACCCGGGCGTTCCGGCTGGCCTGGCCCAGCGGCACCACGGTGTACGAGGTCGACCACGGCGGCCTCATCGACGAGAAGCGCACCCGGCTGGCCGCGCTCGGCGCCGAGCCCACGGTGGAGCGCCGCGAGGTGTCGGCCGACCTCGCCACGGAGTGGCTGCCCGCGCTGCACGGCGCCGGCTTCGACCCGGAACTGCCCACGCTCTGGGTCGCGGAAGGACTGATGTTCTTCCTCACCGAGGAGCAGGCCTCCCACCTGCTCGGTGTCCTCGGCTCGGTCTCGGCCCCCGGCAGCCGGCTGGCCGTCGACTTCGCCAGCCGGGCGCTGCTGCGCAGCCCCTTCTCCAGGGCCTTCCTGGCCGGACTGCGCGAGGACGGCACGCCCTGGCTCTTCGGCACCGACGAGCCGGAGGAGTTCCTGGCCGGCACCGGCTGGAAGGTCCGCGAACTGCGCGAGCCGGGCGAGCCCGGCGCGGGCCAGGGGCGCTGGCCGTACGAGGTGCAGCCCCGCGACCGCCGGGGCGTGGCGCGCAGCTGGCTGGTCCGCGCCGAGTTCTCCGGCCGCTGAGGAGAGGCGAATGAGAGGAGTACCCGGATGAGTGGCGCGACCACACTGGAGCGGATCGAGTCGTTCCTCCCCGAACGGAGCGTGCGGATCGACGACCTCGCCGACAGCCTGGGGCTGCGCCGCGCCGAGGTGGGCGTGTTCCGGAAGATCTACGGCCTCGACCGGCTGCGGTTCGACCCGGACACCGGCCTCCTGGACCTGGTGCTGCCCGCGGCCCGCCGGGCCCTGGCGGCACTTCCCGAGGGACGGCGGGTCGACTACGTCGTCTACGCCCACACCATGCAGACCCTCGCACCGCCGCACATCGACGCCGCCCGGGCCATCCGGGCGAAGCTGGGGCTGCACGACGCCGAGGCGTTCGCCCTCACCCAGCAGGCGTGCGTCAGCAGCCTCGGCGCCATCGACCTGGCCGGCGAACTGCTGCGGGCCGAGGCACCCGAGGGCGCGTACGCGCTGATGGTGACGGGGGAGCGGGCGTACTCCCCGAAGGTCCAGCTGATCCCGAACAGCGCGATCATGGCGGACGCCGCCTCCGCCTGCCTGCTGACCGTCGGCGGCCCCGGCGACGAGGTGCGCTCCTACCTGACCCGCACCCTCGGCGAGTACGCGGCGGGCCTGGAGATGACCCCGGAGGAGATCAACGGCTTCGGCCACGACTACGCCACCGTGCTCGGCGAGGTCATCGAGGAGTCCGTCCGCCGGGCCGGCCTGACCTTCGACGAGATCGACATGGTCATCCCGCACAACGTCAACGCCGTCTCCTGGCGCCACACCATCAAGCAGATGGGCGCCGACCCGGACCGCTTCTTCCTGGACAACATCCCGCTCTACAGCCACTGCTTCGCCTCGGACGTGTTCCTCAACTACACCACCCTGCGCGAGCAGGGCCGGCTGGTCGACGGCGGCCACTACGTGCTGGTCTCGGTCGGCCTGGGCGCCACCTTCGGCGCCATGGTCATCACCCACCGCGAGGGAGACACCCGATGACCGGCACCGCCTACACGGCGGACCTCAAGGAGGCGCTCACCGGCGACCGCGAGGCGCGGTTCGTCTGGCTCTGCAACTTCGAGGTGGAGAACCAGTGGGCACACGGCCACACCGGGCTCCCGGCGGCGCGGATCAGCGCCACCGCCGCGACCGTGCAGCGGATGGAGGAGCTCGGCGCGCTGCTCGCCGAGCCGACCGACCACCTGCTGCTCGACCGCCCGCTGGACCCGGGCTACCGCGCGTACACGGAGAAGACCGGGCTCGGCGCGCCCACCGAACTGATCACCCGGGCCCCGGCCGGCGAGGGTGGCACCAGCCGGGCCGTCCTCGACTCCCCGGAGCTGCTGGACCGGCTGCGGGTGCTCGCGGGCGGCGGCGCCTACCTGATGCCGATGGGCAACTCCCCCCTGGAGCAGGAGATCTGCCGGCGGACCGGACTGCGCCCGGCGGTGCCCGACCCGGAGACCTCGGCGCGGGTCAACAGCAAGATCTACAGCCGCCGGCTGACCGAGGAGCTCGGCCTGCGGTCCATTCCCGGCTTCACCTGCGAGACGGTGGGCGAACTCCACCGGGCGCTCGACGAGTCGCTGCGCGACGGCGGACCGGTGATCGTCAAGGACGCCTACGGCGTCTCCGGCAAGGGCCTGATCGTGCTCGACAGCCGGAGGAAGGCCGACCGGCTGCTGCGCATGGTCGACCGCCGGGCGCACACCAGCGGCGACGACACGATCCACGTCGTCGTCGAGCGCTTCCTGCCCAAGCGGTTCGACCTCAACTACCAGTTCACCATCGCCAGGGACGGGCGGGTGAGGTTCGACTTCGCCAAGGAGGCACTGACCGCCGGCGGCGTCCACCTCGGGCACGTCATGCCCGCCGCGCTCTCGCCCGCCCAGCACGAGACCCTCGCCGACGCCGCCGGGCGGCTGGGCGCCCGGCTCTACGAGGACGGCTTCTTCGGCGTCGTCGGCGTGGACGCGCTGCTCGGCCAGGACGACCTGGTGTACCCCGTCCTGGAGATCAACGCCCGCCTGAACATGTCCAGTTACCAGGGGCAGGTCACCGAGCGCTTCCTCGCCCCCGGCGGGGCCGCGCTGGCGAAGCACTACCCGCTGCGGATGTCCGCCCCGGTCTCCTTCGACGAGGTGGCCCACGCCCTCGGGGACCTCACCCGCCCGCCGGTCGACGGCACCGGGCTGGTCGTCACCTGCTTCGGCACGGTCAACGCGCAGGCCGGCACCTCGCTCCCGTTCGACGGCCGGCTCTACACCCTGCTCTTCGCCGCCGACCGGAACGGCCTCAGCGACCTCGACCGCAGGGTCTCCGGGGCGCTCCACCGTCTCGGCACCACCGAAAGGACGCCATGAACACCAGCGAACTGAGGGTGCAGGGGGTACCGGTCTCGCAGATCGCCGAGGAGTTCGGCACCCCGCTGTTCGTCTACGACGCCGAGGTGCTGCGCACCGTCTACCAGTCGCTGCGCGAGGGGCTCCACCCGGCGGTGGACGTCTTCCTCTCGCTCAAGGCCAACCCCAACGTCTCCGTCTGCGGATACCTCGGCTCGCTCGGCGCCGGCGCCGAGATCTCCTCCCTGGTCGAGCTGATGACCGTCCGACGGGCCGGCATCGAGCCGGAGAACGTGATCTTCCTGGGGCCCGGCAAGACCCGCGCCGAGCTGGAGGCGTGCGTCGCGGCGAACCTGCACGCCATCGTCTGCGAGTCACTGGACGAGCTGCGCCTCCTGGAGGAGATCGCCGAAGCGGCCGGGCGCGAGGAGGTGCCGGTCCTGCTCCGGGTCAACCCCGACTTCCACACCAAGGGCTCGGGCCTCGCGATGAGCGGGAAACCGCGCCAGTTCGGCATCGACGCGGAACTGCTGCGCCGCTCCCGCCCGGTGATCGACGCACTGCGCCGGGTCCGGGTCCGCGGCTTCCACGCCTACATGGGCACCCGGTTCCTGAACGCCGACGACCTGGTGCACAACACCCGGCAGATCCTGGCGATCGCCGAGGAGCTGGCGCAGACGCTCGGCATCCCCCTGGAGACCGTCGACTTCGGCGGCGGCTTCGGCGTCGCCTACTTCGACAACGAGAAGGACCTCGACCTGGGGGCCGTCGTCGCCGGCATCAACGAGGTCGTCGAGCCCTTCGTCCGGGCGCACCCCGGCTGCCGGCTGATCAACGAGCTCGGCCGCTACCTGACCGCGCAGGCCGGTACGTACGTGGTGCGCGCGCTGTACGTGAAGGAGTCCCTCGGCGAGCGCTTCGTGGTCGCCGACGGCGGCACCAACCACCACATGGCGGCGGTCGGCGTCGGCAGCTTCGTCAAGCGCAACTTCCCGATCCGCTCGCTGACCAGGTACCGGGACGAGGCCGGCGACACGTACACCGTCACCGGGCCGCTCTGCACGCCCAACGACGTCATCGGCAAGAAGGTCGCCCTGCCGCCGGTCGAGGCCGGCGACCTGCTGGGCGTCGAACGCTCCGGCGCCTACGGGCCGACCGCCTCCCCCGGACTCTTCCTCAGCCACGGGTTCCCGGCCGAGGTACTGGTCCACAACGGCGCCGCGCACCTGGTCCGGGAGCGGGACCGGCACGAGGAGATCCTCGCCAAGCAGCACCTCGTCGACTTCGGCTGACCGGTCGGCGGGCGCACCGGCCGCCCTGGCCGACCGCCCCTTTCGGCAGCCCTTGACGACAGCCCTTGACGCCGGCCCGCCCCGTAGTTCCGCCCCCCACGGCGCGACGAGCCCCGATCGCGCGACCAAGCCCACGACAGCCCCGGCACAGAGGAGTGATCCGGCACATGGAACGTCAGAACGTGGTGTCCGCGGTGGAGACCGCTCTCAGCGAGGTCCTGGAGCGCGCCGTCACCGGCCTCACCGAGGACGCCCGGCTCTTCGAGGACCTGCACCTGGACTCCACCTCCGTCCTGGAACTGCTGATGGTCCTGGAGGACACGGTCGACATCTCGGTGGACCCGGAGGCCCTGGACATGGACGACTTCAAGTCGGTCGGAACCCTCACCGACTACGTCCTGTCCCAGGCCGACGGGGCATGAGGGAGACCGCGATGTCCATGACCCTCCAGGCCGCCGGCGCGGTGCTCTCCCCGCCGAGCAGGCCGTACGACGAGGACCCGACGACGCTCTCCTACTACCGCGACCTGGTCGAGCCCTTCGGCCTGGAGGTGGCGCAGGACCTGCTGCGCTCCGCCCCGAACGTCACCCACCGCGACCTCGTCGACCGGCTCGCGGCGATCGAGGGCATCCGCGACAGCGCGCCCGACCTGGTGATCGTGGCGCAGGCGCTGCCCGACGTGACGCCGTTCGTCGCCATCGCGCCCTACCTCGACCGGCTGCTCGGCGGAGGGTCCGCCAACAACCTCGGCATCGGCCAGCAGGGCCTGGCCGCACCGTTCACCGCGCTGCGGGTCGTCTCCGCCTTCCAGCGGGCCGGCCGCAGCCGTACGGCGGTGCTCGCCGTCCTCGAACAGACCACCCTGCCGACCCGGTTCCCGCTGGTCCACGACAACGGGCTGGTCGACTCCGGGGTCGCGCTGGTCCTCGGCACCACCGGCGGGCCCCGGGTCGCGGGGGTCGAGACGATCCCCGCCACCGAGTCGCCCCTCGACCGGATCGGGGAGCTCGCCGCCAAGGACCCGGCGGGCACGCTGGTGGTCACCGGGCCCTGGTTCGACCAGCGCGGGCTGGACCAGGACGGCCCCCGGCACCGGGTGGAGCCCGGCAGCTACTGCACCAGCGTCTGGCTGGCGCTGGCCCGGAACTGGCGCTCCTGGCAGCACCGGTACACCACGGTGCTGCTCTGCGACACCGACCCGCGCTCCGGCGAGAGCCACCTGGCCGTGCTGTCCTCGGACTCCGCCGAGACCGGGGCCTCCGCCGAGACCGGGGCCTCCGGCGAGGGGGTGCTCTGATGCCGGCGGCGGACACCCTGCCCGGCACCGCGCCCGCGGGCCCTGCCGGCACCGACGGAGCCGAGGCCGCCGCGGCGGCCCTGCGGGACTTCGCCGCCGCGCTCGACGCCTGCCACGAGCAGGCCGGTCCGGGCGCGCCGGTCACCTCGCCCGGCGGCTGGGCCGTCGCCTCGGCCGGGCGCCTGCCGGAGGGCGCGCCGGTGCCGGGCGGCTCCGGCGCGCTCCGGGCGACCGGCTCGGGGACGCCGTCGCCGGACCGGGACCGGGAGCTGTTCGCCGACGGGTTGCTCCGGCTCCACCTGGAGCTGCTCCGCGAGCTGCTCGACGCGGTCGTCGTCCGGCTCGGCCACCGCACCTCGGAGGGCGCCAACCTGCTCAACCGACAGCTGGTGCGGAGCGCGGTGGCCGACGTCGCGCTGGCCCTCACCGAGGCGGCCGACCTGCTGGCGATCCCCGACCGCACCGCCGCACGCCGCCACCGGATCCACCGCGGGCTGGTGGACGCGGGCCGCGTCGCGATCAAGCTGTACGGCGCGAGCGGCTTCGTGGCCGACGGGCCCGGCCGGCTGCTGTACCTCGCCGAACTGCTCGGCAACACCTACCTCCTGCCGGACCGCCGAGAACGAGACGAGGACGGGAATGAGTGAGCCGAGCCCGCGCCGGACAGCCGCGCTCAGGTCCCACATCCGGGAGTTCGCGGGAGAGCTGCGCGGCATCGGCCTGGAGATCGACCGCGATCCGGAGGCGATCGACCGCTGGCTGCACCTCCCCGCCGTGGACATCATGCGCAAGGCCACCGTCCCGGTGGAGTACCTGGAGCAGCCCCTGCGCATCGGCGGACACACCTTCGACATGAGTTCGTGCCTCGAACACTCCATCGCCATCGAGGAGTTGAGCTACGGCGACGCGGGCTTCATGCTGGCCTGCCCAGGCCCGCTGATGTCCGGCGTGGCAGTCGCCGCGCTGGGGGACGACAAGCAGCGGCAGGCCTACTACGAGCGCGTGGCGGCCCCCGGGTCGACCTGGACCTTCTTCGGACTGACCGAGCCCGGGAAGGGCTCCGCCGCCACCGAGCTGGAGACGGCGCTCACCCCGGACGGGGACGGATTCCGGCTGAACGGCGCCAAGCGCTACGTGGGCAACGCCGCCTTCGCCCAGCTGGGCGTGGTGTTCTGCCGCCGGGCACCGGGCCCGCTCGGCATCGAGGCGGTGCTGCTGGACACCACGGCGCCGGGCCTGCGGGCCGAGCTGATCCCGACCGTCGGCCTGCGCGGCGCGCGGATCTCCGCGATCCGGTTCGAGGACGTACGGGTAGAGCGCGAGCAGATCCTCGGCTACGAGACGCTCAAGCCCAGCCGGCGCGGGCTGGTCGGCGCCATCCGGACCCTCCAGCGGTTCCGTCCGGTGCTCGCCGGGACGGCGTTGGGGCTGGTCCGCGCGGTGCTGGACCACGTGCGCGAGGAGCGCCCGCGGCTCACCGGCACGGCGCGGCTGCGGCTGGACGATCTGGTGGACGCCCTCACCGCGCTGCGGCACCGGAACTACGAGGTCGCCGCCGCGATCGACGCGGGCGAGGTGCGCGCGGACCGGATCGCCGGGGTCAAGACGCGCGCGGCGGAACTCGCCGAGCGCAGCACCCTGGCCGCCGCCGAACTGCTCGGCCCGGGCTCCCTGCTGGCGGATCCGCTGCTCGACAAGCTGTACCGGGACGCGCGGGCCTTCGAGTTCATGGAGGGCACCGGGCACATCCAGCGGCTGGCCGTCTTCCAGGGCGTGCTCAAGGGCACGTTCCTCCGGTGAGCCCGGTGAGCCCGGTCTCCGCGAGCGCCGTGCGGGCCCGGTGCGTCCGGCCGCCGCGCCCGGAGGTGGGCTGACGGTGTGGATCGGTGTCGACGTCCTCCAGGAGGACGAGCTGGCGGCGCTGCTCGGCCGGCCCTGGTTCCGGGCGTACGCCTACGCGCCGGCGGAGCTGGAGATCGCGGACTCCTACGGGGCCGAGCGGGCCCGGGAGTTCCTCACCGGCCGGTTCGCCGGCAAGGAGGCCGTGCTGAAGGTGATCGGCACGGGCTTCGGCGGGGGAGTGACCCCCCGGCAGGTGGCCGTCCTGCGCGCCGCCGGCGGGGCTCCGGTGGTCCGGCTCGGCGGCCGGGCCGCACAGCGGGCCCGGGAGCGCGGCATCGCGCGCATCGGGCTCTCGATCACGCACAAGCGGGGCCTGGTCATCGCCGCCGCGATCGGGACACCGGACGGTGCCGCGGTCGACGCTCCGGCGCCGGTGGCCAGGGCCGGGCACCGGCCCCGGCCGACGAACGGACAGTGAGAGGAGGAGAATCCGTGCCGCGACCGTCACGACCGTCACGACCACCGGAGGACCGGCCCGCCCCGGGCCGGGGGCGGCGCTCAGCCGAGGAGCCGCTCCGCCATCCGGCGGGCCAGCAGGGCGGGCCCGCCGTCGCGCTCGCGCATCGCCGTGACGATGGCCCCGTCCATCAGCAGGGCGAACTGCGGGGCGAGTTCGGAGTGCCGGCTGTGCCCGGCGGCTTCGAGCAGGCGGTCGAGGAAGTCGGTCACCGCCTGCTTGTGCGCTCCCGCCAGCCGGTACACCTCGCTGGCGGGGTCGAATATCTCCGCCATGGCGTTGATGAACGCGCAGCCGTGGAAGTTGACGTCCGTCGCCCCCTCCGCCAGGGCGTCGAAGACCGCCAGTGGTCCGCCCCCGTGGGCGTCCACGGCGTCTTCGAGCCAGCTGCGCCAGCTCTTGTCCCGGCGTTCCAGGACGGCCGCCAGCAGGGCGTCCTTACTGGCGAAGTGCCGGTAGAAGGAGGCCCGGCCGACTCCGGAGACGGCCAGCAGTCTCTCCACGCCGACGGCGTGGATCCCCTCGGCATAGAAGAGCTCCTCCGCGGTCTGGAGGAGACGGTCGCGTGCATGGGTCGCCATGGGTCCACGGTAGCGGATCTTGACCGCAAACGGCACCGAGCGGTACCGTTCTCTTGAATAGAACCGATCGGTACCGAATGAAGGAGGGCCCATGGCCCGGCTGACCGCTTCCGACGAGGGAACAGCATTAGTGGACGACGACGACGCCGGGGCGGCGAAGGCGAGGAGTGCGTGGCGAGCCGTCCTGGTGCTCGGCTTCGGTACCTTCGCGCTCGGTACGGACGAGTTCGTGCTCGCCGGGGTGCTGCCCGAGTTCAGCAAGTCCCTGGACGTCTCGATCGCCACCGCCGGCCAGACCGTCACGGTGTTCGCGCTGACCTGCGCCGTGATGTCGCCGGTCCTCGGCACCCTGACCGCGGGCTGGCCCCGCCACCGGGTGCTCAAGCTCGCCGTCCTGCTGTACATGGCGGGCGTGATCGCGACCGGGCTCGCCCCGTCCTTCGCGATCGTCCTGGCTGCCCAGGTGATCGCCGCGGCGGGCGCCGGCCTGTACATCCCCGCGGCCAGCGTCACGGCCGCCAGCCTGGTCGAACCCGAACGCCGGGGCCGGGCCATCGCCGCGGTGACCACCGGGCTGACGGCGGCGACGGCCCTGGGCGCGCCGATCGGCACCGTGGTCGGCAGCGTCCTCGGCTGGCGGGCGACGATGTGGTTCATCACGTTGCTGACCGTGCTGGGCCTGCTCGGGGTGCTGGCCCTGGTGCCCCGGGTGTCGGTGCCGGCTCCCGGCGGGCTGCGCCAGCGGCTCGCCCCGCTCGGCGACCGCCGGGTGGTCACCGTGCTCGCGACCACGCTGGTGGCCTTCACCGCCGCGTACATCGTCTACACCTACATGGCCGAGGTGTTCTCCTCCGCGACCGGCGGCAGCGGCACCAGGCTGGCGATCCTCATGTTCGCCTTCGGTCTGACCGGGACGGTCGGCAACTTCTACGCCGGCTCGCTGGTCGACCGGATCGGCGCCCGGCCGGTGGTGGGCGGCGCCATCGCGCTGCTGGCCCTCAGCCTCCTCGTCCTCCCGCTGTCCACCGGCACCTACCCGGCCGCGCTGGTCGTCATCGTCGCGTACGGTGTCGCGGCCTGGGCCATCACGGCCCCGCAGCAGACCCGTCTGATCACCCTCGAACCCGAGTCCGCACCCCTGCTGATCTCGCTCAACGCGGCCTTCCTCTACCTCGCCATCGCCTTCTCCGGCGTCATCGGGGCAGTCGGCATGAGCTCGATCGGCGCGAACCGGATCAGCTTCATCGGCGTGGGGCTGGCCGTGGTCGCCCTGGGCCTGTCCGAGCTGGCGCACCGGTTGTCCTCGCGTACCGCGTCCTCGCGCACCCCGGCGGCGGAGCCGTCGGAGGTCGATACGCACCACTGAAATGCCCTCGATCACTCGACGAAAGGCATGCCCGAGATGTGTGGAATAGTCGGCTGGGTTGACTTCGGTCGCGACCTGACCAGGGAGGGAGCGACCGCGCAGGCCATGACGGACACCATGGCCTGCCGGGGACCCGACGCCGAGGGCGTCTGGACGGCTCCGCACGCGATGCTCGGCCACCGCAGGCTCGCGGTGATCGACATCGAGGGCGGTGCCCAGCCGATGATCACTCCCGAGACCGGTCCGGACGGGCAGCCGCTCGTGGTCCTCAGCTACAGCGGCGAGGTCTACAACTTCCAGGAGATCCGGGAGGAACTGGTCCTGCTCGGCCACCGCTTCCTGACCCGGAGCGACACCGAGGTGGTGCTGCGCTCGTACCTCCAGTGGGGGAGCGAGTTCGTCCACCGCTTCAACGGCATGTTCGGCCTGGCCATCTGGGACACCCGGACGCAGGAGCTGCTCCTGGTCCGCGACCGCCTCGGCGTCAAGCCGCTGTTCTACTACCCGATCGACGGCGGGGTGCTCTTCGGGTCCGAGCCGAAGGCCGTCCTGGCCAACCCGCGCAGCACCGCGACGCTCGACCCGGACGGCCTGCGCGATGCCCTCGCCCTCGCCCGGGTGCCCGGCCGGACCCCGTTGAAGAACCTCTACGAGGTGCGGCCGGGCCACATCCTGCGGGTCGGCCGCGACGGGCTGCGCGAGGAGCGCTACTGGTCGCTGGAGACCCGCCCGCACACCGACGACCTCGCCACCACCGTCTCCACCGTCCGCGAGCTCATCGAGGACGCGGTGAGCCGGCAGATGGTCTCCGACGTGCCGCTCTGCGCGCTGCTCTCCGGCGGCCTCGACTCCAGCGCCCTCACCGCACTGGCCCAGCGCTCGCTCGACGCCAAGGACGGCAGCCGGGTCCGGACCTTCTCCGTCGACTTCGTCGGACTGGCCGGGGAGTTCAAGCCCGAGCAGTTCCGGGAGGCGCCGGACGCCCCGTTCGCCGCCGAACTCGTCCGCCACGTCGGCACCGAGCACCGCGAGATCCTCCTCGACACCGCCCAGCTCGTCGACCCCGGCGTCCGCGACACCGTGCTGCGGGCCTGGGACCTGCCCTACGGCATCGGCGACCACGACCCCTCGCTCTACCTGCTGTTCAAGGCGGTCCGCGAGAGCTCGACCGTCGCCCTCTCCGGCGAGTCGGCCGACGAGGTCTTCGGCGGGTACCTCTGGTTCCACGACCCGGTGGCCTCGCAGGCCGACACCTTCCCCTGGCACGCCATCAACCGGGTGCCGGTGAGCGAGCAGGCGACCAGCTTCCTCGACCCGGGCCTGGTCAAGTCCCTCGACCTGGCCGAGTACGTCGCAGACGAGTACCGCACGGCCGTCGGCCAGGTCACCCACCTGCCCGGCGACAGCGACCTCGAACGGCGGATGCGCCTTGCCAGCCACCTCAACATCACCCGGTTCCTCCAGATGATGCTCGACCGCAAGGACCGGATGAGCATGGCGACCGGCCTGGAGGTCCGGGTGCCGTTCTGCGACCACCGGCTCGTCGAGTACGTCTACAACACGCCGTGGGCGTTCAAGACCTTCGACGGGCGGGAGAAGAGCCTGCTGCGCCACGCCACCAAGGACCTGCTGCCGCAGTCCATCGTGCAGCGCCGCAAGGCCCCGTACCCCTCGACCCAGGACCTCGGCTACGACCAGGCCATCAACCGCGAGCTCGCCCGGATCGCCGCCGACCGGGACGCCCCGGTGCAGCCGCTGCTGAACCTCGACGCCGTCCGGGCCCACCTCGCCGCGCCGGTCGAGAACGCCTACTCCATGATGCAGCGCTCGGTGTACACGGAGCCCCCGGTCCGGCTGGACGCCTGGCTCAGGCTCCACGACGTCCGGCTCGACGGCAGCCTGACCGCCTGACAGCCGGACCGGACCGGCCCGCCGGAGCGCCGGCCCCGGCGGGCCGCTCGGGTCGACGCGAGCGGGCCCCGGGCTGATCGCATCCGATCAGCTCGGGGCCCGCTTCCGCGTGCTGTCCCGACTGGTCGTCGGCGCGGTGGCGAGGGGTCACAGCGTGGTCAGCTCGGTGAGGTCGGCGATCACCTCGGAGGCGATCACCGGGTCGAGTTCGGCGAAGGTCGGGAAGGTGCGGTTGCGGGGCCAGTAGTCGTCCGGGCGCCTGTCGAGCCACACCGTTTCCACCCGCTGCTCGGGGTACGCGTCGAACCCGCCGATGGCGATGCCGTCCTCCGGGGCGATCACCACGTAGAGGTCGGGCCCGATCCGGCGGGACAGCCAGCGCTCGACGCCGTTGTCCTGGGGCTCGCCGCGCCGCCAGCCGCGCCGTTCCATGCCGACCAGCCGGGTGGTGGGCAGCACCGGACCGTTCTCGAAGCGGGTCAGGCGGTGGCCGGCCCGCTCCTCGTCGCTCAGCGCGTACACCGGGCGGCCGAGCTGACGGAACGGCTGCGGGATCTCGTGGTCGGCGAACAGCTCCGACCAGTCGGCGAGGCCCTCGCCGAGCAGGAGCGGGTGCGCCAGCCGGACGCGGGCCGTGGCCGGCAGCGCGAACGCCTCGTCCCGGACGTCCGCCAGGGTGCGGTCCTCGGCGACGCGGAAGGCCGTCACCGTGCCGTCCGTCTCGGACAGCCACACCAGGCGGCGCACCAGGTGCCACAGCAGCGGATGCCCGATCAGGAGCCGGTCGAACTCCTGTGCCGTCCACGAGCGTTGGGTGACCATCGCCTCCTCCAGGCGCCGGACCTGGTCCCCCGCCACCGCGCGGACGTCCTTCTTCAGCGCGGCGAAGCGCTTGCGTTCGGCGGGCGCCAGCTCGGCGTCGTCCCGCGCCCCCGGGGCGGGCAGGTCCTTGCGACGGGCGCCGGCCGCGTCCAGCACGTACGGCTTGAGCTGCTCGTCGAAGCCGACCGTGAACGTCCGGGGGCCGTAGTCGATGACGGTGGTCCCGTCGGCGTCCAGCCCGAAGTCCGGGACGAGACGGTCGGACAGCTGCTCCCCGGTCAGGCCGAGACCGGCCGCGACCTCGGATATCTTCTCCTGGGCGCGGGTCCTGAGCGCCTTGAACTTCACCCGCTGTGCGATGCCGTGCAGGTGCAGCAGGGCCGTGTCGGTGCCGATGGCGGCCAGCACCTCCAGGCCGTCCACCGCCCGGTGGTGCGCCCCCTCGCCCGGCCAGGCGCGGAGCACCGGCGTCAGCCGGCGGACCGTCTCGTCGTCACCGAAGCGGCCGAGCACGTGCAGCGCCCACCCGTCCTGGGCCGGCATGCCGACCAGCCGCCACTGCTCGAACACCGCCCAGCAGAACTCCGTCAGCGACCGCGGCTCGCACAGCAGGACGACCTCGTCGAGGCCCGGGTAGAACGCCCCGGGCGCGGACAGCGCGAGCATGGTGAGCACGTGCCGCACCGCTTCGGCGGGAAGGGCGCCCTCGCCGCCGCGCAGCAGGAGTTGGGGCAGCATCACCGGCTCCGCCCAGTCGCAGGGCGGGGGCAGCTTCGCCGGGAGCGCGGTCACCAGCGGGTCGGCCGACAGCAGCGCGCCCACGGCCTCCTCCGCCTTCGGCCCGTACTCGGCGGCCACCGCGCGGACCGCCGCCGCGCCGTGGGCCTCGGCGACCACCCGCAGGGCCTGCTCGGCGCCGAGCCGGGCCGCCCCGGCCTTCCCGAGCGCGGCGGGCACCAGCAGCCGGGCCGCGTCCACGCCGTGCCGGACGAACCAGGAACGCGCGGTGCTCCCGGCCGACTTGAGGCGCACCAGCCAGTCCGTCATGGTCTCGGCCACTCGGGCGTCCAGGTACGGAAGCAGCAGGGGCGCGTGCGTGGACGGGTGCCCCACCGCGGCGGCCCGGATCGGTTCGACGGCGTCCGTCCCGAATCGGGCGGCGACCCGGCGCAGGGAGTCCCCGGAGTCCCAGATGCGCTCACCGACGCGCCACTGCGCGAGCAGGGGCCGGGCCAACTCCTCGTCGCCGTAAGCGAACAGCGCGAGCTCGGCGTGCTGTCCGCCGCGCAGCCGGGCGTCCTCGGGCTGCCCGATCCGGGCCCGGATCGTGGCCGCGACCCGCTGCCAGTCCTCGTCCGACCAGCTCGTGTACCAGGACTCGGAGGTCGCCGCCCACGCCTCGCGCTCACCCGGCAGCCACCGCACCCGCGATTCCCGCGGCACGGCGAGGCCGGTCAGCACGCGGGGCCTGCCGGCGGAGCGCGGCCGCGTCCACGGCGGGCTGGTGAACAGCTCCGGCAGCGAGTCGGGGCCGACCTCCGGCACCCGCTCGCCGAGGTCGGTGAGCGGTTCGACCAGGGCCGCCTGCTCCGGCGTCAGCTCCGGCAGCAGTTCGAGGGCCGTCGCGCGGTGGACGGCGACGTGGCCGGTGAGGAGCTGCCGGGCGAGCTGCCGCGCGGCCGGGTCGGTGGAGGCCACCGCGGCCTCGGCGAGCAGGCGCACGGCACGCCGGGGGAAGCGGCGCAGACCGGCCAGGAGGGCGGCGCGGGTGGACTTGATGCCGTCCTGCTGGGCCAGCAGCCCCCGGAAGCCCTCGTCGGAGGGGAGTTCGGCGAGCGCGTCCAGGATCCGCTTCTTGCCCTCCTTGTAGTGGTAGCCGGTGGTCAGGTCGTGCAGCATCACCGGTGCCGCGGCGCTGCCGAGGCCCTCCGCCACGGTCGCGATGATCTCGGTTGACCATCCGTCATAGCCCAGGCTCGGCAGTGGGGAGAGCTTCTCCAGCGGTTCCGCCGAGGAGAGCGAGCACAGCAGCATCGACCACTCGACGGCGGCCGGCCGGGAGCCGGACGCGACGCACTCCTCGACCCAGGCGGTCTCGGACGGCACCAGGTACGCCGCCACCACCAGGCGGGTCAGGTTGTTCCGGCAGCCCGCCAGGGCCTCGACCGTCGCGCGGTGGGTCTCCCCGTCGCAGGCCGCCAGCAGCGACCGGACCCGGTCCGCGGCGGGGCGGTACACGGCGTGCCGCTGGTTGGCCCCGCGCCGGACGCGGGGGTGGACGGACCTCTGGTGGATCCAGTCGGTCTCGACGGCCGTCGTGAACAGCTCGACGGTGGCCCTGGCCGCGAACGGCAGGCCGAACTCCGCGACCCAGGCGTCCACGGCGGCGCGGATCCCGTTGTTGCCGGGATACGAGAACACGGCGGCGAGCACCGCCGCACCGAGTGGGTCCCGGCTGCCGGACCGGTGGGCGCGGGCGGCCGCGACCAGCTCCGGGTCGCTGTGCTCCGAGGCGAGCGTCTGCTCCAGCCAGTCACCCACCTGCCGCAGGCCGTCGCGGTACGCGGTCACCGGGGCCTTGCCCGGCGCGGACGGCTTCCGGGGAATGCCGCCCCGGCGCGGGACCAGGGCCCGGCGCCAGGCGTCCGGCATGACGAAGACGTCCTCGTCCTCGGGACCGGGGGCCTCGGCCGTGGGCGCGGACACGCCGGGCCGCGCCACGGGCACCGGATCCGCCGCGGCGCCCGGCTTCGTGCCCGCCCCCGCGCAGATCTCGCGGTAGCCCTTGCGCTCCTTCTCGGCGACCGCCTTGGCGACGTGCGCCCGCGCCTCCTCCGCGGTCGGGAACGCCTTGACCTGCTCCCGGCCGTCCGTACCGGACCGCCCGTACCGGACGGTCACCGCGGCACCGTCGACCGCGGCCTCCCAGAACTTGTCCGAGCCGCCCTCGACGAACTCCCAGCGCCGCACGGCCCCGCCCCTCTCCTCGAACCGATGATCAGGAGACGAACGTTAGCGAGCCCCACCGACAAGTCCCCGGCCGGCCGCCGCCGCACTCGCCTGTTTCTTCGAGTAACAGGGGGTAGTCGGTGCCAGGGCCCAGGGGAGGTCGCGGGTGCTCGGGTACCGCTCTGCCGAACACCGGATGAACGGACGCTTGCCACCTCGGGAACGCGGGGGAGGGGCAAATCGATCAGTGTCACGACATATCGACCACCTGCCTGAATTTTTCAAGTTCCCTGACGAAGTCCACCAGGACCGTTGACACCGCGTAACGCCCCGAGTAGCGTCACTGATCACCGAGTTGATAATACGTATTATCAGCGATGGCTTCAGTAGCCCCGGAGGAGTTCCCCCGTGTCAAGGATCACGCAGCGTGACATCGCTCGCCTCGCCGGCGTCAGCCAGGCGGTGGTCTCGCTCGTGCTGAACAAGAGGACCGACGCGACGACCCGCATCGCTCCCGAGACCAGACAGCGTGTCCTCGACGTGATCCGGGAGACCGGGTACGCGGCCGACCCGGTGGCCCGCCGCATGGTGCGTCAGCTCAACCAGATCATCGGCGTGTTCACCTACGAATCGGTGTTCCCGAGCACCAGCGCCGACTTCTACTACCCGTTCCTGCGCGGCATCGAGGAGTATGCCGAGCAGCTCAGGCGCGACCTGCTGCTGTTCACCAGCGCTCCGGTCACCGACGGGCGGCGCAAGGTGTTCCACGAGAACAACCGGCTGCGGATCGCCGACGGCTGCATCCTGCTCGGCCGGGACATCCCGCACGACGAGCTGGCCCGGCTGAACCGCGAGAACTACCCGTTCGTGGCGGTCGGCCGACGCGACGACGCGGGCGGCCCGGTGCCCTGCGTGGGGGCGGACTACGCCGCCGCCACCGAGCAGCTGGTCGAGCGGGCCCGGGAGCTCGGGCACCGGGAGTTCGCCTACGTCGGGGCGGGGGAGGGAGCGGAGTCCGCCGACGACCGGATGAACGGGTTCCGCGCGGGCACCCGGGGGAGCGGCCGGCACGAACGGACGGCCGGCCGATCCGCGGGGGAGACCCTGGACGCGCTGCTCGCCGCCGGGGTGACCACCGCCGTGGTCGAGGGCTACGGCGACGGGGTCGCGCTGATCCGGGCGGCCAGGGAACGAGGCGTCGACGTGCCCGGTGACCTGTCGGTCGTGGTGACCGGCGTACCGGCCGAGTCGCCGGACGCCGACATCGCGAGCACCGGCTTTCGCATTCCGCGCCGGGAGATGGGCTGGCAGTCGGTGGAACTCCTCGCCGCCTTACTGGAAGACGAGTCGGCCACCCCGCTCCAGCGGCTCCTGCCGTGCCACTTCGTCGAGGGACGGACCCTCGGCGAACCGAGAAAGGACCGTTTTGACTGAGATACGCAGCGACGTGCTGGTGGTCGGCGGAGGGCTGGGCGGCGTCGCCGCGGCCCTCGCCGCCGCCCGCGCCGGCCGGACCGTGGTGCTGACCGAGGAGTTCGACTGGATCGGCGGGCAGCTCACCAGCCAGGCGGTGCCGCCGGACGAGCATTCCTGGGTGGAGCAGTTCGGCGTCACGGCCGGCTACCGGGCCCTGCGCGACGGCATCCGCGACTACTACCGCCGGCACTACCCGCTCACCGAACGGGCCAGGGCCCGCCTCGAACTGAACCCCGGCGGGGGCTGGGTGAGCAAGCTCTGCCACGAACCGCGGGTCGCGGTGGCGGTCATCGAGGCGATGCTCGCGCCCTACCGCGCCGGCGGGCGGCTCACCGTCCTCCAGCCGTACCGGCCGACCGCCGCCGACACCGACGGCGACCGGGTGACCTCGGTGACCCTGACCCACCGCGACACCGGCGAGAAGGTCCACGCCACCGCCTCCTACGTGCTGGACGCCACCGAGACCGGCGACCTGCTGCCGCTCACCGGCACCGAGTACGTCACCGGCTTCGAGTCCGCCGCCGACACCGGCGAGCCGAGCGCCCCGCAGGTCGCCCAGCCGCTGAACATGCAGGCCGTGTCGGTGTGCTTCGCCATGGACCACGTCGACGGCGACCACACCATCGACAAGCCCGCGGACTACGACTTCTGGCGGTCCTACCAGCCCGAGGTGTGGGGCGGACCGCTGTTGTCCTGGCAGTACCCGCACCCCAGGACGCTGGAGCGGGTCGGGCACGACTTCAGCCCCAACCCCAGCGACGACCCGCTGGCGGTCATCGCCGACCAGCGCGTCAATCCCGGCAACGCCAACCTGTGGACGTTCCGCCGGATCGCCGCCCGACGCACCTTCACCGACGGCGCCTACGCCAGCGACATCACCCTGGTCAACTGGCCGATGATCGACTACCTCGAAGGCCCGGTCCTCGACGTCCCCGACGCCGCCCACCACCTGCGCCGGGCCAGGGAGCTGAGCTTCGCCTTCCTGTACTGGATGCAGACCGAGGCGCCCCGCCCTGACGGCGGCACCGGATTCCCGGGGCTGCGGCTGCGAGGCGACATCACCGGCGGCACCGACGGCCTGGCCCAGGCCCCGTACATCCGCGAGGCGCGCCGGATCAAGGCCGACTACACCGTCGTCGAGCAGGACCTCTCGCTCGCCGTCCGCGGGGAGCGGGGCGCCGTGCGGTACCCGGACTCCGTCGGCCTGGGCATGTACCGGATCGACCTGCACCCCTCGACGGGCGGCGACAACTACATCGACGTCGGCTGCAGCCCGTTCGAGATCCCGCTGGGCGCGCTCCTCCCGCAGCGGGTCGAGAACCTGCTGCCCGCCGGCAAGAACATCGGCACCACCCACATCACCAACGGCGCCTACCGGGTCCACCCGGTCGAGTGGAACATCGGGGAGGCCGCCGGCGCGCTCGCCGCCTTCTGCCTCGCTCACGGCACCCGCCCCCGCGCGGTCCGGGAGAACCCCGAGCTGCTCTCGGCCTTCCAGGACGAGCTCACCGCGGCCGGCGTCGAACTGCGCTGGCCCGACATCACGGGCTACTAGGCCTCCACGCACCACTGAGGGAGAACACCATGATGATACGTAGAGGGCTGGCCACGGCCGCCGCCGCGATGTCCGCAACGCTCGTCCTGGCCGCGTGCGGTGGAGAGGGCTCGGGGGACGACAAGGGGCCGGTGAGCCTGCGGATGACGGTCTGGACGTCCAACAAGCCGCACCTTCAGCTCTTCAACGAGATCGCCGCCGAGTACATGAAGTCCCACCCCGAGGTGAAGGACGTCAAGTTCGACCCGCTGCCGTTCGACAGCTACAGTACGGCGCTCACCACCCAGATGACCGGCGGCAACGCCCCCGACCTCGCGTGGGTCTTCGAGAAGGACGCGGCCGACTTCGTCAGCTCCGGGGCCCTGGTGCCGCTCGACGACACCCTGAAGCAGACCAGCGGCTACCAGTACGACGACCTGATCCCGAGCACCACCAAGCTCTGGAAGAGCGACGACAAGCTGTACGCGTACCCGTTCTCCACCTCGCCGTTCGGTGTCTTCGTCAACCGCGACCTGCTGAAGCAGGCCGGCCAGAAGACCCCGGACGAGCTCATCAAGGCGGGCACGTGGGACTGGACGACCGTGCTCGCCGAGGGCGCCGAGGTGCACCGCTCCACCGGCAAGGCCGGCATCGTGATCCGTGACTTCGAGTACAAGGACTGGGGCAACGCGGCCACCTTCTGGGGCGGCTGGAAGGCCGAGCCCTGGAGTGCCGACGGCAAGACCTGCACCTTCGACAGCCGGCCGATGGTCGACGCGATGACCACCCTGCACAAGGCGGCCTTCGAGGACAAGGCGATGCCGGGCCCCGGCGAGTCCGCCGACTTCTTCACCGGCGACGCGGCGATGACCATCACCCAGATCAGCCGGGCGTCACTGCTGGAGGGCGCCAAGTTCGACTGGGACCTGGTGCCGCTGCCGGCCGGACCGAGCGGCGACTACTCGGTGATCGGCCAGGCCGGTGTCGGCGTGGTCAAGCGGGGCGGCCACACCAAGCAGGCCAAGGACTTCCTCGCCTACTTCACCAACCCGCAGAACTCCGCCAAGCTCGCCGCCTACTTCCCGCCGCCGCGGGAATCCCAGCTCACCGCGGAGAACCTGGCCAAGACCAACCCGCTGCTGAAGAACGAGCAGCTCGAAAGCGTGGTCGTCAACGGCGTCAAGAAGGGTGTGGTCAAGCCGGGCCACGCCGGCCAGGCCGAACTCGCCCAGCGGGTCCGCGCCGGACTGGACCCGCTGTGGCAGCCGAACGCCGACGTCAAGGGCGTTCTCGGCGACCTGTGCAAGAACATCTCCCCGCTGCTGGAGAAGTGACCATGCCCGTCTCCCCGCGAACAGCGGTGGCAGACCCGCCCAGGAGCGGGTCCGCCACCGCGGGGCAGCCGACGCGACGTCCGTTCTGGACCCGGCGCCGACGTGACCAGCTCGCCGGTCTCGCGTTCATCTCGCCCCAACTCATCGGCTGCGCCGTCTTCGTGCTGCTGCCCATCGCCCTGGTCTTCCGGTACAGCCTGCACGAGTGGAACGTGCTGGCCGGCGACTTCCACTACACGGGCGGCGACAACTACACCCAGCTGCTGGACGACGCCAACCTGCCCGAGGTACTGAGGTCCACGGCCCTGTTCTCGGTCGGCCTGGTGGTGCTCAACCTCTCCCTGGCCCTCCTGCTCGCCGTCCTGCTCAACCAGAAGCTGCGCGGAATGACGGTGTTCCGCACGCTGTTCTTCTCTCCCGTCGTGGTGTCGCTGGTCGCCTGGACCATCGTGTGGGGCTTCCTGCTCCAGGCCAACGGCGGCATCAACGGCCTGCTGCGCACCGTCGGCATCGACGGACCCAACTGGCTGCGCGGCGAGGGCACCGCCATGCTCTCGGTCATCGTCGTGCAGGTGTTCAAGAACGTCGGTCTGAACATGGTGCTGTTCCTGGCCGCGCTCCAGGGCGTGCCCAAGGAGCTGTACGAGGCGGCCCGGGTCGACGGGGCCGGCGCGTGGATCCGGTTCCGGTCCATCACCCTGCCGCTGATCAGCCCGACGATCCTGCTGACGTCGGTGATCACCATCGTGGGTTCGCTCCAGGTGTTCGCGCAGATCGCGGTGCTCACCCAGGGCGGCCCGAAGCTGTCCACCACCGTGCTCGTCTACTACCTCTACCAGCAGGCTTTCCAGTTCCATCACTTCGGCTACGGCGCGACCCTGTCCATCCTCCTGCTGCTGGTCGTGCTGGCGCTCACCGTGTTGCAGTGGCAGATGCGCAAGAGGTGGGTCTTCCATGAATCGTAAAATCCCGCTGCGCGCCCGAGTCGCCATGTACGGCCTGCTCTGTGTGCTCGCGATCCCCTTCGTCTTCCCGACCTGGTGGATGGTGACGTCGTCGTTCAAGCCCATCGGCGACATCTTCTCCTACCCGCCGAAGCTCTTCCCGACCAACCCGACGCTCTCGGCCTACCAGGAGGTCTTCGACGGGCGCCCGTTCGTCCAGCAGTACGTCAACAGCCTCTACATCGCCGCGCTGGTGACGGTGGGGACGATGATCGTCTCCTCGCTCGCCGGGTACGCCTTCGCCCGCATCAGGTTCCGTGGCCAGAACGCGCTGTTCCTGGTGGTCCTGGTGGGCCTGCTCATCCCGAGCGAGGTCACCATCGTCCCGCTCTTCCAGATGTTCAACGACCTCGGCCTGATCAACACCCACTGGCCGCTGATCCTGGTGCCGGTGCTCGGCGCGCCGAGCGTCCTGGCCACGTTCATCATGCGGCAGTTCTTCATCAGCCTGCCCGACGAACTGGAGGAGGCCGCCCGGATCGACGGCATCGGCTACTTCGGCACGTTCCGGCGGATCGCCCTGCCGCTCGCCAAGCCGGCGCTCGGCGCCGTCGCGATCTTCACCTTCCTGCAGAGCTGGAACCTCTACCTGGAACCGGTGGTGTACCTCTCCTCGCCGGAGAAGTTCACCCTGCCGCAGGCGCTCACCCAGTACGTGGACTCCTACGGCGGGGCCATGTGGAACGTCCAGCTCGCCGCGGCGTCGCTGACCGCGATCCCGGTGCTGATCGTGTTCGTCATCGCCCAGAAGCAGTTCATCGAGGGCCTCGCCCACACGGGGCTGAAGTGAACGCCACACTCGGCATCGACATCGGCGGCACCAAGACGCTGGCCGCCCTCGTCGGACCCGACGGCGCCGTGCTCGACCAGGCTCGAGCCGACACCCCGGCCGCGCGGGGCCCGGACGCGGTGCTGCGGACCGCCGCCGACCTGGCCCGGCGCCTCGGCGGCGCCGGTCCGGTCGGCGTCGGCGCCGCAGGTCTCATCGACCCGGCCACCGGCGTCGTCCGGTACGCCACCGACTCCCTGCCCGGCTGGGCCGGCACACCGGTGGCCGACGCGCTGGCCCGGCGCATCGGCCGGCCCGTCGTGGTGGACAACGACGTCAACGCCGCCGCCCTCGGCGAGAGCTGGGCCGGGGCCGCCAGCGGTCACGCACACGTGCTGCTGGTCGCGGTCGGCACCGGCCTCGGCGGCGGCCTGGTCCGCGGCGGCGCCGTCGACCACGGGGCGCGCGGCGGCGCCGGAGAGACGGCCCATCTTCCGTCGCCGGAGGCCGACGAGCTGACCTGCGGCTGCGGGCGCACCGGACACCTGGAGGGCGTGGCCTCCGGCACGGGTCTCGCCCGCGCCTACCGGCTGCGCACCGGGGCGGACGTCACCGGCCGCGAGGTCGCCGCCCGCTGCGCCGCCGGCGACGCGGCCGCCGTGGAGGTCCTCGCCACCGCCGGCCACGCCCTCGGCCGGGCCCTCGCTGGTCTGGTGGCGCTGCTCGATCCGCAGACGGTGGTGGTGGCCGGAGGCGCCGGCAGAGCGCTGCTGCCGTACGCCCGAAGCGCGTATGCCGCCGAGCGGCTGCCGGTCCACGCCGACGTGACGCTGGTCCCGGCCGCGCTCGGTGACGCGGCGGTCGCCGTCGGCGCGGCCCGGGCGGCGATGACCCGGCGGGCCATGAGCCCGCCGTCCGATCCGGGGCCGTCCGATCCGGGGCCGTCCGATCCGGGGCCTGCCGGTCCTGGGCGGGCCGGTCCCGGGTCTGCCGGTCCCGGTCCTGCCGGACCCGGCAGCCGGCCGCGGTCGGTCACCTTCCCGCGCACCACCGAAACGGAGCCACAGTGAACGTTCTCGACACCCTCCGCGGCGGCCTGGTGGTCTCCTGCCAGCCGCTGCCGGACGAACCCGCCGACCCGATGCGCGACGCAGCCGTGCAGGCGAGGGTCGCCGCCGCCGCGGTCCTCGGCGGCGCGGCCGGAATCCGCGCCAACGCCCCCGAGGACATCGCCGCCGTGCGGGCGGCGGTGGACGTGCCGGTCATCGGCCTGTGGAAGGACGGCCCCGGGCCGGTCGTGATCACGCCGACCGGCAGGCACGCCCGAGCCGTCGCGCAGGCCGGGGCGCACCTGGTCGCCATCGACGCCACCGACCGTTCGCGACCCGAGCCGTTCGCGGCCGTCGTCGCCGCCGCGCACGCGGCCGGCGCCCTCGTCCTGGCGGACGTGTCCACCGAGGCGGAGGGACAGGCCGCGGCCGACGCGGGCGCCGACGCCGTCGCCACCACGCTCTCCGGCTACACCCCGCACACCCCGAAGACCCCGGGGCCCGACCTCGGCCTGCTGGAACGCCTGGTCACGCGGCTGTCCGTGCCGGTGATCGCCGAAGGCCGCTACCGCACAGCGGACGACCTGCGACGCGCCTACGCCGCGGGGGCACACGCCGTGGTGGTGGGCAACGCCATCACCTCACCCCTGTACCTGACCAGGGAGCTGGCCCGGTCGGTTCCCGCTCACACCGACGCGAACGGAGCGCACCCCTGATGAGAAGACGCACGGTCCTGACCGCCGGAGCCGCCGTCCTGGCCGCCCCGCTGCTGGGCCTCACCCCGCAGGCAGCCACCGCGGCCCCCCGTCCGAGCCGCCGGATCGCCCTCGTCCCCCTGGACGACCGGCCCGTCAACGTCTACTGCCCGACCATGACCGCCGCCGTCGCCGGCGTCGACCTGGTACTGCCGCCGCGCAATACCCTCGGCCGCTTCTTCCAGCCCGGGGACGGCGCGGCCGTCGCCCGCTGGCTGGGCTCGGCCGGCGCCGACGAGTACGTGATCTCGGTGAGCATGCTCGCGTACGGCGGCCTGATCGCCTCCCGCACGGGCACGCCCACGCTTGAGTCGGCGCGGGCCAACATCGCGGCGATCCGGGCCCTGCGGGCGGCCCGGCCGAGCGCGCAGATCGTGGTCCACGACACCATCCAGCGCCTCGCGTTGACCCCCGGCAACCCCGACCTCGAACAGTACGTGGCCGCGCTGGTCGAGTGGGCCAAGCTGTACGACCAGGTGGAGAACCTCGGCCGGGAGGACCTGCGGCCCCGGCTCACGGCAGTGCGGGCCACCATCCCGGACGCGGTGGTCGACGACTACCTGAAGGCGCGGGCCCGCAACCACGAGGTCAACCGGCAGATGGTCGAGTGGGTCGCCGACGGCACCATCAGCCATCTGGTGCTCTCCGAGGACGACACCGCCCCGGTGGGCCTGGCCCGGGCCGAACGCGTCGAACTCGAAAAGCTGGTCGAGCAGTCGGGAGTCGGCCGGCGGGTCGAGGTCTTCCCCGGCGCGGACGAGGTCGACGCGCTGCTGGTCGCCCGGCTGATCGCCGCGGGCACCTCGCCCACCTACCGGGTGGAGTACGCCGGGATCTCCGGCGAGCAGTGGACGGCGGAACTCGAGGGCATCCCGTTCGCGGAGAACATCCGCCGGCACGTGAAGTCCGTCGGCGGCACCGTCGTCGACGGCCGCGCCGACCTGGTGCTCATGGTCAACACCCCTTCGGCGGACAAGGACCGGCGGGCGGCCGACCTCGCCGCGTTCGCCCGCCGGGTCGCCGGGCTGACGGCGGCCGGGGAGTCGGTCGTCGTGGTGGACCCGACCTTCGTCAACCGCGCCGACCACGACCTGGTGGCCGAGCTGGAACAGCGCGTCGACCTGGCCGCGCTGCTCTCGTACTCCGGCTGGAACACCGGCGGCAACGCCCTCGGTCTGGCCCTGGCCCACGGCACCGCTCGCTGGGCCTTCCTGAAGCGCTCGACCAGCGGAATGGGGGTGCCGGCGCTGACCGACCCGGGCCGGGCGCACGCGGAGTACCTGCTCTACCGGTTCGTCAAGGACGACCACTGGAAGAACGTCCTCCAGAAGGCCGCCTACGCGGAGGCCAGGTCCAAGGGGTGGAACCCGCTGAACCTGACGGCCGAGCAGAAGGCCCTCTTCGACGGCTGGGTCCGGGACCGCCTCGCCCCGACGACCCGCCAGTACTTCACCGACCACTTCGCCGGCCACCGCCTCGTCCTCGGCTACCGCGGCGCGACCACCCGCACCGCCAAGCTCGCCGCCGTCAGCGGCGTCCACATCGAACTGCCCTGGGACCGCCTCTTCGAGGTGACGCTCGAACCCCACCTCACCCTGGCCTGAGAGGAGCGCGAACGATGCAGCACAACCGCCGCCGCAGTATCCTCATCACCGGCGCCGTCGGTCTCGCCGGGGCCGCCCACCTCACCTCTCCCGCCGTCGCGGCTCCCGGCCGCACCGCGCCCGCCACGCCGCCCGCGCCCGCGCATGGGAGGAGTACCGGGTACGGCTTGCCACGCACGCGCCGCGGTGGTCCGGGCTCGGGTGGCAGTACCACCGATCGGTGGAGGTGCCGTGGGGGTGATCCGGTGACGGGGTGGCCTCCGGCGGCCAGGTGACCTGGTGACCCGGTGACCTGGTGTCCCGGTGATCGCTGCCGGGCATCGGTTCGGCTGAGACCGCCGGCGTCGACAAGCGGCTCGACCGTGTTCGATGTGGTGATGTGAAGCAGACGCCGTCCCCCACTGGCGCACTCTCGTTGCCGAGAGCACGCCAGTGGGGGATGTGGGAGAGTCACTCTGCCTGATCCCCTGGTGGTGCCGCATGGCCTTCTCGTCAGTCGGCGGTCGGGTGGGAGACGGTGCGACGCATCGACTTGTCGAACCGGCCCGGGCGAGATCGCAGGCCTCGTCGGCCGGCGCGGGCCGACCTCGTCTGGGGCGCACCGTTGATCGGGGGCGGCCGTGCCCGCCACCGCGGTGGCGGGGCGGCCGTTCCCGGGACCTGACCAACTCCGGCTACCCGTAGGTCAGTTGTCCCCGAAGTCGAACTCGACGGTGACGGGGGCGTGGTCGCTCCAGCGCTCGGCGTGGGAGGCCGCGCGCTCGACGTAGGCCTTGACGGCGGTGTCCGCGAGCTTCTGACTGGCCATCAGGTAGTCGATCCTCCAGCCGGAGTCGTTGTCGAAGGCGCGGCCGCGGTAGGACCACCAGGAGTAGGGGCCGGTGCGGTCGGGGTGGAGGGCGCGGACGACGTCGACGTAGCCGGCCTCGTCGAGGACGCGGGAGAGCCAGGCGCGCTCTTCGGGGAGGAAACCGGCGGACTTCTGGTTGGCCTTCCAGTTCTTGAGGTCCTCGGGCCGGTGGGCGATGTTCCAGTCGCCGCAGACGACGACCTCACGGCCGTCGGCGGCGGCGCGGGCGCGCAGGGCGGTGAGGTGGACGAGGAATTCCGCCATGAAGCGTTCCTTTTCGTCCTGGCGCTCGGTGCCGACCTCGCCGGAGGGGAGGTAGAGGCTGGCGACGGTCAGGCCGGGCAGGTCGATTTCGGCATACCTGCCCGAATTGTCGAATTCATCCGACCCGAATCCGATCGCCGTGCGCTGCGGCTCCTCGCGGGAGAGGACGGCGACGCCGGCCCGGCCCTTGGCGGCGGCGGGGGCCCAGATCGCGTGCCAGCCGTCCAGGTCGCGCAGTTCGACGGGCAGTTGCCCGGGTTCGGAGCGCACCTCCTGGAGGCAGACCACGTCCGCCTCGGTGCCGGCCAGCCACTCGACGAAGCCCTTCTTGGCCGCCGCCCGGATTCCGTTCACGTTCACACTCGTCACCACGATCACCCGGGCAGCCTACCGACTGGTCACCCCCGGCCCGAACCGTGACGCGCGGCGGGCGGCCGTCTCCCGCCGCAATGGTGACAGTGACTGACAGGAGATGTCGTGAACGTGGCATGAATATGGGCGACGGTCACACCAAGCCTCGGCATTGGTCTTGACCATCTCCGGATGGAGCCCCTAGGGTCACTTACTGCAAGGACCTTTAATAAAGAAGGACGGATAAAGGACCGCTCTCCCACCTGCCGCAACAGCGAGCAGTGGGCCCGGGATCCGGCCTCCTTGTCGCAGGGCGGACAACATCAGGGTGGAGGACACGGTGGGTACGACGGGACAGCTTTCTGCGGTGCCGGAGCCGAAGTACTGGCACCTGCGCACGGTGCTGCTGCGGGCCATCGACTCGGAGTTCTCCACCGGTCAGGTGCTGCCCAACGAGCGCGAGCTCTCCGCCCGCTTCGGCGTGGCGCGGGCGACGCTGCGGCAGGCGCTCGACCAGCTGGAGCTGGAGGGCCGTCTGGTGCGCCGTCGGGGGATCGGCACCCTGGTCGCCGCCCCGCGGGTCGGCGTCCCGGTCAACCGGCAGGAGGAGGGCTGGCCCGGCGCCGCGCGCAGCCAGGCCTGGCGGGTGGTGGACTGCACCACCGCTCCCGCCTCCGCGCAGCTGGCGCAGGGCCTCGGCATCGCGGAGGGCGCCACCGTGCACACCGTGCGCCGGGTCCGCATGGTCGAGGGCCGTGCGGTGGCGACCGAGTCGCTGCACGTCCCGGCCGCCGCGCTGCCGCACCTGCCGGGCTTCCGGGCCGAGAGCGACCGCGCCCGTTCGGTGCTGCGCCAGCTGGAGCGCCTGGAGGTGGACGGTGAGTCCCGTTCGGTCGAGCTGGGTGTCGCCGAGGCCGAGCAGGCCGCGCTGCTGGAGCGCCCGCCGGGCTCGCCGGTCCTGGTCCTGATCACCCAGTACGCCTCGGCCGGCCGGCTCGCGGCGCTGGCGATCGCCACCTACCGGGCGGACACCTGCAAGCTGACCTTCGGTGAGACCGGCCTGGTCGAGGTCACCCCGGTCGGTGCGGCGGCCGCGGTCCGCACGGCCTCCTGAAGTACGGCCTCCTGAAGCCGACTTCCTGAAGTACGGCTTCGCGAAGTACGGCGGTCCGAGGCGTCACAGTCCGAGGCACCGCCCCCTGAACCATTTTCCGGAAACCCTCAGGTCGAGGCCCGGGCGCCGATCGGCGTCCGGGCCTTTGCCGTCGACCGGACGGCGTGGTCGCCGTTCCCGAGGGCGGGCCGCGGGAGGACGCGGCGGCGGCGGGCCTCCGGCCGGGCGCTCGATGTGGCGGAGCGTCGCCCGTGGGGATGAGTCCGCGGGGCGGCGAAGCGCCCCGCGGGTCGCGCGGCTACGCCCGGGGCGGGTCGACGGCGAAGAGCTGCTCCTCGACGTGGTCGAGGGCGACGCGCAGGGCGCCCATCGCCACCACCTCGGAACCGAGGGCCGCGAGGGCGACCTCCGGGGCGCGCAGGGTGAACTGGGCCAGGCGTTCGCGCAGCGGGCCCAGGACGCCGTCGAGGCCGGCCGCCCAGCCGCCGATGACCACCAGCTGCGGGTCGATGGCCAGGACGAGCGCGGCGACGCCCTGGACGAGGCGGGTGAGGAAGCGGTCCATGGCGACCTTGGCGATCTCGTCGCCCTCCCTGGCCAGCCGCAGGACGCGGGCCACGGCGGCCTCGTCCAGCGGGTTGAGCGGCTTTCCGGTGGTGGACAGCAGGCGCTCGGGGGTGACCTCCTGGCCGAGCAGGTGCAGGGCGCCGATCTCGCCGGCCGCGCCGCCGAAACCGCGGTGCAGCCTGCCGCCGATCAGGGACCCGGCGCCCGGGCTGAGGCCGGCCATCACGAAGACGACGTCGTCGGCGCCGACCGCCGAGCCCTGCCAGTGCTCGGCGATGGCGGCCAGGTTGGCGTCGTTCTCGATCAGGACCGGGCAGCGGAAGGAGCGCCGCAGCTTGGCGCCGAGGTCGAGTCCGGTCCAGCCGGCCATCGCGGTGCCCAGCTGGATGGTGCCCTCGCGGTCCACGATGCCGGGGGTGCCGATGCCGACCGACCACAGGTTGTCGCGGGAGATGCCGGCCTTGCGCAGCACCTCGGCGACGGCGGTGCGGACGGCGGCGAGCCGGTCCTCGGCCTCCAGGGTCTCGTCCACCGGCTTGAAGTGACTGCCCACCACCTCGCCGGTGAGGTCGGCCAGGATGACCCGGATGTCATGGACGCCGATCTCGATGCCGAGGATGTGTCCGGCCTCGGCGCGGAAGCGGAACCAGCGGGCCGGGCGGCCCCGGCGGCCGGTGCCCGGCTGGCCGTCCTCCCTCGGCTGCTCGACCTCGGCGACCAGCCCGGTCTCGACCAGGCCCTCGATCACGCCCTCGACCGTCGGGCGGGAGAGCCCGGTCTCGCCGACGAGCTGGGTGAGGGTCACGGAGTGGCCGTTCCGCAGCGCCCGAAGCGTGACCGCCGCGTTGATCCGCCGCAGCAGCGAGGAGTCTCCTCCGGTGAGCCGATCCGCCAATGCGATGCCCTTCGCCGTTCGCGCGACTGCCCTGGCGCGCGGTGTCGAGTGCGCGGTGCCCACCGAATGGCCCGCGGGGGAGCGCCCCCGGAGAACGCGGCAGGGCGGCAGGGGGCCGCCTGCGCGAGGGCCGGAGGACATGCGGGAGCCTACCCGGGGACGGGCCCGGGCGGCGAGGATCTTCGCAGCTCATCCCGGCTTCGGTATCGAAATGGTACGGATCGGGTGGCGGTGCGTGACCCGGGCTTCACCGCCTGGCCACGGTCGGCCCGCGCCCGGGCCGCGGGGACCGCACCGACCGGCGGGAGC
The DNA here is from genome assembly GCF_055607525.1 of Kitasatospora sp. NPDC036993. Classification (NCBI taxonomy): domain Bacteria; kingdom Bacillati; phylum Actinomycetota; class Actinomycetes; order Kitasatosporales; family Streptomycetaceae; genus Kitasatospora; species Kitasatospora sp. NPDC036993. The sequence goes on along the minus strand of NZ_JBVJRP010000015.1, from coordinate 170,832 downwards.
GCTCCGCCGGCAGTGAGCCGAGGCCGCGCCGGGAGCCGGCCGTCAGGGCGCCGAAGGCGAAACAGGCCGCGCCGACGGAGCCGATGGACAGCAGACTGCCGATGGAGAGGACGGACCCGGCCGAACCGATGGACAGCACGGATCCGGCCGAACCGATCGAGAGGACGGATCCGGCCGAACCGATGGAGAGCACCGAGCCGACCGAACCGATCGACAGCACCGAGCCGATGGAGCCGATGGAGCCGATGGATCCGAGCGAGCCGTGGGAGGGCGGAGCCGGACGTGCGGAAGCGGTCATGCCCTTGATCGTAGCCAGCCCGCCCCGCCCCCGCGCCCGCAGTCGGCCCGCCCCGGGCGCTCAGTCGACCCGGGCCTCAGCGCACCCGGGCGCTCAGTTCACCCGGGCCGCGAACAGCCGTTGCCCCAGCAGGCCCATCGGGTGTCCGTCCTCCGGCAGGGTGAGCACCGTCGGGCAGCCGGCGGCCGTGAGCGCCGCCCGCCACTGCGCGGCCGGGTGGGCGATGCCGCCGCCGACGTCGCCGGTGATCAGCAGGTCGAGCTGTTCGGCGGTGGGCGCGAGCAGCAGCAGCCGGCCGCCGGGGGCGAGCCGGCGGACCAGCGCGGGCACCACCTCCTCCGGCCGCCCGGTCGCGGCCGCGGTGGCGACCACGAGGTCGTAGCGGCCGCCGTCGGGGGCGCGGTGGTGCTCGGTGTGCTGACGGGGCGGCCCGGCGGAGAGGGCACGGGCGACGGCGGTCTCGGAGTCCTCGGCGCCGAGTTCGAGGACACGCAGCGGGACGGGCCCGGCGTGGGCCTCGGCGGTGCCGCGCACCATCGCGCCGAGGGCGGCGCCGAGGAAGCCGCGGGCGGCGGCCCAGCGGACCGGGGTGGCGGCCGCCCGGGGCGCCTCCTGGCCGGTGATCAGCCCGGGCAGCCGCAGCGCGCCGCGCCGGACCCGGTCCAGGGCGGCGGCCGGGCCGAGCCCGTCGTCCCAGGCCTCGACGGCCGGGCGCCAGGCCTGCCGGACCTCGGCGGTGCCGGGCCCGGGCCCGCCGCGGAAGACCGGGCCCTGGGCCCCGCCGTCCTGGCGGGTGATCAGGCCGCGCCGGGCGAGCGCGTCCAGCCAGTGGCTGACCCGGGGGCGCTGGGCGGGGGTGACCATGGCGGTGGCCAGGAGTTCGGCCCCGGGGTGGCCGCGCCCGGGGTCGGTGAGCACGCCGGCCTGCTGGAGGGTGTGCAGCAGGGTGGTGAGTACGGCCCGGTCGAGGTGGGCGCCGAACGCGTGGACCTGCTCGGCGGTGACGCCGATGCCGTGCTTCCAGGCGGCGGCGGAGGCGCTCTCGGCGTCGGCGCGCAGCCGGCGGTCGGCGGCCTCGGCGTTGCTGTCGGGGGCGCGGACGTGGGCGAGGACGGCGCCGAGCGCGTCGACGGCGGCGTACACGTCCTCCTGGCGGGGTTCGGGGCCGATGTGCAGGACCAGGCGTAGCGCGGCGAGGTCGTGGGCGGCGAGGCCGGGCTGCCGGCCGAGCCGCCAGAGCAGTGCGGAGGGCAGGCTGAGGTGGGTGCTGCGGCTGGCGGCGACGGCGGCGAGCTGCTGGTCGGGGTGCTGGTCGGGGTCCCCGCAGTGGACGGTGCCGCCGGCCAGCAGGGTGGCGAGGGCGAGGTCGACGGCGAGGTCGGTGACCGGGTGCAGCACGGTGTGGCGGATCGGGGGCGTGCCGAGGACGCCGGCCCAGTAGCGCAGCCGCTGCTCGGCGGCCCGGGTGGCGGAGGGCGGCAGCGTGGCGTGCTCGGCGACGCGCTGGGCGAGGGCCCGGGGCAGGCCGCCCGGCGGGGAGACGCCGAGCAGCAGGCCGATGCCGCTGATCGCGCGCCCGTCGGCGACGACGGCGGGCCGTTCGCCGAGCTCGCGCAGCGCGCTGACCAGGGCAGGGGTCGTGGGCACGGTGATCACTCCGGGGGCTCGGGCAGCGGCCGGGCTCGGGCGGTAACCGGGCTCGGGCAGAAACCGCACCACTGAACCACGCGTTCGAGGTGGGAAGGGGCGTGAGCAAGTCAAACTTCGGTAATGATTTTCATATCGGACAGCCAAGCTGTCGGGGTGAGGGCACCGTGAAGTGGCCGGAAGTTCACATTCCGGAAGGCTGGTGCGATCCCTTGACAGCTGGTTCGGGTACTGGATCAATGGAGCCCGACGAGCCTGACCGAACGATCGGTAGGTGGCTCCGATCGGGCAGAGCAGCGAAGGAGCGACGATGACCGGCACCGCACCCGTCCCGCGCAGGCGCCTCGGGGAGCCGATCCCGCCCGAGCTCCTGGACGCCGGTGAGCGGATGGGCCCGGACGAACTGCGCGCCCACCAGCTCACCCGGCTGCGGGCCACCCTGCGGCACGCGTACGACAACGTCGAGCTGTACCGCCGCAAGTTCGACGCCGCCGGAGTCGGCCCGGAGGACTGCCGCAGCCTCGCCGACCTCGCCCGCTTCCCCTTCACGACCAAGGCCGACCTGCGCGAGGGCTACCCCTTCGGCATGTTCGCCGTCCCGATGGAGCGGGTCCGCAGGATCCACGCCTCCAGCGGCACCACCGGACTGCCGACCGTGGTCGGCTACACCGACGACGACCTCTCGATGTGGGCCGACGTGGTCGCCCGCTCGATCCGCGCGGCCGGCGGCCGGCCCGGCCACAAGGTGCACATCGCCTACGGCTACGGGCTGTTCACCGGCGGCCTGGGCGCCCACTACGGCGCCGAGCGGGCAGGCTGCACCGTCATCCCGGCCTCCGGCGGCATGACGGCCCGCCAGGTCCGGCTGATCCTGGACTTCGAGCCCGAGATCATCATGGTCACCCCGTCCTACCTGCTGACCCTGCTGGACGAGTTCGAGAAGCAGGGCGTGGACCCGCGCGGCACCTCGCTCCGGGTGGGCATCTTCGGGGCCGAGCCCTGGACGGAGGAGATGCGGCGCGAGATCGAGGAGCGGCTCGACCTGCACGCCGTCGACATCTACGGCCTCTCCGAGGTGGTCGGCCCCGGCATCGCCCAGGAGTGCGTGGAGACCAAGGACGGGCTGCACATCTGGGAGGACCACTTCTACCCGGAGGTCGTCGACCCGTTCACCGACGAGGTGCTCCCCGACGGCGAGGGCGGCGAACTGGTCTTCACCTCGCTCACCAAGGAGGCGCTGCCGGTCGTCCGCTACCGCACCCGCGACCTCAGCCGGCTGCTGCCCGGCACCGCTCGGCCGGCCTTCCGGCGGATGGAGAAGGTCACCGGCCGCAGCGACGACATGATCATCCTGCGCGGGGTGAACGTCTTCCCGACCCAGATCGAGGAGATCCTGCTGCGCACCCCCGGTGTCGCGCCGCACTTCCAGCTGCGGCTCGGCCGGCAGGGGCGGCTCGACCACATGACCGTCCGGGTCGAGGCCAGGCCGGACGCCTCCACCGAGCTGCGGGAGGCGGCGCGGGCGGCGATCGTCGGCGCGGTGAAGGACGGGGTCGGGATCACCGTCGCGGCCGAGGTGGTGGACCCGTACACGCTGGAGCGCTCGGTCGGGAAGATCAAGCGCGTGGTGGACGAGCGGCGTTGAACCCGACGCGCCGTCATGCCGGGAGCCATGCCGGGAGGCGGGGCGGGCGACGGAGCGGGCGGCCGGGCGGGCGTGGACACCCCCGCGCGGGCCCTATGCTGCGGGGCATGCCGAGTGAGCTGCGTACTCTTCAGCCCGTCGAGGACCTCGCCTTCGTCCGGCGGGAGACCGAGCTGAAGCCCGTCCCCTTCGTGCCCGAGATCAGCCTGTACATGGCCGAGGACGCCATCGCCCTGTGGGAGACCACCGAGCGGGAGCGCGGGCGGGCCGGGCTGCCGCCGCCGTTCTGGGCCTTCGCCTGGGCGGGCGGGGTGGCGGTCGCCCGCTACGTGCTGGACCATCCCGAACTGGTGGCCGGCCGCCGGGTGCTGGACGTCGCGGCCGGCTCCGGACTGGTCGGGGTGGCCGCCGCGCTGCGCGGGGCGACCGAGGTGCGCGCCGCCGAGATCGACGCCTACGCGGTGGCCGCGATCGGCGTGAACGCCGAGGCGAACGGGGTGCGGGTGGAGGGCGCCCTGGTGGACCTGGTGGACGGCGACGGCGGTCCGGCCGAGGTGGTGCTCGCGGGGGACGTCTTCTACGAACGGGCCATGGCCGCCCGCTTCCTGCCCTTCCTGGAGCGGGCCGTCGCTCGCGGCGCGACCGTCATCGTCGGCGACCCCGGCCGGGCCTACCTGCCCCGGGACAGGTTCACCGCGGTCGCGGCCTACCAGGTGCCGGTGGTCGCGGACCTGGAGGACACCGCGGTCAAGACCACCACGGTGTGGCGGCTCGGCTGACGGTACGTCACATCGGGGGAGGCCCGCCCGGGCCGTGGAATTCCCGGCGGTGTGGCGGGGGCGGCTGCTGGGGCGTGTCTGACAATTCCCGCCGGGTGCGCGACGCGCCCCCAGCCTTCGGCCGGGAGGTACCCCCAGGGCACGCACCTCGCCGCGTTGTCGTCGGTCGCCAATGGCCCCCAGCCTGGCGGCCGGGAGGTGCCCCCACCGCAGTGGCTCCGCCCCCAGCCTTCGGCCGGGAGGTGCCCCCACCTCCGCCTTGCGATGCACGCACCCCAACGCCGCGCCCTGATCCGACGCCAATTGTCAGACACGCCCCAGACAGGCCCGCATGACCGATCGGATCGCGCGGCGCGCCGACGCCATGGTGCTGGACGACAACGCGCTCGGCCACCGCACCTGGCAGGCGGCCGGCTGCCACCCGGAGCCGCGGTGGAGCCGCTGGCTCAAGCCGCTGCCCGCCTGACGGCCGCCGCGGCGGTTGCTCCCGTCCCCGTCAGGACGGGAGCAACCACCGTGGGAGAGAGCGGTGTTCAGCCGCGCAGCCGGGCCAGCCAGGCCTCGACCTCGTCGGAGCGGCGGGGGAGGCCGGCGGAGAGGTTCTCGTTGCCGTCCTCGGTGACGAGGATGTCGTCCTCGATCCGCGCCCCGATGCCCCGGTACTCCTCCGGCACCGTCAGGTCGTTCTCCTGGAAGTAGATGCCGGGCTCGACGGTGAGCACCATGCCGGGCTCCAGCGGGCCGTCGACGTGCTCCTCGGTGCGGGAGTGGGCGCAGTCGTGGACGTCGATGCCCAGCATGTGGCCGGTGCCGGCCAGGGTGAAGCGCCGGTGCAGGCCCAGCTCGTACACCTTGTCCGCGCTCAGGTCGCCGAACAGGCCCCAGGCGGTGAGGTGTTCGGCCAGCTCGCGCTGGGCGGCGTGGTGGAAGTCGCGGAACCGCCCGCCGGGCTTCACCGCGGCGATGCCGGCCTCCTGGGCCGCGTACACGGCGTCGTAGACCTTGCGCTGGAGGTCGGTGAAGCGGCCGCTGACCGGCAGGGTGCGGGTGACGTCGGCGGTGTAGAGGTGGTCGGTCTCCACGCCCGCGTCGAGCAGCAGCAGGTCGCCGGGCCTGGCGTGGCCGTTGTTGCGCACCCAGTGCAGGGTGGTGGCGTGCGGGCCGGCCGCGGCGATGGTGCTGTAGCCCACGCTGTTGCCCTCGATCCGGGCGCGGACGAAGAAAGTGCCCTCGATCAGCCGCTCGGAGGTCGCGGAGTCGGTGCCCAGCACGCGCACCACGTCCTCGAAGCCGCGGGCGGTGGCGGCGCAGGCGAAGCGCAGCTCCTCGATCTCGAACTCGTCCTTGACCAGGCGCAGTCCGGACAGGAAGACCTCGAACTCCGCGTCCCGCTCGGCGACCGCCCGGTCGGCGAGGGCCGCCTCCACTCCCGCGTCGTGGCGGCGCAGCACGCGGGCCGGGCCGGTAGCGGCGCGCAGGTCGGCGCGGACGGTGCGGACGTCCCGGCAGGGCAGGCCGAACAGCCGCTCGCTCTCGGTCAGGCTGTTGCGGCGGCCGTCCCACAGCTCGCCGTGGTTGTCCAGCCAGAACTCGCCGTTGTCGGTGCGCGAGCGGTCGCGCAGGTAGAGCACGGCCTCGTGGCCGCTGTCCCCGGCCGGGGTGAGCACCAGGACGGCGTCCTCGGACTGGTCGCCGGTCAGGTAGGCGTAGTCGGAGGAGGGGCGGAACGGGTAGTCGGTGTCGTTGGCCCGCACCTTGGGGTTGCCCGCCGGGACCACCAGCAGCTCGCCAGGGAAGGCGGCGGACAGCTCCGCGCGGCGGCGGGCGGTGTGCGCGGCCTGCGGGATCGGCTCCAGGGCGGTGCGCTCGGTGTCGGCCCAGCCCTGCGTCATGCTCGCGGCGAGTTCGTCCGTGACGCCGCGGGTCAGGCCGTTCTTCCGGTACTTGATGGTCTCGGCGGGCTCGGTCACTGCGGTCTCCTGGTGAGGGTGGGGGAAGCGCGGTGCTTCGCTACGCTGCCCCGTCCGTCGGTGTGCGTCCCGTACGGTATATCGAACAATGCCGGGAGAGAAGAGGTTCGAGCGTGAACGATGCCGAGGAATCCGTCCGGGGCGTCCTGGCCGCCAACCTGAAGCGGGTGCGGGCCCAGCGCGGACTGTCGCTGTCCGAGCTGTCCCGGCGGGCCGGGGTCGGCAAGGCGACGCTCTCCCAGCTGGAGTCGGGGGCGGGCAATCCCACCCTGGAGACCGTGCTCGGGCTCTCCCGGGTGCTCGGCGTGCCGATCTCCGACCTGGTCGAGGCCAGGCCGGCCGGCGAGGTCACGGTGGTGCGCGCGGCCGAGGCCGAGGTGCTCAGCGGACGGGGCGTGGACCTGCGCCCGCTGCGCCGGATCGAGTCCGGGGACGCGGTGTTCGAGCTGTACGACCAGGTGGTGCGCACCGACGGCACCCAGATCTCCGGCGGCCACAGCGGGACCGAGCACACCGTCGTCCAGGCCGGCCGGCTGCGGGTGCGGGCGGGGCGCCAGGAGGTCGAGCTCGGCCCGGGCGACTACATCGGCTTCGACGCCTCGCTGCCGCACAGCTACACCGCCGTGGCCGGCGAGCCGGTGCGCTCGGTGCTGGTGCTCCAGTACCGGGCCGAGCAGCACCGCCACCTCGCCGAGACGGCCCGGCCGGCCGCGTGGGGGCTCTGGCACTGAGCGGCCCGGGTGGTTCGGCGCACCGCCGGATCGTTCGCAATACCGAACGGGCGGCGAGTGCGGCAGGATGATCATCATGACGGACGCACTCACTTGGCTCGCGGAATCCCAGTCGATCGCCTACGGCGGGGACCGCAGCTGGGGCTCCGACGGCGTGGATGGCGAGCCGGCCACCGCCGCGGCCCTGGCAGCCGAGCCGGCCGCCGCCGGAGTGCCCGACCACGACCGTGCGGGCGACGACCTCCACCGGACGAGCCTGGAGGTGATCGGCCGCCACTTCGGGCTCACCCTGCCACGCGCCCAGGTGCGGGAGGCCGCGCTCCCGGCCGTCCTGCTGGAGTTCGGCTGAGCGGATGGCACCCGCCCCGACCTCCCACCGGCCCGTCACGGACGCCCCCGGGATCGTGACCTGCCTGGTCGCCCGCGCGGACCGGCGGGAGAGGGTGCTGCGCGACTTCCTGGAGATCGCCACCGCGACGCTGCGGCCCGGCTGAGCGCCGCGGGCCCGGGCGCCGGAAGGCCCGGGCGGCGACGGCGGCGCGGCCGTCAACCGGCGTGCGCGGGATCCACCTCCGGGCGCCAACGGTGCGGGAACTCACTGTGAATTGTTCACCGGTCAGAGTGACAGCCCAGCCGCCTCCGGGGCTCTGCGGGCATCATGGGCCGCGACCGGGACGTCGCGGGACAGGGAGTCGACCGATGGGTAGGCCGATGGCGGAGTTCGGCTGCGCGAAGTGCTACGGCGAGGACGAGCAGGCGGTGTGGCGGCGGCAGCAGGTGGGGTTCGAGCACGAGACGGCGGTGGTGGACGGTTCGCGCTTCGCGGTCAACCTGCGGCGCTGCCGGGACTGTTCGCAGCGGTTCGTCTGGATCTTCACCGAGGTCGTCGACTGGATGGGCGGGGACGACGCCCAGTACGTGACGATCATGCCGGTGACCGCCGACGAGGCCACCGGCCTGACCGCCGGCACCCTGCGACCGCGCGGCCTCGGCGCGCTCGGCCGCGACCGCCGCCGCCTCAACCACGACTGGCCGACCGGCGGCCCGGCCCGGCTGCACTGGAACTCCGGGCGCTTCCTGGTCGCTGACGGCCGCTGACGACCCGGAGGCCGGCAAGCGGTGTACGACGTCCCGCCGGAGCCTGTTCGGTCGGCTGCCGTGGTGCCGGGTGCGCCGCAGTCTCCGACGGCCGGGGCGGCGGACGAACTGCTGTCCCGGTCAACGGCGTTCGGCCCGGTGCGGGCCGTCAGAGGTGGCGGAGACCGGGCTCCTCCCCGCTTCGAGGCGGGCACGTCGACTGCGCTTCGAGTCGGTGGCGGCCGGTGAGGCGTTCGACGGCCGCCTTCACCAGCCCGGTGAAGAGCGGGTGCGGGCGGGTGGGGCGGGAGCGCAGTTCCGGGTGGGCCTGGGTGGCGACCAGGTAGGGGTGCACCTCGCGCGGGTACTCGACGTACTCGACCAGGTCGCCCTTGGGTGAGAGGCCGGAGAACACCAGGCCGGTCTTCTCCAGGTCCGCGCGGTAGGCGTTGTTGACCTCGTAGCGGTGGCGGTGGCGCTCCTCGACGTACTCCTGGCCGCCGTAGACCTCGCGCACGATGGAGTCCTCGGCGAGCTTGGCCGGGTACAGGCCCAGGCGCATGGTGCCGCCCAGGTCGCCCTTGCCGTCGAGGACGGCCAGCTGCTCGGCCATGGTGGAGACGACCGGGTGGGCGGTGGCCGGGTCGAACTCGGTGGAGTTGGCGTCCGGCAGGCCGGCCAGGCTGCGCGCGGCCTCGATGACGACGCACTGGAGGCCGAGGCAGAGGCCGAGCAGCGGGATCTTGTTCTCGCGGGCGTAGGTGATGGCGCCGACCTTGCCGTTGACGCCGCGGTCGCCGAAGCCGCCGGGGATGCAGATGCCGTCGACGTCGCCGAGCCGGGCCTCGGCGCCGGCCGGGGTCTCGCAGTCGTCGGAGGCGACCCACTTGATCCTCACGCCGGCCCTGTTGGCGAATCCGCCGGCGCGCAGCGCCTCGGTGACCGACAGGTAGGCGTCGGGCAGGTCGACGTACTTGCCGACCAGCGCGAGGAGGATCTCGTGATCGGGGTTGTGGACGCGGTCCAGCAGGTCGTCCCAGGTGGTCCAGTCGACGTCGCGGAACGGCAGGTCCAGGCGGCGCACCACGTAGGCGTCCAGGCCCTCGGCGTGCAGCATCTTGGGGATGTCGTAGATCGAGCGGGCGTCGGGGCAGGCGACCACGGCGGCCTCGTCCACGTCGCACATCATCGAGATCTTGTGCTTGATCGCCTGCGGGACCTCGCGGTCGGCGCGCAGCACGATCGCGTCGGGCTGGATGCCGATGTTGCGCAGGGCGGCGACGGAGTGCTGGGTGGGCTTGGTCTTCAGCTCGCCCGAGGGGCCGATGTAGGGCAGCAGGGAGATGTGCACGACGAAGACGTTGTTCCGGCCGACCTCGTGGCGGACCTGGCGGACGGTCTCCAGGAACGGCAGCGACTCGATGTCGCCGACGGTGCCGCCGACCTCGGTGATGACGACGTCCACCGCGTCCGTCGCCACGCACCGGACGCGGTGCTTGATCTCGTTGGTGATGTGCGGGATGACCTGGACGGTTTCGCCCAGGTACTCGCCGCGGCGCTCCTTGGCGATCACGGTCGAGTAGACCTGGCCGGTGGTGACGTTGGCGGTGCCGTCCAGGTCACGGTCGAGGAAGCGCTCGTAGTGGCCGATGTCGAGGTCGGTCTCGGCGCCGTCGTCGGTGACGAACACCTCGCCGTGCTGGAACGGGTTCATGGTGCCCGGGTCCACGTTGAGGTACGGGTCGAGCTTCTGCATCGTCACGCGCAGGCCGCGGGCCTTCAGCAGCATGCCCAGGCTGGAGGCGGTGAGCCCCTTGCCGAGCGAGGAGGCGACACCCCCGGTGACGAAGAGGTGCTTGGTCGTCGTGGATTTCGGCGGCATGGCCAAGAGAGGGCTCCCGTGGTCGCGGCTGGCAGGGGGAGGGGGAGGCACGGCTCCTCAGGGCGCGTCGGGCACAGCGGATCCGGGTCCGGAGACGCGGGTGAGGATCTCCGTGTCGCAGTCGAGGATGTGCGGTAGCGCTCCGATCGTGTCGACGACGAAGCGGTACAGGCTGGTCTCGTCCTCGACGCACACGTCGGCCAGGATGCTGTGACACCCCGTCACCGCTGCGCAGAAGGACACCTCGGGACATCGGGACAGGGCGGTACCGACGACTTCGATGCCCGCCGGATGGACCTTCAGCCGTACCCGTGCCTCCACGGGGCGGCCCAGGAAGGCCGGGTCGGCGACGGTGCGCAGCCGCAGCACCCGGCGCTCCAGCAGGGAGGCCACCCGCCGCCCCGCCGTGGCGGTGGAGAAGCCGAGGTCCCTGCCGAGATCGGTGAGGCTGATGCGGGCGTTCCTCGTCAGGGCATCGGCGACGCGGCGGTCGGTGGGCGTGAGGTCGTGCCGGGGTGCGGGTCCGGGCAAGGGCTGGACCAGGCTTGCCCGCAAGCGCTTCTCCTCCTCCTCGGCCAGGACAGGGGCGTGCCACTCGGCCTCGGTTCGGAACGAGCGCAGTGTGATGTGTGAGCTGAGCACCGTGGTTTCGGGGAGACCGGGTACTTCCTCCAGCGGCAGGGAGGGCAGGCGTGGCCGTCCCTCCACGAGCAGGTGGCACCACAGGCCGGCCCCTCCGCTCACAGCGGCGACGTTAAGCACCCCGGGGAGCTTTGCCAATCGTTGAGGGATGGTTTCCAGACAACCCATCGCGGTCCGCAGCCGAAGGTGCACGGAGTGTCCCCGTCCGCTGTACAGGGGGTCGTAGTCGGCCGTGCAGCGGATGGTCCCCGTGCTCAGGAGCCGCTGGATGCGCCGTGCCACCGTGCGCTCGTGGTCGCCGAGGATGCGCCCCAACTCTGCGACTCCGGCGCGGGGGTTGATCTGGAGCGCTGCCACGATGCGCTGGTCAAGGTCGTCACTGACGTCTGAATCGTTCATCACGCCGCAATGATGGCAGGATCTTTGTCAGAAAAGCGATGGATGTTGTCGGGATCAATCAGCTGAGGCAGACTCGCAGATCCATCGCCGGAGTGGCGCCTGGAGAGCTTGTCGCATCCGACCCGAGGCGCCGGCCGAGTCACCACAGCGCCTGCTGTACCACCGCGGCCGGTACGCACCGATCGCCGACGCCCGCGACGCCGGTACGCCTGGCCCGCCCGCGCGGCCCGCCCCACCGCACACCACCGTGCCCGATGCAGGGCACACCCACCCCGAACGAACGAGGAGAGACACCGTCATGGAAACGAAGCCCGGCACGCGCGCCGAAGCGACGCCCGCGCGACAGTCCGGCCTGCTCACGGGGCTCGACGTCTTCGTCGGCGGACCGATCCAGCACGCCATCCTGGAGAACGGTTTCGTCGGCCACCTGCAGGACGCGATCACCACGGCGATCGACGCCGTCCGGGACAACGGAGCGAACGTCTTCTCGGCGCACCTCGTGGAGAAGTTCGGGGCCGAGACCGCGTCGTTCACCCCGGAGCAGGTCTCCGTGCGCGACTTGCGCTGGATGAAGAAGTGCGACGTCTTCGTGCCCGTCCTGCCGGTACTGGAGGACGGCACCCTGCGACGCACGGACGGCACCCACGTCGAACTCGGCTGGGCCACGGCCCTGGGGCGTCCCATCGTCCTGATCACCAAGCAGCCCTTCGTCGACTCCGCGAGCCACCTCCTGAAGGGCCTGCACCGGGTCGGCTTCGTCCAGACCATCGACTTCGACGAGTTCACCGAGAAGCCGGCGCTGCTCATCGACGCCGTGCTCGCCGCCACGGAGCGCCAGCGCGAGGCCATCGGCGCGAGCCTCGTCGCCTGACCGGCACCCGCCGGCACACCCCCACCTGCCCCACCGACGGACGGAGACATCGAGTGCCCGACGCGTCGATCCTAGGCCTGCCGCTGGCCAACCCCGTGATCGTCGGATCCGGACTGCTGACGGACCAGGAGCGCAACATCCGCCGACTCGTCGAGCGGGGCGCCGGAGCCGTCGTCACCAAGACCATCCACCCCAACCCGCCGCAAGGCCTCGACGAGCGGATCATCCGGCTGCCCGTCGGGCTGCTGAACAGCACCACCTACTCCAAGCGGCCGGTCAACCACTGGCTGGGCGTGCTGCGTTCGTTCGCCGAGGACCGGCTGCCCGTCATCGCCTCCCTGCACGCCGACACCCCGGCCGAACTCGCCGCCCTGGCCAAGGACGTCGAGGCGACCGGCTGCCGGGCCCTGGAACTCGGCATCTCCTGCCTCAACGAGGAGGAGGGGCTGGAGGACGACAACCCCGACCGGGTCTACGCCTACACCTCCGAGACCCGGGGCAGGACGGCGCTGCCGATCTCCGTCAAGCTGGCCGTCGGCGAGGGGCTCCAGGGCCGGGTGCACGCCGCCATCGAGGGCGGAGCCGATGCCGTCACCCTCAGCGACACCATCGGCGGCGCGGCCGTGTCCCCCGCGACCGGGGGGCTCGAACTGAACGGCGTCTTCGGGTACTCCGGCCCCGGCCTCAAACCGCTCGTCCTCGCCGCCCTCTGGCAACTGCGCAGGAGAGGCGTCGAGTTGCCCGTCATGGGCTGCGGAGGAGTGAGCAGCGGCCGCGACGTGGCCGACTACCTCAGCGTCGGAGCGAACGTGGTCCAGGTCTACTCGGCGCTGCACACCGACATGTACGAGACGCTCGAACGCATCGTGGCGGAGACCCGGGACCTCATCGGCTCCTCCGCCGCCGCCCCGCTCCTGCCGGAAGCGACCCGGGAGGCACCTCAGGGCGCACCTCAGGGCGCACCTCAGGAGGTGGCGATATGACCGCCCGACCCTCCGGCCCCCGGCTGCTCACCGACCTGACCAGCGCCCAGGTCGCCGACACCGTGCGCGGACGCACCGTCGTGTGGCCCATCGGGGCGATCGAGCAGCACGGGCCGCACCTGCCGCTGTCCGTCGACCTGATCCTCGCGGAGGCGTTCGCCACCGGGATCGCGAAGGAACTCGACGCGTTCACCCTGCCCGCGCAGGCCGTCGGCGCGCGGTCCCTGCCCCAGAGCGGCGGCGGGCTCCACTTTCCCGGCACGGTCTACGTGGCCGGCGACACCCTCGTCCGCTTCCTGCGCGAGACGCTCACCGCGCTGTCGGCGCTGCCCATGGCCCGGCTGATCGTGGTCAACGGGCACTACGAGAACGAACCGTTCCTCTTCGAGGCGCTGGACCAGGTGCGCGAGCAGGGCCTGTTGGACAGCACGGAGGTCTTCGCGTTCAGCTGGTGGAGCCTGGTCAGGGACACCTGGACCGACGCGGAAGTCCCCCGGTTCCCCGGCTGGCACGCCGAGCACGCGGGCGTCACCGAGACGAGCCTCATGCTCCACCTGCGACCCGACCTCGTCACCGACGAGCGCCCCGACCACGACGATCCGCCTCGAGCGGGTGTCTACCTGCACCCCGTCGACGTCGGACGGACCACCAACCGCGGAGTCCTGTCCTCGACCTCCGGCGCCGACGCGGGCCTCGGGGAGAAGCTGCTGCGCCACGTCGTGGACGAGGCGACGGCCATGGTGCGCGACGGCGACGGGCTGCTCCTCGCCCGGACCCGCCCGGACCGCCGCCGTCCGGACCCGCAGCGCCGACCCGCCGCACATCCCGAAGGGAAGCAGCCGTGACCCGGAAGTTCCACCTCGCCTGTATCTTCAACTTCACCCCGGACGACTGGCAGGGCCCCTTCGGCACCGGAGGCTCACCCTGGGACGGAAAGTTCCACACGGAGGTGGCCCAGGCGCTCGAACGGGCCTGCTTCGACTACGTGATCATCGAGGACAAGCTGATGGTCCCGGAGAGCTACGGCGGTTCCGCCGAGCGGGCACTGCGGCAGGGCATGGTCGTCCCGAAGCACGACCCGGTCCCGCTGGCCGTCGCGATGGGCCTCGCCACGTCCCACCTGGGAATCGTCGCGACCCTGTCGACCCTGGCGTACCCGCCGTTCATGACCGCGCGCCTCTCCTCGACGATGGACAGCATGCTCGGCGGGCGCTTCGGCTGGAACATCGTCACCAGCGCCGAGGACCTGGCCGCGCGGAACTTCGGACTGGAGAAGCTGCCGTCACGGGACGTCCGCTACGCCATGGCCGACGAGTACGTCGACGTCGTCCGGCAGCTCTTCGCCTCCTGGGACGAGGACGCCGTCGTACTCGACCGGGAGAAGGGGATCTACGCCGACCACACCAAGGTCCGGCCGATCCACTTCAAGGGCGAACACTTCAGCGTGCGGGGTCCGTTGAACACCGTGCCCTCCCCGCAGCACCGGCCCGCGTTCGTGCAGGCCGGGGCCTCGCCCCGGGGCCGGGTCTTCGCCGCGCGCAACGCCGACTCGGTCATCGCCATCGCCAACGGGGTGGAGGGGATGAAGGAGTTCAGGGACGACGTGCGCAAACACGCCGAAGCGGCCGGCCGTGACCCCGACGAGGTCAAGGTCCTGTTCTGCGTGACGCCCACGCTCGGCGAGACGGAGCAGGACGCACGGGCCAAGTACGAGCGGATGATCTCGTCGCCCCAGTTCATCCACGACATCCTCGCCGAGACCTCCGCGCTCACGGAGATCGACTTCGCCCGGTTCGACCTCGACGAGCCCCTGCCGTACCGGCTGAAGACCAATGGCGAGCAGGGTTCACTGGACCAGCTCCAGCAGTGGGGCAGCGGCAAGACGCTGCGGGAACTGGTGCTGGACGCCGCCGGCGGGCTGGTCTCCTCGGTGGAACTCATCGGCACACCCGACCAGGTGGCGCAGCGGATGGGGGAGGTCATGGAGGAGGTCGGAGGGGACGGCTTCATGCTGACGACGCCGGTACTGCGGCTGAACCGCCACTGGGTCGCCGATGTCACCGACGGACTCGTGCCCGCGCTCCAGCGCCGCGGGCTGACCCGGAGCACGTACACCCCCGGCCACACCCTGCGGCAGAACCTCGCGGAGTTCTGAGCAGCCCCGCCGCACCCGGTGAGAGCCGTCCGGTCCCGGCGTCCGCCCACCGCGCCACGGTCAGGCGGACCCGCCGGGACCGGACGGCACCGCACCGCGCACCGTGTCGCGGTACCAGCGGCCCCACGTGTCCAGCTGCTCCGTGATGGAGTCCAGCGTGTGGCCGGCGTCGGTGAGCGCGTACTCGACCCGAGGGGGCACCTCCCGGTACACCGTCCGTTCCACCAGCCCGTCCGCCTCCAGCTCCCGGAGCTGGCGGGTCAGCATGCGCTGGGTGACACCCGGCAGGGCGCGCCGCAGTTCGCCGAACCGGTGGGTTCCCGAGACCAGTTGCTTGAGAATGGCCAGCTTCCACCGGCCGCCGAGGAGCTCCATGGCGAACTCGACCGCGCAGTCGTCCGAGGATTCTTCGACGTTGGAACGCACCTGACCTCCATTGGTATACAGCGTGGCACCAGGGGACACAAAAGACCGTACTTGCGGCCCGCGTCGGTACTTCCGGAAGCTGAGACTATGACAGAGAGCAAGGCCCCCGTCGCGGCCGGACGAGCCGCCGGGAAAGAGCGTGCGGGGCATTCGACGGACTCGGGGCAGCCGGGCGGACCGGCCCTTCCCGCGCGGCAGCGGTGGCTGGTGCTGGCCGTGGTGTCGGGGAGCCTCTTCCTGTGCGGCATCGACCTCACCGTCCTGCACGTCGCGGTGCCGAGCCTGAGCCGGGACCTCGAACCGAGCCCGGCCCAGCTGCTGTGGATCGTCGACGTCTACTCGCTGACCCTGGCCGCCCTCCTGGTGACCTGCGGCACCCTCGGCGACCGCATCGGCCGGCGCCGGATGGTGCTCAGCGGCTTCCTCGCCTTCGGTCTCGCCTCCGCGGCGGCCGCGTTCGCGACCTCGACCGCACAACTCATCGCCGCGCGGGCCGCACTGGGCGTCGGCGCGGCGATGATCATGGCGTCCACGGTGGCGATCATCCGGGTCGTCTTCACGGACGACCGCGAACGCGCCATGGCGCTCGGCATCTGGACCTCCGCGCACAGCGTCGGGGCCACGATCGGTCCACTGGCCGGTGGCCTGGTCACCGAGAAGTGGGGCTGGGGAGCGGTGTTCCTCATCAACGTCCCCGTCATCGTCGTCATCCTGGCCGTCGGCGTCCGCGTCATCCCCGAGTCACGCAACCCCGAACCCCGCCGCTGGGACGTCACCAGCGTCGCGCTGTCCGTCACCGGCCTGGCCGCCGTGGTCTACGCGCTCAAGCAGGCCGGCGAGCACGCGGGGGTGAGCGCCGTCATCGTCCTCCTGGCCCTCGCCGGCGGCGTCCTGCTCTACGCCTTCGTACGACGCCAACGGCGCATCCGGGAGCCGTTGCTGGACTTCACCCTCTTCCGTGAACGCCGCTTCAGCACGGCCACGCTGTGTGTCATCGGCTGCTTCGGCAGCTATGTCGCCCTGCTGTTCTTCCTCACCCAGTGGCTCCAGCAGGTGGGCGGGTACTCGCCGGTGCGCGCCGGGCTCGCGCTGATGCCGCTGGCCGGCGCCAACGCCCTCGGCGCGGTCACGGCCCCCTGGGCGGCGAACCGGTGGGGCAACCGCTGGGCCCTCACCGGAGCACTCTCCCTCTTCGCCCTCGCGTGCGCCGCCATCGCGGCCGTCGGCGACGCGGGGCACTACGGCGTACTCCTCGTCCCGCTGCTCGCCGCCGGGTACGGCGCCGGCATCGTCATGACCCTGGGCGCCGACTCCATCATGGGCGCCGCGCAACCCGAGCGGTCCGGGGAGGCGGCCGCGATCCAGGAGACGTCCTTCGAACTCGGCGCCGGGCTCGGCGTCGCCGTCCTCGGGGCCGTCCTGACCGCCGTGTACCGCACCGGCCTGCCCGACGTGCCGGGCCTCTCCGCGGAGCAGCAGGCCAGGGCCGGGGAGTCGTTCGCCGCGGCGGAGGACGTCGTGACGCACCTGCCGTCCCTGACCGCCGACGCGGTGCTGCGGTCGGCACGGCAGGCCTACGACCGGGGCTTCACCGCGGTGGCGGTGATCGCGGCGATCGGCCTGGCGGGCACCGCACTCATGGCCGCGGCCCTGCTGCGTCCCCGCCCGGCCGCGAAGCAGGCCGGCGAGGGCTGACCGGTGCCGGAGGGGCAGGGCCGGTGGACGTGCGTTCATGCTCGCAGGGCAGGAGTTCAAGCGCCTGAGAGAGCGCGGACACGGCGGTGCGGGCTTCGAGGTGACTCGAAGCCCGCACCGAAACTCCTTCTGCTCAGGTGCCGTTGAGGGCGTAGCTGCGGAAGGTGGCCAGCAGCGGCAGCACCTCGGTCTTGCTGGGATCCTCGGTGACGGCCCGCATCGCGTCGATCACCGTGTGGGCGATGATCTTCGTCACCGAGAGGTCCTCCGAGGGGGCGAGGGTGCCCCAGGCCTTCAGGGTCTGGGTGAGCAGGGCGCTCATCCGGGCGCCGATGTTGGAGCTGACCGCGTCGGAGATCTCGGCGAGCTCCTCGTCGCTCATGGTGCTGCGCAGCCCGAAGGCCAGCGCCATCAGGGTGTCCATCGCGTGTTCGCCGTACGCGGCGACCAGTGCCGGCAGCGGCCGTTCACCGGGGCTGCCCGCCGCCAGGGCGGAGAGCGCCTCGTCGTCGTCCTTCCACGCCGCCTCCAGGGCGGCCAAGGCCCGCAGGGCCTCGTCTGCGGTGAGCCCGTCTGTCATGGAAGGAACGGTATTGAGCCGTCCCGGCTTCCGACAGGGCCGGAAGCCGGGATCACCCCTTCGAGCGAAGCGGGGCCGAAACGGCCCGGTGGGCCTGCGCGAAGTGCTCGGCGTTCCAGGTGCCGCCGAGCGCGGGGGCCAGCGCGGTGGCGGCGAGGTCCGCGAAGTCCTCGGCGCCGCCGGCCCGTTCGGGCAGCGCGCCGAGCAGCGGGGCGCCGGCGGAGCGGGGCAGGTCCGCGAGGTTGCAGCGCTCGGCGAGGCCCGGCGAATCGGGCCAGGAGCCGACCACGACGCCCGTGAGCGGCAGTTCACGGGCCGCCAGGGCCTCCGCCGTGAGGGAGACGATGTTGAGAGTGCCGAGCCCGGCGGAGGCGATCAGCAGCACCTCGGCCGGCAGCCCGGCGTCCAGTACGGCGCGCACCTGGTCGGCGAGCGTGCGGCCCTCGTCGTCGTAGCGGACCAGCAGCCCGCCCGCGCCCTCCACGAGTACCAGGTCGTGCGTGGAAGCCAGCTCGGCGACGGCCCCGACCACCTCGGCGGGGGAGAGGTACGCCATGCCGGCCCGCCGGGCGGCCGTGTCGGGCGCCAGCGGCTCCGGGTAGCGCACCAGTTCACGGAACGTCAGATCGCCTGCCAGTCGCCGGACTTCGGCCGCGTCGCCGGGCTCGCCCGGGGAGACGCCGGTCTGCCCCGGCTTGAGCGCGGCGACCTTCCGGCCGGCCCGCAGCGCCACCGCGGCGACGGCGGCGGTGGCGACCGTCTTGCCGACGTCCGTGTTCGTCCCCGTCACGAACAGGATGCGCGCGCTCATCCGGCCACCGCCGCGGCGGTCACGGCGGCGGCGATCCGTGCCACGTCCTCGTCCTCCGTCACATAGGGCGGCATGGTGTAGATCAGGTCCCGGAACGGCCGCAGCCAGACGCCCGCGCGGGCGGCCGCCTCGGTCGCCGCGGGGACGTTCACCGGGTGGTCCAACTGCACGACGCCGATGGCCCCCCGGACCCGTACGTCGTGCACGCCGGGGAGGTCCGCGGCCGCCGCGAGGCCCTCGGCCAGCCCGGTCCCGACGCGCTTGACCTCCGTCGACCAGTCCTGCCCGAGCAGCAGCTCCAGCGAGGCGTTGGCCGCCGCGCAGGCCAGCGGGTTGCCCATGAACGTCGGCCCGTGCGCGAGCACCGGCACCTCGCCGCGGCTGATCCCGTCCGCGACCTCGCTCGTGCACAGCGTGGCGGCCAGCGTCAGGTAGCCGCCGGTCAGCGCCTTGCCCAGGCACATCACGTCCGGCGAGACGCCCGCGTGGTCGGCGGCGAACAGTGCGCCGCTGCGCCCGAATCCGGTGGCGATCTCGTCGAAGACGAGCAACACCCCGTACCGGTCGCACAGTTCGCGCAGCATCCGCAGGTAGGCGGGCGAGTGGAAGCGCATCCCGCCCGCGCCCTGGACCACCGGCTCGACGATGACGGCGGCCAGCTCGTCGGCGTGCCGGGCCATCAACTCCTCGAACCGCGCGGCGTATTCGGGATCGAGCGGCGCGTCGAACCCGGCCGGCGGCTCCGGGGCGAAGAGCTGCCCGGGCAGCACCCCGCCCCACAGGTGGTGCATCCCGCCGTCCGGGTCGCACACCGACATCGGGTGGAAGGTGTCCCCGTGGTAGCCGCCGCGCCAGGTGAGCAGCCGGCGCTTGGCCGGCCGCCCGACGGACTGCCAGTACTGGAGGCACATCTTCATCGCGACCTCGACGGCCACCGAGCCCGAGTCGGCGAGGAAGACGTGTTGCAGCGGCCCCGGGGTGATCTCCACCAGCGTCGCGGCCAGCCGGACGGCGGGCTCGTGGGTGAGCCCGCCGAACATCACGTGGCTCATCCGCCCCAGCTGGTCGCGCACGGCCTCGTCCAGCACCGGGTGCCGGTAGCCGTGGATCGCCGCCCACCAGGACGACATCCCGTCGACCAGCTCGCGCTGCCCGCCGGCGACGGGCTCGGCCAGGCGCAGCCGCACCCCCGAGGCGGACTCGACCACGTACGGGGTGACGGTGCCGGGCATCGGCCCGTACGGGTGCCACACGTGGGCGCGGTCGAGGGCGAGCAGGGCGGCCGCGGACGGCTGGGACATGGTGGGTGACTCTCCAGAACGGTGGAACGGTCAGGCGTTGGGGGCGAGTCGGGTGCCGGCGCCGCGGCGGCGGACCTTGACGAGGTCGCCGCGGAGCTCGTCGTCGGCGCTCTCCGGGACGGCGGCCTCCGGCGCGGCGTGCGCGTGGCCGCCGCACGGCCCGCAGCCGCCGCCGCTGCCGCAGGCCGATGCCGACACCGATGCCGCGCTGCCGCAGGCCGAGGCCCCGCTGCCACAGCCGCCCGCCGTCTGCGCCGCCTCGGCGACGTCCGCGCGGTGGCGCGGCAGGGTGGCCTCGCCGGCGCCCTCGACGTCGAAGCCGGCGTCCTTGATCATGTCGAGGTCGGTCTGGCCGGCCTGGCCCTCGCTGGTCAGGTAGTCCCCGAGGAAGATGGAGTTGGCGATGTGCAGGCCGAGCGGCTGCATCGAGCGCAGGTGCACCTCGCGCCCGCCCGCGATCCGCACCTCGGTGTCCGGGTTGACGAAGCGGACCATCGCCAGGATGCGCAGGCAGCGCTGCGGGGTGAGGTTCCACTCCTTGGCGAGCGGGGTGCCCTCGAACGGGATCAGGAAGTTGACCGGGACGGAGTCCGAGCCCAGCTCGCGCAGCGCGAACACCACGTCGACCAGGTCCTCGTCGCTCTCGCCCATGCCGGCGATCAGGCCGGAGCAGGCGGACAGGCCCGCTCCGTGGGCCTTCTGCACGGTGTCCACCCGGTCCGCGTAGGTGTGGGTGCTGGTGATGGTCCCGTAGGTGCCCTCGGAGGTGTTGAGGTTGTGGTTGTAGGCGTCGGCGCCGGCCGCCTTGAGCCGCTCCGCCTGGTTGTCGGAGAGCAGGCCGAGGCAGACGCAGATCTCGACCTCGGGGTCGGCGTCCCTGATGGCGGCCATGGTGTCGGTGACCCGGTCGATGTCACGGTCCGTCGGGCCGCGGCCGCTGGCGACCAGGCAGACCCGCTTGGCACCGCCGGCCACCCCGGCGCGGGCGGCGTCGGCGGCCTGGTCCGGCTTGAGCCAGGTGTACTTGAGGATCTCGGCCTTGGACCCGAGCCGCTGCGAGCAGTAGGAGCAGTCCTCCGGGCAGAGCCCGCTCTTGAGGTTCACCAGGTAGTTGAGCTTGACCCGGCGGCCGAACCAGCGGCGGCGCACCTTGCCGGCCGCCGCGACCACGTCGAGCAGCTCGTCGTCGGTGGTGGCGAGGACGGCGAGGGCCTCCTCGCGGGTCGGGACTTCGCCGCGCAGGCCCTTGGCGGTCAGGGTATCGAGCAGATCCATGGGGCGATCCTGCCTGGTGGCGATCGGGCGGCGCCAGAGCAAATCCGCCAGAAGATCGGCGCGAGGATGTGCCGATTGCCACAGTGTCGAAGGTCACGGCTCCGCCGCTGGTCACGCGCTTGACGGGAACCCCGGCATCCGGTTACCGATGAGTAGGAAGGTGGCGTCCGTGGATGCCGGGACGCCCGTGGTCCATCGGTGATCCACAACCCCCGACCCAGTGATCCACGCCACCCGAGGGGTGCTTAGAATCTGCGCCATGACCACGCAGGGGGAGCGCACCCCGACTCCGGGAGAGGGCCGGGACGGCCGGGCAGGGCAGCGGGTCGGCGGGGGCGCCGGCACCGACGGTGGGACGGGCCGCAGACGGGGACGGCGGTTGACGGCACGTCGGGCGGTCGGCTGGGTCGCCGTGGTCGGTGTGGTCACCGCCGGCGGATGGATCATCACCCGCCCGATGCCCGGCGACTACATACCCGGGCTCGGCCCGTCCACCAAGGACTCCGAGAAGACGCCGCGGGTGGTGGGCGCCCCGCCGCCGCCCACCGACCCCGGGGCCCTCAACGTCGACAACCTCTTCCCCGCCCAGCGGCCGGTCGAGGTCGGCGCCTACAAGGCGCGGCGCAACGGCGTCCGGCAGGGCGAGAACTGCGTCGAGGTGCTCCAGGACCGCGCCCAGGACCCGCTGAAGGACAGCGGCTGCCAGGCCTACCTGACCGTCAGCTTCACCGGCCAGGACCGCCCGGTGCTCAGCAGCGTCACCCTGCTGCGCTTCCCCGACCAGGCCTCCGCCGCCAAGGCCGCCGACGCCCTGCGGGCCAAGCCCGGCGCGGTCGCCTTCATCCTCGCCGACGCCTCCACCGCCCCCGCCCAGGCCGCGGGGGCCAAGGCGGGCGGCGAGCCGCGGATCGAGGCGGTCGGCCACTACGTGACGGTCACCAGCTCGCGGCCGGGCGACGGCCGTCCCGCGGGCTCCGCCACGGGCGGCACCGGGGCGCCGACCACGCCGGTCACGGCGCCCACCGGTACGGGGCCGGGCAGCGAGCAGAACCTGGACGAGGCCACCAGGGCGCTCTCCTACGCGGCGGGCTCGCCCTTCGTCTGGATGTGACCCGCGGACGCCGTGACTCCCCGGGGGAGTCACGGCGTCCGCCCGGGCTCAGCCGCCGAGCCGGTCCACCGAGGTCACCCGCAGCACCGCCCGGCCCTCCTCGTCCGAGCCGTACAGGTCGACCTCGGCGCTGATGCCCCAGTCGTGGTCGCCCTCCGGGTCGTCGAAGATCTGCCGGACCCGCCAGGAGGAGTCCTCCTCCTCGATGATCAGCATCTTCGGGCCGCGCGCGTTCGGGCCGGTGCCGAGGTCGTCGTACTCCTCCCAGTACCCGTCCATGGCGTCCGCCCAGCGGTCCGCGTCCCAGCCGTACTCGCCGTCCAGGGAGCCGAGCTCCTCGTAGTGCTCCAGCGCGCACAGCTCGACCCGGCGGAACAGCTCGTTGCGCACCAGCACCCGGAAGGCGCGGGCGTTGGCGGTGACCGGCGCCGGCCTGTCGTCCAGCGACACCTCGGCGGCCTGCGGCTCGGTCGGGTTGGCCAGCTGCTCCCACTCGTCCAGCAGGCTGGAGTCGACCTGGCGGACCAGCTCGCCGAGCCAGGCGATGACGTCCTTGAGGTCGTCGGTCTTCACGTCCTCGGGGACGGTCTGCTCCAGCGCCTTGTACGCGCCGGCCAGGTAGCGCAGCACGATGCCCTCGGTGCGGGCCAGCTCGTAGAAGCCGACGTAGTCCGAGAACGTCATCGCCCGCTCGTACAGGTCGCGGACCACGGACTTGGGCTGGAGCTGGTGGTCGCCGATCCACGGGTGCGCCGTGCGGTACACCTCGTAGGCGTGGGTGAGCAGCTCCTCCAGCGGCTTCGGGTAGGTGATCTCCTGGAGCCGCTCCATCCGCTCCTCGTACTCGATGCCGTCCCGCTTCATCTCGCCGACGGCCTCGCCGCGCGCCTTGTTCTGCTGCGCGGCGAGGATCTGGCGCGGGTCGTCGAGGGTCGCCTCGACGACCGAGATCACGTCCATCGAGTGCGAGGGCGAGGCCGGGTCGAGCAGTTCGAAGGAGGCCAGCGCGAAGGTGGACAGCGGCTGGTTGAGCGCGAAGTTCTCCTGGAGGTCCAGGGTGAGGCGGACGATCCGGCCCTCCGCGTCCGGCTCGGGCAGCCGCTCCACCACGCCGCCCTGCAGCAGCGAGCGGTAGATGGCGATCGCGGTGCGGATGTGGCGGCGCTGCGCGGCCCGGTCCTCGTGGTTGTCGGTCAGCAGCTTGCGCATCGCCTCGAAGGCGTTGCCCGGGCGGCCGATCACCGACAGCAGCATCGCGTGGCTGACCTTGAACCGGGAGACCAGCGGCTCCGGGTCGGCGCCGATCAGCCTCTCGAAGGTCTCCTCCGTCCAGCCGACGAAGCCCTCCGGGGCCTTCTTGCGCACCACCTTGCGCTTCTTCTTCGGGTCGTCCCCGGCCTTCGCGATCGCCTTGTCGTTCTCGATCACGTGCTCCGGCGCCTGCGCCACCACCTGGCCGACGGTGTCGAAGCCGGCCCGGCCCGCCCGGCCGGCGATCTGGTGGAACTCACGGGCGCGCAGGATGCGCACCCGCTGTCCGTCGTACTTGGACAGGGCGGTGAACAGCACCGTGCGGATCGGCACATTGACGCCGACGCCGAGCGTGTCGGTGCCGCAGATCACCTTCAACAGGCCCGCCTGGGCGAGGCGTTCCACCAGCCGGCGGTACTTCGGCAGCATGCCCGCGTGGTGCACGCCGATGCCGTGGCGCACGTAACGGGACAGGTTGCGGCCGAACTTGGTGGTGAAGCGGAAGCCGCCGATCAGATCGGCGATGGCCTCCTTCTCCGCCTTCGAGCACATGTTGATGCTCATCAGCGACTGGGCCCGCTCCACCGCCTCCTTCTGCGTGAAGTGCACGACGTAGACGGGGGCCTGGCCGGTCTGGAGCAGCTCCTCCAGGGTGTCGTGCATCGTGGTGCGGCGGTACTCGTAGAACAGCGGCACCGGGCGGGTCGCGTTGCGCACCACCGTGGTCGGACGGCCGGTGCGGCGGGTCAGGTCCTCCTCGAAGCGGCGGACGTCGCCCAGCGTCGCCGACATCAGCAGGAACTGCGCCTGCGGCAGCTCCAGCAGCGGGATCTGCCAGGCCCAGCCGCGGTCCGGCTCGGCGTAGAAGTGGAACTCGTCCATGACCACCTGGCCGATGTCCGCCTTGGCGCCGTCGCGCAGCGCGATCTGGGCGAGCACCTCGGCGGTGCAGCAGATGATCGGCGCGGTCGGGTTCACGCTCGCGTCGCCGGTCATCATGCCGACCTGCTCGGTGCCGAACATCTTCACCAGGTCGAAGAACTTCTCCGAGACCAGCGCCTTGATCGGGGCGGTGTAGAAGGTCCGCTGCCCCTCGGCCAGCGCCGCGAAGTGCGCCCCCGCCGCCACCAGGCTCTTGCCCGACCCGGTCGGCGTCGCGAGGATCACGTTGTTCCCCGACACCAGCTCGATCAGCGCCTCCTCCTGCGCCGGGTACAGCGTGATCCCCCGCTCCTCCGTCCAGGCTGCGAACGTCTCGTACAGCGCGTCGGGGGTGGCGGGCTTCGGCATCAGATCAAGGAGGGTCACCCGGCTATCTTGCCTGCTCGCCGCCACCCCGGGCAAAGCCCGGGGCCGCGGCGGGCGGGTGGCCCTCTTGTGGTGACCGGCCAGCCGGACGTGCCGATCCTGTGCCGAGCGGCACATTGATCCCGGTTCGAAGGCCGTGCCAGAGTGCCGGGCATGAACCATCCGCTCGCGGCCGAGCCGCGCCCCTCCGTCCTCGCTCCGGCGCAGGTGTTCGACTGGCTCGACGAGACGGCCGCGATGCGGGCCGAGGCCGGGCTGACGCGGACGCTGCGCAGCCGGGCGGCGGAGGACGGGGTGCTGGACCTCGCGGGGAACGACTACCTGGGGCTGACCAGGCATCCGGTGGTGACCCGGGCGGCGGCGGACGCGGCGCTGCGCTGGGGCGGCGGGTCGACGGGGTCGCGCCTGGTGACCGGGACGACCGCGCTGCACACCGAACTGGAGGAGGAGCTGGCCGAGTTCTGCGGGGTGGAGGCCGCGCTGGTGTTCTCCTCCGGGTACACGGCCAACCTCGCGGCGCTGACCGCGCTCACCGACCCCGACACCCTGATCGTCTCCGACGCCTACAACCACGCCTCGCTGATCGACGGCTGCCGGCTCTCCCGCGCCGACGTCCACCGCACCCCGCACGCTGACCCGTCGGCGGTCGCCGAGGCGCTCGCCGGGCGGGCCCGGCCGCGGGCGCTGGTGGTCACCGACTCGGTGTTCTCGGTGGACGGGGACGCGGCCCCGCTGCCCGAGCTGTCCGCCGCCGCCCGCGCGCACGGCGCCGCCCTGCTGGTGGACGACGCCCACGGGCTCGGCGTGCTCGGCCCCGGCGGCACCGGGGCGCTCGCGGCGGCCGGGCTCGCCGGGCAGCCGGACACCGTCGCCACCGTCACCCTCTCCAAGTCGCTCGGCTCGCAGGGCGGCGCCGTGCTCGGCCCGCGCCGGGTGATCCGCCACCTCACCGAGACCGCCCGCACCTTCATCTTCGACACCGGCCTCGCCCCGGCCGCCGCCGGCGCAGCCCTCGCCGCCCTGCGGCTGCTGCGCGCCGAGCCCGCCCGCGCCGAGCGCGCCCGCGAGGTCGCCCGCACCCTGGCCCGGCAGCTCACCGCCGCCGGCCTGCACAGCTGCGACCCCCAGGCCGCGGTGGTCTCCGTCCGCGCCCCGGGCCCCGAGGCCGCCGTCGCCTGGGCCGCCGACTGCCGCCGGGCGGGCCTCGCCGTCGGCTGCTTCCGCCCGCCGTCCGTCCCGGACGGCATCTCCCGGCTGCGGCTCACCGCCCGCGGCGACCTGACGGACGGGCAGATCGCCGAGGCCGTCCGCATCGTCGCCGGGCTGGCCCCGGCGGGCGCGCGGAGCTGAGGCCGGCCGTACGGCGCTACTCCTCCTTCGCGCGGCCCGGCCGGTCGGTCCTCCTGGCGCGGCTCGGCTGGACGCGGGTGGGCTCGCCGGCCGCCTTGGGGTGGTCGGGCGGGTAGGGGAGTTCGCCGAGGCCCTCGTCGCGCAGCTGCTTCCCGTACAGCTCCAGCAGGCCCTCCAGCCGGTACGCCCGGTCGTCCATCTCCGCGTTCAGGTCGCCGAGTTCGGCGAACCGGGCGGGGACGGTGCGCAGGTCGAAGTCCTCGGGGGCGGCGTCGTCCAGTTCCGTCCAGCGCAGCGGGGCGGAGGCGGTGGCCCGGGGGCGGGCGCGCAGCGAGTAGGCGGAGGCGATGGTGCGGTCGCGCGCCATCTGGTTGTAGTCGACGAAGATCCGCTCGCCGCGCTCCTCCTTCCACCAGGCGGTGGTGACCTTCCCCGGCATCCGCTGCTCCAGGACCCGGCCGAGCGCGATCACCGCGTGCCGTCCGTCGGTGAAGGTCCACTCGGGCGCCAGCGGCACGTACACGTGCAGGCCGCGCCCGCCGGAGGACTTGGGCCAGCCCCGCAGCCCGTGCTCCTCCAGCAGGGCGCGCAGTTCGTGGGCGGCCCGGACGGCGTCGTGGAAGTCGGTGCCGGGCTGCGGGTCGAGGTCGATCCGCAGCTCGTCGATGTGATCGGTGTCGGAGCGCCGCACCGGCCAGGGGTGGAAGGTGAGGCAGCCGAGGTTGGCCGCCCACAGCACGGCGGCCGGTTCGGTGGGGCAGATCTCGTCGGCGGAGCGGCCGCTGGGGAACGCGATCCGGGCGGTGGGCAGCCACTCCGGCAGGCCCTTGGGCGCGCGCTTCTGGTAGAAGAACTCGCCGTCCACCCCGTCCGGGAAGCGCTGCAGGGTGGTCGGCCGGTCACGCAGCCCGCGCAGCACCCCGTCGGCGACGGCCAGGTAGTACCGGGCGACATCCAGCTTGGTGAAGCCGCGCTCGGGGTAGTACACCTTGTCCGGGTTCGACAGCCGGACGGTGCGCCCGGCGACATCCAGTTCCACGGCTGAGCCCATGCCCCTCACGCTAGGCGCCGCGCGCCCGACGCGCGCCCCGAGGCCATCGGGGCGACCATCGGACCCATGGACCTGCCCGTGATGCCGCCGGTGGCGCCGATGCTCGCCAAGTCGGTGGCCAGGATCCCGCCCGGAATGCAGTACGAGGCCAAGTGGGACGGCTTCCGCTCCATCGTGTTCCGCGACGGCGACGAGGTGGAGCTCGGCAGCCGCACCGGCAAGCCGCTGACCAGGTACTTCCCCGAGCTGGTCGAGGCGTTCCGGCGGGAGCTGCCGCCGCGCTGCGTGCTGGACGGCGAGGTGGTGATCGCCCGGGACGGCCGGCTGCGCTTCGAGGAACTGCTGGAGCGGATCCACCCGGCCGCGAGCCGGGTGAAGCTGCTCGCCGAGCGGACCCCGGCCTCCTTCGTCGCCTTCGACCTGCTCGCCCTCGGTGACGACTCGCTGCTGGACGAGCCGCTGTCGGTGCGCCGCCCGGCGCTGGAGGCCGCGCTCGCGGACGCCTCGGACCCGGTGTTCACCGCCCCCGCCACCACCGGCCTCGACCTCGCCGGCACCTGGTTCGCCGAGTTCGAGGGCGCCGGGCTGGACGGCGTGGTGGCCAAACCGCTGGACCAGCCGTACCGGCCGGGGGAGCGGACCATGTACAAGATCAAGCACGAGCGCACCGCCGACTGCGTGGTGGCCGGCTACCGCGAGCACAAGAGTGGCCCGGTGGTCGGCTCGCTGCTGCTCGGCATCTTCGACGACGGGGGCAGGCTCCAGCACGTCGGTGTCTGCGCGGCCTTCCCGATGGCCCGCCGGCGCGAACTCGCCGAGGAGCTGGCCCCGTTGCGGATGGACGACATCGCCAGGCACCCCTGGGGCGGCTGGGCGGACGAGGCCGCGCACGCCGAGGGCCGGCTGCCCGGCGCGGTCAGCCGCTGGACCGGCGGCAAGGACCTGTCCTGGATCGCGCTGCGCCCCGAGCGGGTGGTCGAGGTCGCCTACGACCACATGGAGGGCACCCGGTTCCGGCACACCGCGCAGTTCCGCCGCTGGCGGCCGGACCGCACGCCGGAGAGCTGTACCTCCGCGCAGCTGGAGGAGCCGGTCTCGTACGACCTGGCCAGGGTGCTGGGGAGTTGAAGCCGGGGAGTCGACGCCGGGGACTCGACGGCGCGCCGCGAGGCCCGGCCCGGTCGTCCGGGCCGGGCCTCGCGCGGTGCTCCCGGGTTCAGGAGAGGTGCGGCGTGACGGTACCGGTCGCGGTGGGGGAGGTTGTGGGGGAGACCAGCGGCGTGGGGGAGGCCGTGGGCGAGACCGACGGCGACGGGGACGGGGACGGGGAGGCGGTGGGCGAGCCCGAGCCGGGTGGGGTGGGCAGCGTGTAGACGTTGTCCGGCGAGACGATCCGGGTGATCGCCCGGGCCAGGAACGTCGAGGGCTCCGAACCGTCGTGGGTGATGTCGGTGTTGAGCAGGATGGCCAGACTGGCCTTCGCCTGCGGCAGGTAGAGCACCACGCTCTCGTACCCGGGCAGCGAGCCGTTGTGGCCGATCCAGCCGTGCGTGTCGAACACCCCGAAGCCGTAGCCGAGGTCGGGGTCGGGCCCGACGGGCACGGTCTTGAGCCGCTCCGCCTGGGTGGCGGGCTTGAGCAGCGGCTCACCGGTGGCCAGCACCTTGGCCCAGGTCTGGAGGTCGGCGACGGTGGAGATCGCGGCGCCGGCGGCCCAGCCCCAGGACGGGTTCCAGGTGGTGGAGTCCTCGACCTGGCCGCTGAGCGTCTGGTTGGTGTAGCCGTGGGCGTGCGGGTCGGGGAAGGCCGCGTCGGTCGGCAGGCTGGTCTTGGTGAGCCCGGCCGGGGTGAACACCTGCTGCGTCAGGAAGTCCTGGAGCGGCTGCCCGCCGACCTTCTCGACGACCAGGCCGAGCAGGATCAGGTTGGTGTTGGAGTACTCGTAGCTGCTGCCCGGGGAGAAGTTCGCCGGGTGCTTGAACGCGTACCCGAGCAGCTGGTCCGGGGTGAACGGGCGGCTCGGGTCGCTGAAGAACGCCTGCTGGAAGCCGGAGTCCAGGGTGTAGTTGAAGAGGCCGCTGCGCATCTCGCCGAGCTGGCGGAGGGTGATCCCGTCGCCGCCGGGCACGTTCCGGACGTACTTGGAGACCGGGTCGTCCAGGCCCAGCTTGCCCTGGTCCACGAGCCGCAGGATGCCGGTCGTGGTGAAGGTCTTGGTCACGCTGCCGATCCGCATGTACAGGTCGGGGGACATCGCCGTCCCCGCGGCCTTGTCGGCGACGCCGAAGGTGCGCTGGTAGCTGCCGTCGGGGGTGGTGTAGCCGACGATCACGCCGGGGATGGAGACCTGGCTCATCACCTGCTTGATCGCGGCGTCCAGCTTCGCCTGGACGGCCGGGGTGAGGGCCACCACCCCGCCGGACGGGCTGCCGCCCTGCGTGGGGGACGGGCTGAGCGCGGCCGGTTCGGCGGTGACCGCGGCGCCGGCGGCGGGCCGGGCGGGCTTGGAGTCCCCGGAACAGGCGGAGACGGCGAGCAGGCCGGCCAGCGCGAGGGCGGCCGAGGCCACCCGTACGGAGCGGGGGACGGCGGTGTGCGGCGGGCGGGGGACGCGCGGGGAGCAGGGAACGGCCGGGCGCGGCCGTCGGGTGTCGGTCATCGGCGGAGGGGCCTCTCTGGGGCGGACGGCCCCTTGGCGAAGGGCCCCGGCGTGCTGCTCGGCGGGGCCGGAGCGCCTCTCCACGGGGCCGCGGGGGGAGCGTCGTCACCGTAAGCACCGGGGCCGGGCGGCCGCGCGCGGGTCGGCGCCGGGCTGACCCGAACGGGAGCACCGTCAGCCGGGTGCCGCGCCCCGCTGGCGGACCGTGGCCGGGCACCCCGGGCGTCAAGCACCCGGGGACGGCCGGCGGGCGGTGTCGCGAGGGCCGCCCCGCGCTCGGCCGGACGGGTGAGCACCGGCACGCCGCGCCCGCCGCCGGCCGCTGCTCGGGCACGATCGTTCAGCCCAGCTGCGGCCGCCGTTAAGAATTCCTCGATGGACCGCACCCGCCCCCACCAGGCAGATTTCTGCCTGTCCGGAGTGCGCGCCCGTCAGGAGCGGCCCAACCGGGCCCCTTCGGCCTGCCCGCACCCGCGGGCCGTCCCACCCGCACGTCAGGAGCCCGCCGTGAAGGCACTCGTCAAGCAGCAGGCCGAGCCCGGGCTCTGGCTGATGGACGTCCCCATGCCCGAGATCGGCCCCGGCGAGGTGCTGATCAAGGTGCTGCGGACCGGCATCTGCGGCACCGACCTGCACATCCGCAAGTGGGACGGCTGGGCGCAGCAGACCATCAGGACCCCGCTGGTGCTCGGTCACGAGTTCGTCGGCGAGGTCGCCGAGATCGGCGCCGGCGTCGCGGACATCACGGTCGGCGACCTGGTCAGCGGCGAGGGCCACCTGGTCTGCGGCAAGTGCCGCAACTGCCTGGCCGGCCGCCGCCACCTGTGCCGCAATACCGTCGGCCTGGGCGTCAACCGGGACGGTGCCTTCGCCGAGTACGTGGCGCTGCCCGCCTCCAACGTCTGGGTGCACCGGGTGCCGGTCGACCTGGACGTGGCCGCGATCTTCGACCCGTTCGGCAACGCCGTGCACACCGCGCTGTCCTTCCCGCTGATCGGCGAGGACGTGCTGGTCACCGGCGCGGGACCGATCGGCATCATGGCCGCCGCCGTCGCCAAGCACGCCGGCGCCCGCAACGTGATGATCACCGACGTCTCGTCGTACCGCCTCGACCTGGCCCGCGAGGTCGGCGTGACGCTGGCGCTCGACGTCTCCCAGCACACCATCGAGGAGGGCCAGCAGAAGCTCGGCCTGCGCGAGGGCTTCGACGTCGGCCTGGAGATGTCCGGCCGCCCCGAGGCGATGCAGTCGATGATCGCCAACATGACCCACGGCGGGAAGATCGCCATGCTCGGCCTGCCCGCCGAGCAGTTCCCGGTGGACTGGGCCTCGATCGTCACCTCGATGATCACCATCAAGGGCATCTACGGCCGCGAGATGTTCGAGACCTGGTACGCGATGTCCGTGCTGCTGGAGGGCGGCCTGGACCTCAGCCCGGTGATCACCGGCCGCTACGCCGCCGCCGACTACGAGGCCGCGTTCGACGACGCCGCGAGCGGCAACTGCGGCAAGATCATCCTCGACTGGACGGCCTGAACCCCGCCCGGTCCGAGCCCCGGCCCGCCGGACCCCGCCCGCCGAACCCGCCCGCCTGAACCCCGCCGAACCGCTCCCGCCCGAACCGCTCCCGCCGAACTGCCAAGGAGACCCGCAGTGTTCGACAACGTGCGTGCCGACGTCGCCGCCACCCTGGACGAGATCCGCGAGGCGGGTCTGTTCAAGCCCGAGCGGGTGATCGGCAGCCCGCAGAGCGCCGCGGTCACCGTCACCGCCGGCGGCCGCCCGGGCGAGGTGCTGAACTTCTGCGCCAACAACTACCTCGGCCTGGCCGACCACCCCGAGGTGCTCGCCGCCGCCAAGGACGCGCTGGACCGCTGGGGCTACGGAATGGCCTCGGTCCGCTTCATCTGCGGCACCCAGGACGTCCACAAGGAGCTGGAGGACCGCCTCTCGGCCTTCCTCGGCCAGGAGGACACGATCCTCTACTCCTCCTGCTTCGACGCCAACGGCGGTGTCTTCGAGACCCTGCTGGACGACCGCGACGCCGTCATCTCCGACGCGCTGAACCACGCCAGCATCATCGACGGCATCCGGCTCAGCAAGGCCCGCCGCCACCGCTACGCCAACCGCGACCTGGCCGACCTGGAGAAGCAGCTCCAGGACACCCAGGACGCCCGCCGCCGGCTGATCGTCACCGACGGCGTCTTCTCGATGGACGGCTACGTCGCCCCGCTGCGCGAGATCTGCGACCTGGCCGACCGCTACGACGCCATGGTCATGGTGGACGACTCGCACGCCGTCGGCTTCGTCGGCGCGGGTGGCCGCGGCACCCCCGAACTGCACGGCGTGACGGACCGCGTGGACATCATCACCGGCACCCTCGGCAAGGCCCTCGGCGGCGCCTCCGGCGGCTACGTCGCGGCCCGCAGGGAGATCGTCGCCCTGCTGCGCCAGCGCTCCCGCCCGTACCTGTTCTCCAACTCGCTGGCCCCGGTGATCGCGGCCGCCTCGCTCAAGGTGCTCGACCTGGTCGAGAAGTCCAACGAGCTGCGCGAGCGGCTGGCGGCCAACACCGCGCTGTTCCGGACGAAGATGACCGAGGCCGGCTTCGAGATCCTGCCCGGCGACCACCCGATCGCCCCGGTGATGATCGGTGACGCGGCGGTGGCCGGCCGGCTCGCCGAGCTGCTGCTGGAGCGCGGCGTGTACGTGATCGGCTTCTCCTACCCGGTGGTGCCGCACGGCAAGGCCAGGATCCGGGTGCAGCTGTCCGCGGCGCACTCCACCGAGGACGTCGAGCGCGCCGTCGCGGCCTTCGTGGACGCGCGCGCCGCGATGGAGGGCTGACCCTCCCACCCAGGGCCGCCCCAGGCCCGACCAGACCGCCCGTGGGCCGGACCGCTCGGAACCGGACCGGCCCACGGGCTCACCACCGCCGTGCGGCGGAGGCGAATCGATCCGCCCTGCCACACGGCCCACCGACCACCTGCCCCACCCTCCCACCGCGGGGGCGGGACGCCGGCCCAGGCCGACGTCCCGCCCCCGTCGTGGTTCCCGGGCGGCGCGGGCCGGTCAGTCGTCCTCGTTCTCGCCCTGGTCGTCGGCGAGGCCCTGGTCGTCGGCGACGCCGTGGTGGCTCCGGGCCGGCTTGGCGAAGACCTGGTAGCCCTCGGCCGCCGGGACGTCGGTGCCGGCGACCAGGTTGCCGCTGGACGATTCGAACACCACGGTCCTGCCGTTGGCCGACACGAACGGCTGCTTCGAGGAGCCGTTGCCGAACGAGCCGTCCGGCGCGGTGGCGACCCGCTCGGTGCGACCGGTGCGCAGGTCCTGGCGGTAGACGTCCCAGCCCGGGTGCTGCGGGCCCGCCACCAGGTTGTCGGCGGCGGACTCGAAGTAGAGCCAGCGGTTGTCGGCGGTGATCGAGCCGTGGCCGGAGGAACCGACCGAACTGGTGCCGGGCAGACCGGCACTGACCTTCGTCACGACGCCCGTCCGCAGGTCCCGGACGTGCAGCACGGTGTGGGAGCGGTGGCCGCCGGTCGAGCCGCCCGGCTCGGACAGGGCGTAGACCGCGCGCCGCCCGTCGGGGCTGATCGTGGCGTCGAAGGCCGCGTAGGCGAGCGAGCCGCCGACGTCGAAGCTCGCGGGCGAGAGCTTCCCCGAGGGCACGTCGTACGTGTAGTAGACGGCACTCGTCGGGCGGGCCAGGCTCGGCTGCGCCCCGGCGGGCAGGTACTTCTCGGCGCCCGGGGGCAGGTCCACGTCGGCGGTCCCGGCGGCCGGCGCGGCGGCCGGGGGCTGCTCGGGCGGCAGCAGGTCCGAGAGGGAGCCGAAGCCGATGGTGCGGCCGTCCGCGCTGAGCTTCGGGTGGAAGGAGGTGCTCTCGCCGGGCTTGCCGGCCGCGTCGCGCGAGATCAGCCGGGTGGTGTGGGTCCGGCGGTCGGTGAGGTAGATGTTGAGCTTCCAGGTGTAGGGCCTGGCGAGCGAGGGCTCGGGTTCCGGCTCGGGCTCGGGGTCCACGACGGTCGGGTCCAGGTCCTTCCGGGAGGACACGAAGGCGACGTACCGGCCGTCGGCGCTGATCGAGGGCGCGTAGGAGTAGTGGAACCGGTCGGGATCGGTGGAGGTGAGCCCGCCGCTGACCAGCTCGGTGCGGCCGGTCCGCCGGTCCCGGACGTACACCTCGGTGCGGCCCCTGACCTGCATGCCGGGCACCACGTCCTCGCCGTTGCTCACGAAGGCGACGTAGCGGCCGTCGGCGTTGATCGCGGCCTCCTCGGACCAGCCGGCCTGTCCCTCGCCCGAGTCCGCCAGGCTGACCCGCTCGACACGGTTGGTCCGCAGGTCCTTCAGGTAGACGTCGCGGCCGCCCCGGGCGGGCTGGGACACCAGGTTCGTCGCCCACGAGCTGAACAGCGCGTAGCGGCCGTTCGCGTTGACGCCCAGGCCGAAGGACTGGTTGTCGGGCGCGGCGCCGTTCACCCCGGTGCTCACCTGGACGGTGCCGCGCGGCAGCGGGGCGGCCTGGGCGGGCGCGGCGGTGACGGCGAGCAGGGCGGCCGCGGCCAGCGCGCCGGCGGCGCCGGCCGGCCACCGGTTGCGGATGGTGCGTGTCATAAGGTCTTCCCCTCCGATCACCCGGCCGGGCTCCCTCCCGGCGACGGGCTTTCGGCAGAGCCAATCGTCGGGAGGGCCCGGGGTCAACGTCCGCGGGTGATCTCGGCGGAAAATACGTCAACGGGCGTATGCGGAAAGAGAATCAGGCCATCCTGCCGTCAGGCTGCCGGGCCGTCACAGGCGGCGCAGAAAGACGTCCTTGGCGGCGTTGGTGTCGCCGGGCACCAGGTTGCCGTCCCCGCCGTCGAAGACGACCGTGTCGCCGCCGGCGTCCACGTACGGGTTCTCGGCGGGGGCGTTGCCCTGCTCGCCGTCCCTGGTGAGGCTGACCCGTTCGATCCGGCCGGTCCGCAGCTCGCGGCGGAACACGTCGCTGACACCGTTGGTGTCGCCGGGGACGAGGTTGTCGGCGAGGGATTCGAAGTAGACCCAGCGGCCGTCGGCCGTCATGACGGGGGCGAAGGAGTGGCCGGTGGTCGCGGTGCCGGGCAGGCCGGTGTTGATCCGGGTGAGCGTGCCGGTGGCCAGTTCGCGGGTGTACACGTCCATCCGGAGGCGGGGCGAACCGGGCTGCCCGGAGCCGAAGGCCGGTACGAGGTAGAGCGCGTAGCGGCCGTCGGGGCTGATCCGGGCGCCGACGCCGACGCCGCGCAGGTAGCCCTCGTCGTCCAGGCTGGCGCCGGAGGTCCTGCCGGTGCCTGCCTTCCAGACGTAGTACGGGTAGAAGCGGGGCTGGGCCAGCCCCGGGGCCGCTGCGTCGGCGGTGGTCTCGCCGGGGTCGGTCACGGCCGGGGCGTCCGGGAGCAGGTTGTGGGCTCGGGAACTGAAACCGATGGTGGAGCCGTCCGCGCTGATCGTCGGGTTGTAGGAGGAATCGTCGGTGGCGCCGCCGTCCGCTCCGGCCGAGACCAGCCGGGTGGTGCGGGTCCGGCGGTCGGTGACGAAGACGTCGGAGTGGGGCCGGTTCAGCTCGGGGTCGGGATCGGTGCGAGTGGAGACGTAGGCGAGGTGACGGCCGTCCCGGCTCAGGCTCGGACTGGTGGAGTTGCCGTCCGTGGCGATCAGCTCGGTGCGCCCCGTCCACCGGTCGCGGACGAAGAGGTCGCTGTCGTGCGCCACCTGGCCGGGCACCACGTTGGTGGCGGCGGTGGTGAAGGCCACGTAGCGGCCGTCGCCGCTGATCGAGGCGTCCGTGGTGGGGGCGTTGAGCCGGGAGCCGTCGGCGGCGACGCTGATCCGCTCGACGTGGCCGTTGCGCAGGTCCCGGACGTAGATCTCGTCCGTGTTCGGGGTGCCGGGCCCGGGCAGCAGGTCGGTCGCGGCCGAGGTGAACAGCGCGAAGCGGCCGTCGTCGCTCAGCCCGAGCGCACTCGACGCGCCGTTGAGCTGTGCGCCCTTGGCGGTCTCGCTGATCCGGGCGGTGTCGCCTTTGGGCGGTTTGGCCTGGGCGGCGGGCATCGCGGCGCCGGCCACGGCGGTGGCCAGCAGGACGGCGGCGGCCCTGGCGAGCCGGCGGCGGGTGGGTGCGGTGGTCATGGATCGTCCTCCCCTGGTGACGGTCCCGGGCCTTCGACCCCCGCGGCCCGGGCTGGGCAAGAGCCAAGCGTCGTGAGCGTGTTCGGTCAATGCGTTCCCGGCCGGAAATACGCCACTGTTCGTACCTCCGGCCGAGAACCCGCCGACGGGTGCGGGACGGCGGGTGGATGCGTCAACGACCTTTCCACGTGAGGGAGTCGGCGAATGTCACAGGCGGCGCAGGAAGACGTCCGTGGCGGCGTTGGTGTCCCCGGGGACCAGGTTGCCGTCCTCGGCGTCGAAGACGACCGTGTCGCCGGAGTCGTCCACGTACGGGTTCTCGGCGGGGGCGTTGCTCTGTTCGCCGTCCCGGGTGAGGCTGACGCGTTCGATCCGGCCGGTCCACAGGTCGCGGCGGAACACGTCGCTGACGCCGTTGGTGTCGCCGGGGACGAGGTTGTCGGCGGTGGAGCGGAAGTAGACCCAGCGGCCGTCGCCCGTCATGGCGGCAGCGAACGAGTGTTCCGTGGACGTGGTGCCCGGCAGGCCGGTGTCGATCCTGGTGACCTTGCCGGTGGCCAGCTCGTGGGCGTACACGCGCAGCGGTTTGGCGCGGTGCGGCGGCATCGGCACCTCGTAGGCGGGGACGCTGTAGAGGGCGAAGCGGCCGTCCGGGCTGATCCGGGCGTCCCAGGTGCCGAAGAGCTTCCCGGTGGCGTCCAGGCTGGCGCCGATGATCGTGCCGGTGTCGGCGTTCCAGGCGTAGACGGCGTCGTAGCGGGGCCCGCGTTCGAGCAGGGGCCTGGCGTCGGGCGTCTCCGCGTCGGGCGCGGGATCGGTTACGGGGGCCGGCTCGGGGCGCGGGAGCAGGTTGTAGGCCCGGGAGGTGAAGGTGACGGTGGAGCCGTCCGCGCTGATCGTCGGGCTGAGGGAGTGGTTGTCGGCGGGCCCGCCGTCCGCGCCGACGGTGACCAGCCGGGTGGTGCCGGTCCAGCGGTCGGTGACGTAGATGTTCTTCTTGCCGCGCCGCACGTTCGGGTCGGGGACGAGGTCGGTGCGGTTGGAGGCGTAGGCGACGTAGCGGCCGTCCCGGCTGATGCTGGGGTGCACGGCGCCTCGGATGGTCTGGTCGTCGGCGCTCGGCACGGCCGCGGCGGTGACCAGCTCGGTGCTGCCGGTCCGGCGGTCGTGGACGAAGACGTCGCTCTGGTGCGCCGGCTGCCCGGGGACGACGTTGGTGGCGCCGGTGCTGAAGGCCACGTAGCGGCCGTCGCCGCTGATCGAGGCTTCCGTGGTGGAGGCGTTCAGCGCGGAGCCGTCGTCGGCGACGCTGACCCGTTCGACGTGCCCGTTGCGCAGGTTGCGGACGTAGATCTCGTACGTGTTCGGGGTGTCCGGGTTCGGCAGCAGGTTGGTGGCGGCCGAGCGGAACAGGGCGGAGCGGCCGTCGTCGCTCAGCCCGAGGGCGGACGAGTGGCCGGTGAGTTGCTCGCCCTTGGTGGTCTCGCTGACCCGGGCGGTGTCGCCCTTGGGCGGCTTGGCCTGGGCGGCGGGCATCGCGGCCACGGCCACGGCGGTGGCCGCCAGGACGGCGGCGGCCCTGGCGAGCCGGCGGCGGGTGGGTGCGGTGGTCATGGATCGTCCTCCCCTGGTGACGGTCCCGGGCCCATGGCCCCCGCGGCCCGGTCAGGGACGAGCCAAGCGTCGTGAGCGTGTTCGGTCAATGCGTTCCCGGCCGGAAATACGCCACTGTTCGTACCTCCGGCCGAGAACCGTCCGACGAGTGCGTGACTGCGGGGGGAGGCGTCAACGGCCTTTCCCCGCAGGGGAGTCAGGCCGGTGTCACAGGTGGCGCAGGTAGACGTCCAGCAGCGTGTTGGTGTCCTCCGGCACCAGGTTGCCGTCGAGGGCGTCGAAGATCACGGTGCTGCCGGTGGCGTCCACGAACGGGTCGTAGGAAGGGGTGTCGCTCTGCCCGCCGTCCCGGGTGAGGCTGATCCGCTCGACCCGGCCGGTCCACAGGTCGTGCCGGAACAGGTCGGTGGCCTGGTTGGTGTCGCCGGGGACGAGGTTGTCGGCGTAGGAGTCGAAGTAGACCCAGCGGCCGTCGGCCGACATGACGGCGCCGGACGCGGAGCCGTTCGCGAAGGTGTCCGGCAGGCCGGTGTTGATCTTGGTGACCTTGCCGGTGGCCAACTCGTGGATGTACACGTCCAGCCGGACGCTGCCGTGGCCCGGCAGCCCGCTGTTCCGCACGGCGAGGCTGTAGACGGCGTAGCGGCCGTCCGGGCTGATCCGGCCGTAGCGGCTGCCCGCCCGCTGCCCGGTGCCGTCCAGGCTGGCGACGGCGATCCTGCCGGTGTCGGCCTTCCAGACGTAGGAGGAGTAGTAGCGGGGCCCGCTCGCGAGCTCGGGCGACCCGGTGCCCGGCTCGGTGCCGGGGCCGGACCCGGGGTCGGTGGAGCCCGGATCGGCGGATCCCGGGCCGCTGGTGGCGGGGTCGTCCGGGAGCAGGTTCCCGGCTCTGGAGGTGAAGGCGATGGTGGCGCCGTCCGCGCTGATCGACGGCTCGGAGGAGTTGTCGCTCGCGGGATCCCCGTCCGCGCCGACGGTGACCAGCCGGCTGGTGCGGGTCCAGCGGTCGGTGACGTAGATGTTGTTCTTGCCGCGCCGCACGTTCGGGTCGGGGACGAGGTCGGAGCGGTTGGAGACGTAGGCGACGTACCGGCCGTCCCGGCTGATGCTGGGGCTCGTGGCGTTGAACAGGCTCTGGTCGCCGGCGCCGGGCACGCCGCCGGCGGTGACCAGCTCGGTGCGGCCGGTCCAGCGGTCCCGGACGAAGACGTCGCTCTGGTGCGCCGCCTGCCCGGGCAGCACGTTGGTGGCGCTGGTGCTGAAGGCCACGTAGCGGCCGTCGCCGCTGATCGAGGCGTCGGCGGTGGGGGCGTTCAGCCGAGAGCCGTCGGGGGCGACGCTGATCCGCTCGACGTGCCCGTTGCGCAGGTTCCGGACGTAGACCTCGTCGGAGTTCGGCGTACCCGGCTCGGGCAGCAGGTTGGTGGCGGCCGAGCGGAACAGGGCGGAGCGGCCGTCCTCGCTCAGCCCGAGCCCCGACGAGTAGCCGTCGAGCTGCTCGCCCTTGGTGGTCTCGCTGACCCGGGCGGGGTCGCCCTTGGGCGGTTTGGCCTGGGCGGCGGGCATCGCGGCCACGGCCACGGCGGTGGCCAGCAGGACGGCGGCGGTACGGGCGAGCCGTCTGCGGGTGCGTGCGGTGGTCATGGGTCGTCCTCCCCTGGGATCGCCCGGCCGGACTCCCTCCCGGCGGCGGGCTTCCGCAGAGCCAACCGCCGGGAGGGCCGGAGGGTCAACGGCCGGGGGTGATCCGGTTCGGGAAATACGCCAACGGGCGTATGCCGCAAGGGAGTCGGGGAGGCAGGGCGTCGGGGGGCCAAGGCGTCACAGGCGGCGCCGGAAGACGTCCGTGGTGGTGTTCGCGACGTCCGGCACCAGGTTGCCGTCCTCTGCGCTGAACAGCAGCGTGGTGTCGAAGGCGTCGACCTGCGGGAAGAACGCGGACGTGGTGCTCTGCGAGCCGTCCTGGGTGAGGGTGACCCGCTCGGTGCGCCCGGTCGACAGCTCGGTGCGGAAGATGTCGGCCTGCCCGTTGGTGTCGCCCGGCACCAGGTCGGTGACGTCGGAGGTGAAGTACACCCAGCGGTCGGTGAGCGACATCGCCGGGTCGTAGGAGGAGTCCAGGCCGGCGGCGCCGGACAGCGGCTTGCCGACCTTGGTGGACGTGCCGGTGGCCAGCTCACGGACGTAGACGTCCTGGTGGAGGCCGTGCGAGCCGGGCCGGCCGCCCTCCGCGAAGACGGTGTAGAGCGCGTAGCGGCCGGAGGGGCTGACTCGGGCGTCGTTGCCGCTGCCGGTGAGCTCGCCGGCCTCGTCGTAGCTGGCGCCGGTGATCCTTCCGGTCCGGGCGTTCCAGACGTAGTACGGGTAGGCGCGGATGGCGGCCGGCCCGGCGTGGTCGGCGGTGGTCCGGGCGGCCTGCGCGGCCTCGGCGGTGTCGGCTGAGCCGTCGGCGGTGTTGCCGGGGCCGGTGGCCGCGGAGCCGTCGGTGCCGGCCGCGGCCGGGGAGGCGGGCGGGGTCCGGTCGGCCGGGAGCAGGTTGCCGGCCCGCGAGGTGAAGCCGATGACGCTGCCGTCCGCGCTGATCGTCGGACGGTAGGAGTTGTTGTCGGCCGGGGTGCCGTCCGCGCCGGTGCTGACCACCCGGGTGGTGTGGGCCCAGCGGTCGGTGACGAAGACGTTGAACTTGCCGCGGTGCACGCCAGGGGCGAGGTCGGTGCGGTCGGAGGAGTAGGCCACGTAGCGGCCGTCCCAGCTGACGGCGGCGTTGAAGGCGTTGCGGCCGCTCTGGTCGTCGCCCGCGCCCGAGCTGCCGTCGCCCGTGGTGACCAGTTCGGTGCGGCCGGTCCAGCGGTCCCGGACGAAGACGTCGGAGGGGTGCTTCGGCTGCCCGGCCACCACGTTGCCGGCGTAGCTGGAGAACACCACGTACCGGCCGTTGCCGCTGATCGCCGCGTCGTTGCTGCCGGCGTCCAGCGCGGAGCCGTCGGGGGCGACGCTGATCCGCTCGGTGTGGCCGTTGCGCAGGTCCCGGACGTAGACGTCGCCCACGGCCCCGGCCCCGCCCGGCAGCAGGTTGGTCGCGGCCGAGGAGAACAGGGCGTAGCGGCCGTCGCCGCTCAGCCCCAGCGCGAGGGAGGCGCCGTCCAGCGCCTCGCCCTTGGCGCCCTCGCTGACCCGGGCGGTGTCGCCCTTGGGCGGCTTGGCCTGGGCGGCGGGCATCGCGGCGCCGGCCACGGCGGTGGCGAGCAGGACGGCGGCGGTGCGGGCGAGCCGGCGGCGGGTGCGTGCGGTGGTCATGGATCGTCCTCCCCTGGTGACGGTCCCGGGCCCACGGCCCCAGCCGGCCCGGTGGGAAGAGCCAAGCGCCGGCCCCGGCGGGTGGTCAACGACCGGGAACGATCTCGGCCGGAAATACGCCACCGGTCGTAGCTCCGGCCGGAACCGCCGGTGCGCCTGCCCCCGCCCGCCTGCTCAAGCCCGCCGGGCCCGCCCGCCTGCTCAAGCCCGCCGGGCCCGGGCCGGTCCGCCGCGCCGCGCTGGCAGAATTGGACCGTGATCGACGCACGACGGCTGCGGACCCTGCGGGCCGTGGCGGACCACCGCACCGTGACCGCCGCGGCGGCCGCCCTCTACCTGACCCCCTCCGCGGTCTCCCAGCAGCTGGCCGCCCTGGAGCAGGAGACCGGCCACCACCTGCTCGCCCGGGAGGGCCGGGGCGTGCGGCTGACCGCCGCCGGGGAGATCCTGCTCGGCCACGCCGACGTGGTGCTCGCCCAGCTGGAGCGCGCCGAGGCCGACCTCGCCGCGTACAGCGCGGGCGTCTCCGGGGAGGTCACCGTCGCCTCCTTCGCGACCGCGATCGCCTCCGTGCTCGCCCCGGCGGTCGGTCTGCTCGCCGGGCGCGCCCCCGGCGTGCGGCTCAAGGTGCTGGACGCCGAGGGCGACGCCAGCCTGCCGATGGTCCTGGAGGGCCGGGCGGACCTCGCGGTCGCCGTCGAGTACCGGGGCGCCCCACGGGCCGACGACGCCCGGCTGACCAGGGTGGCACTGTACGCCGAGCCCTTCGAGGCCGTGCTGCCGCTCGGTCACCGGCTGGCCGCCGAGTCCGGCCCGCTGGCCGTCGCCGCGCTGGCCGACGAGCCGTGGATCGGGCCGTACCCGGGCAACCCGTGCCACGACGTGGTCCTGCTGGCCTGCGAGCACGCCGGGTTCCAGCCCCGGCTGCTGCACTCCTCGGACGACTTCAGGGCCGTGGTCGCGCTCGCCTCGGCGGGCCTCGGCGTGGCCCTGGTGCCTCGTTCGGCGCTGCGCGGCGTCGACCTCGGGCAGGTCGCGGTGCGCCCGGTGGACAGCGAGCTCGCCACCCGCCGGGTGTTCGCGGCCGTCCGGGCCGGTGCCGACGGGCACCCGCTGATCCGGCCGGTCCTCGACTCGCTCGCCGAGGCGGCCGCCGCGAGCGCCTGACCCGGTTCCGTATGGCTCCGGCGGGCTGTCAGCGGCTACGGGCCGCCGCCGGGCCGCCGTCGGGGCGGACTCCGGCGAACTCGTCCAGCACGGCTACCCGCAGTTCGTGGGCGCCGTCCGGGCGGCTCTGCTCGTAGTACAGGTACCAGCGGCCGCGGGCGGAGACCAGGTCGGCGTACCGGACGTCCAGCCAGGGGCCGTCCGGGGTGAGGCGGTGCCAGGCGCGCAGGTCGGCGGAGGCGGCCAGGCCGCAGCGCTCCTCGTAGTTGCCGGCGGCCTCCGCCGAGCCGTCGTAGAGCGCCAGCCAGCCGCCCTGGCCGTCGGGGAGGACGGTGGTGATCCGGGACTCGTAGCCGTCCCAGGCCCCGGCCGGGCCGACGTCCAGGACCTCGGCGGCGCGGCCCTGCGGGGCGGTGAAGCGCAGCCCTTCGGGGGAGACGGCGAGCGCGGTGGGCTGGACGGTGAGGCCGGTGGTGTGGATGTCGGCGGTGGCGTGGGCGCGGGCCTGCTCCTCGGAGGTGAACGGGCGGGCGCGGGAGACGGTGGAGAACAGGTGGACGCCGGCGCCGGTTTCGAGCAGGTACGGGTCCTTGACGCCCTCGGTGCCGGTGGTCGCGGCGGTGAGCACGGGGGTGCGGGTGGCGAGGTCGAAGGACTCGGGGGCGTCGGCGGTGAGGGCGTCGACGCGCCAGCGGTTGTCGGCCGGGTCGACGTAGCTGAGGTGGAGCAGGTAGCCGTCCGGGCGGCGCAGCAGGGCGAGGCGTTCCATCGAGGGGGAGCCCAGTTCGTCGCTGCGGACGGACCACAGGTCGCGGAAGGCGATGCCGTCGGGGCTCTCGGCGACGGCGCAGCGCCAGCCCCGGTCGGGCCCGCCGGCGGCGCCGCGCGGGCGGCGCTCGCGGTAGGTGAGCAGGAAGCGGTCGTGGTCCGGTTCGTAGCGGACGCTCGGGCAGCCGGCCCAGTAGCCGGGTTCGGGGCGTTCGGGGGCGCGGACGAG
The DNA here is from genome assembly GCF_055607525.1 of Kitasatospora sp. NPDC036993. Taxonomy (NCBI): domain Bacteria; kingdom Bacillati; phylum Actinomycetota; class Actinomycetes; order Kitasatosporales; family Streptomycetaceae; genus Kitasatospora; species Kitasatospora sp. NPDC036993. The sequence continues at coordinate 127,704 of NZ_JBVJRP010000015.1, read as the reverse complement.
GAGGGAGGCGCCGAGGTCGGGTGCGGCGGGCAGGGCGGGGTGCGGCATCGTTCGGCCGTTCTTCGGGAGGGGATGTCGGGTGGGGATGTCGGGAGGTACCTCGGGAGGTATCTCCGGGAGTTTCTATCAGATCGATCAAAAGTCTGAGCCGACCCCGCGGCGCCCTGGCCGCCTCGCTGACCAGGAATCCCCCCTCTCCACCTGCTGGTCTTCTGTGAAGGTCATGTTTCGCCCGATGGCGATCGCACGACACCGCATGGTCGACCCTTGACCCGCCCCCGGAGATCGCGGCTAGCTTCTTCTCATAGTCGATCAAATGCCCTGGGTCGACCGGACCGCCCAGAGTCGCCCGGAGCCCCGACCTCCGCGACCACGACCCGAGGAAGCCCCCGCCCCGATGACCGCCCCCACCACCGACGCGCCCGGCTACGCAGGCCTGGGCCTGTACGTCGGCGACCTCCACAACCACTGCGGCATCAGCTACGGCCACGGGAGCATCGAGGACGCCTACGCCAACGCCCGGCTCCAGCTCGACTTCGCCAGCGTCACCGGCCACGGCTGGTGGCACGACCTGCCCGAGCGCACCCCCGAGCTGGCGAGCCTGGTCGACTACCACACCGAGGGCTTCGCCCGGCTGGCCCGGCTCTGGGACCACGTCCAGGACGTCACCGCCGCCGCCCACGAGGACGGCCGCTTCGTCACCTTCCAGTCCTTCGAGTGGCACAGCCTCGCGTACGGCGACCACTGCGTGTACTTCGACGGCCCGCGCGGCGAGATCATCAGGGCGGCCGACCTGGACGCACTGCGCGCCCGGCTGCGCGGGCTCGCCGCCGAGGGCGTCCGCACCTGGGCGCTGCCGCACCACATCGGCTACGGGCCGGCCCGCCGCGGCATCGACTGGGCCTCCTACACCGAGGAGTTCGCCCCGGTGGTGGAGATGGTGTCGATGCACGGCTGCGCCGAGTCCGACGAGGCGCCGCGCGGCTACCTGCACACCATGGGCCCGCGCGCCGCCGCCGGGACGGCCGTCCACGGCCTGCGCCTGGGCCACCGCTTCGGGCTGATCGGCTCCACCGACCACCACAGCGCCTTCCCCGGCAGCCACGGGCACGGCCGGGTCGCCGTCTGGGCCCCCGAGCTGACCCGCGACGGGATCTGGACGGCCGTCCAGCAGCGCCGCACCTACGCGATCACCGGCGACCGCATCCTGCTCGCCACCTCCGTCAACGGCGCGCCGATGGGCGCCGTGACCGGCTCCGCCGACCGGCGCCGGATCCGGGTGACGGTGCGGGGCAGGGACGCCCTCGACCACGTGGAGGTGCTGCGCAACGGCGTGCCGCTGCACCGGGTCAGCCGCCCCGAACTGCTGGCCGGCGCACGGGCGTCGGACGCCTTCACCGGCACCCTGGGCTTCGCCGTCGGCTGGGGCCGGCGCGGCGAACCGGTGCGGTGGGACGTCACCCTGCGGGTCGAGGGCGGGCGGCTGCTGGACGTCCAGCCCCGCCTGCGCGGCCCGGAGACGGTCGCGCCGGCCGAGGCCGAGCCGGACACCTACCGGCCGTCCCGGTGGGAGCGCGGCGGGCCGGGCGAGGTCCGGCTGTGGACGGTCACCGACGGCAACCCCAACACCGCCACCGACAGCACCCAGGGCTTCTCGCTGCGGATCGAGGGCGACGCCCGCACCCGGCTGGTCGCCGTCGTGAACGGCGTCGAGACGGTCCACGCCGTCGGCGAACTCCTGGAGGGCGCGCGGACCGGCTTCACCGGCGGGTTCGTCTCCGGCGCCTACCGCTTCGACCGGGCCGTGCCCGAGCACGAGACGGCCGCCGACTTCGAGCTGACCGACGAACGCCCGGGCGGCGACGGGGACTTCTACCACGTCCGGGTACGACAGCTGAACGACCAGTGGGCCTGGTCCAGCCCGACCTGGGTGGGACCGGCCGGCTCCTGTCGCCGGGCCGGCTGACCGCGCAACCGGTCAACCGGCCGTCACCCCCGGTCGATCAGCCCCGAACCCGAGAAGGAGAACCACGATGTCCCGCCTCTCCGGCCGCCTCGCCGCCGCCGCGCTCACCGCCGCCCTGGCCGTGACCGCCGCCGCCCCCGCGCACGCCACCTCCGCCCAGGCCGCCCCCGGCGCCCCCGTCACCGCGTCCGTCGACGTCTTCGCCGACGGCTTCGAGTCCGGCACCGTCTCCGCCTGGACCCGCCAGCGCATCGACGGCAACGGCAGCATCACCGTGGCCCCCGCCCCCGCCGGCGGCACCGGCCAGGCCGCCCGCTTCAGCGTGCCGAACGACGGCGCCTCCTACCGCTCCGAGGTCGCCGTCAACTCCCTCGGCTGGGGCAGCTACCGCTTCGCCCTCGCCGACTACCTGCCCGCCGACTGGGTGCCGACCTCCACCGAGACGATCCTCGCCCAGTGGCACGGCTACCCGCTCGCCGACGGCAGCGACACCAAGCCGCCGATCGCCCTGACCGTCAAGGACGGCAGCTGGCGGCTCAAGGTGCACTGGCTGTCCGACCCCAGCACCGTCCAGGAGGCGGTGATCCCGCTCGGCGCCGTGCAGTTCGGGCACTGGAACCAGTGGGCCTTCGACATCACCTGGTCCACCGACACCACCCCCGGCGCCGTCACCGTGTTCCGGGACGGCGTCCAGGTCGGCGCCCACACCGGCCTCAACAACTACCACCAGAACCAGTCGCCGTACTTCAAGACCGGCATCTACCGGGCCAACTGGAACCCGGCCAAGAACATCCCCTACCCGACCGGCGGCCCCGACGTGGTGGCCTGGAGCGACAGCGTCGTCGTGACCAGGTACTGACCCGCGACCACCCACCCCGGAACCCGAGAACCGAAGAGGTAGCACCACCATGAGCGACGCAGCCCGTCCCACCGGCCTGCCCCGAAGAGGCTTCCTCGGCCTGAGCGCCGGAGCGGTCCTGCTGGCGGCGGGCTGCCGCTCGGCCACCGAGGACGCCGCCGGCGGGGCCGCGGCCTCCGCCACCACCACCGCGCCGGACCTCCAGATCGTCTACGGCGCCGCCCCCGACCCCACCCAGCTGCTCCACCGCGGCCCGGACACCCCGGTCTTCGTCAACCTGGTGCTGGACCGGCTGGTCGACCTCGACCCGCAGACCCTCCAGCCGGTGCCCTGGCTCGCCACCGCCTGGGAGTGGAACGCCGACCGGACCAAGCTGGTGCTCAAGCTCCGCGAGGACGTCACCTTCCACGACGGCCGCCCGCTCAGCCCGGACGACGTCGTCTTCTCGCTCACCGGCGCGGCCAAGACCTCCCAGGTCAAGCCGCTGCTGGAACGGCTCGCCGACATCAGGGCGAGCGCCCCGCACGAGGTCACCCTCACCCTCGCCAAGCCCACCAGCAACCTGTTCGACGCGCTCGCCTTCAACCCCGTGGTGGACTCCCGCAGTTACGTGGACGGCAAGGCCGCTGAGAAGGTCAACGGCACCGGGCCGTTCACCTGGCAGGCGTTCAAGGGCGGCAACCAGCTCGACCTGGCCCGCAACGACCACTACTGGCAGAGCGGCCGGCCGCACCTCGAGCGGATCACCGTCCGCTCGGTGACCAGCAGCCAGGCCGCGCTGTCCGCCCTCCAGTCGGGGCAGTCCCACCTGATCGGCGCGGTGCCCGGGCGCGACCTCAAGGTGCTGGCCGGGAACCCGGCCTTCACCGTGCAGTCCGCCAGGTCCTCGTACCAGCAGGCGTTCCTCGGGGTGAACGTCACCAGCAGGCCCTTCGACGACCGCCGGGTGCGCCAGGCCCTCCAGTACGCGGTGGACCGCGACCGCATCGTCGCCCAGGTGTACGGCGGCCACGCCGAGGCGAGCAGCCTGCCCTGGCCCTCCCACACCCCCGGCGTCACCCCCGACCAGGTCACCCGCTACCCGCACGACCCGGAGAAGGCCCGCGGACTACTCAGGGAGGCCGGCGCGGAGGGCACCCGGGTGCCGCTCACCGCCGCGAGCTCGCCGGTCTTCGCCTCCCTCGTGGAACTGGTCAAGTACGACCTGGAACAGGCCGGGTTCGGCGTCGACGTCCAGCTGATGGACAACGCCGCGCTCCAGCCGAAGATCCAGCAGGGCACGCTGGAGGGGCTGTTCATCGCCAACCACGGCATGGTCAGCGTCTCCCCGCTGAGCGGGATCACCGTCTCGGGGCCCCTCCAGGTCGGCCGGAACACCTCGCACGTCACCGACCCCGCCTACGCCGACCTCCAGTCCCGCGCCTTCGCCGCCGCCGACGAGCAGTCCAGGGCCGACGTCAACCACGAACTGTCCGAGTACCTGCTCGCCGAGTCCTTCCACATCACCCTCGCGCACGCCTGGGAGACCTACGCCCTCGCCTCCTCCGTCCGCGGCGTGGCCACCAGCGCGCTCGGCTACCTGCGGCTCGACGACACCCGGCGCACCGCCTGACGCGCCCTCACGAGCGCCGTCCCCGGACGCCCCCCACCGTCCGGGGCCGGCGAACCCGCCGTCCCCACCACCCGGAGCCCCCCGTGCCCTACTGGACCAGAAAGGCGGCCGGAGCGCTGGCCACGCTCTGGCTCGCCTCCGTCGCCGTGTTCCTGCTGCTCCGCCTCGCCCCCGGCGACCCGGTGTCCGCCGCGCTCGGCGCCGAGGCCGACCAGGAGCAGCGCGACCGGCTCGCCGACAGCCTCGGCGTGGACCGGCCGATGCCCGTCCAGTACCTGGGCTGGCTGCACGGGCTGCTCACCGGCGACCCCGGCAGCTCCTTCCACTACCGGGAACCGGTCACCCGCCTGATCGGCCAGAGCGTCGGCAGCACCGTCCAGCTCGCCCTCGCCGCCGGGCTGCTGATGCTGGTCCTCGGCCTGCTGCTGGGCGTCGCCCTGGCCTCCGAGCGCCGCGGGCGCCTGGCCAGGGTGCTCGACCCGCTGGCCACCGCCCTGCTCGCGCTGCCGGTGTACGTCACCGCCGTGCTGTTCGTCCTCGTCTTCGCGGTGCTGCTGCGGCTGCTGCCCGCCGGGGGCGAGCGGGACCTGTTCGCCGCGCCTGACCTCGCCGTCCAGTACCTCGCGCTGCCCGCCGTCGCGCTCGCGCTGCCGGGCTCGGCGGTGCTGGCCCGGCTGCTCGCCACCGAGCTGCGCCGCACCCGTCAGGAGGAGTTCGTGCTGACCGCCGTCGCCAAGGGGGCCTCGCCCCGGCGGGTCCTGGCACGCCACGTGCTGCCCAACAGCCTGGCCCCGTTCTGCGTCGAGTTCGGCCTGCACCTGGGTGAGCTGCTGGGCGGCGCGGTGGTCGCCGAACAGCTCTTCGCCCGGCACGGCCTCGGCCAGCTGCTGCTGGACGCCATCAACCAGCGGGACTACCCCGTCGCCCAGACCCTGATCATGCTCGCCGTCGCGGTCGCCGTCCTCGTGCAGCTCGGCTCGGAGCTGCTCGTCGGCCGGCTCGACCCGCGGATCGCCCGCGCCGGCACCGGGGAGGACCGGTGACCGCCACCACCGCCCCCGCCCGCGGCCGACGGCTGCGCCCGCCCGCGCTCCCGGCCGCGCTGCGCACCCGGCGCGGGCGCACCGGCGCGCTCCTCGTCCTGCTGGTGGTGCTGCTGGGACTGCTCGGCCCGCTGCTGGCCGCGGACCCGTACCGGCAGAGCCAGGACGCCCTGGCCGGACCGTCGGCCGCCCACCTGCTGGGCACCGACGAGGTCGGGCGGGACCTGCTCGCCCGGGCGCTGGCCGGCATCCGCACCGAGCTGCTGGTCTGCCTGCTGGCGGTACCCGCGGCGGCCGTGCTCGGCACCGCGCTGGGCCTGCTCGGCGGCCTGAACCGGCTGCTCGGCGAGGCCGTCCAGCGGCTGTTCGACCTGCTGCTCGGCCTGCACGGGGTGCTGCTCGGACTCGCGCTCGCCCTGCTGGTGCGCCCCGGGACGGGCACCGTGGTGGCCACCATCGTGCTGAGCGCGCTGCCCTCCTTCGGGCGCCAGGCGCGGGCGGCGCTGCTCGGCCAGCTCGCCCGCGACCACGTGGTGGCGGCCCGGGTGCTCGGCGTGCCGCGCGGCCGGATCCTGCGCCGCCACGTGCTGCCGAACGTCGTCGACGCCACGACCGCGCTGCTGGCCGTGGCGATGGCGCACGCGGTCAAGACCGAGGGCGGCCTGAGCGTGCTCGGGCTCGGCATCCAGCCGCCCGCCCCCTCGCTCGGCACGATGATCAACACCGGCTCCAAGTACCTGTTCCTGCACCCGGGTTACGCCCTGACGCCGGTCGTCCTGCTCGGCCTGCTGGTGTTCGGCCTGACCCTGCTCGCCGACTCGTTCAACCGGGAGAGACTGCGGTGACCACGACCGATGCCGTCAAGGCCCCGACCGGTGCCGCACCGGCGACCGGCACGCCGCTGCTGGAGGTGCGCGGCCTGCGCGTCACGGCGGGCGGCGGCGAAGCGGTGCGCGGCGTGGACTTCACCGTGCGGCCCGGCGAGATCCTCGGCCTGGTCGGCGAGTCCGGCTCGGGCAAGACCCTCACCGCGCTGGCCGTCAACCGGATGCTGCCACCGGGCTGCCGCACCACCGGCGGCACCGTCCGGTTCGACGGCACCGACCTGCTCGCCCTGCCCGAGCCCGCCGTGCGCGCGGTGCGCGGGCGGCGCATCGGCATGGTCTTCCAGGACCCGCTGGCCCACCTCAACCCCCGGATGCCGGTCGGCCGCCAGCTCGCCGAGGCCGCCCTGGTGCACGGCGCGAGCCGCCGCGAGGCCCGCGCCCGGGCGCTCGGACTCCTCGACCTGGTCGGCATCGCCGAGTCCGCCCGCCGCTACCGGGACCGGCCGCACGAGTTCTCCGGAGGCATGCGCCAGCGGGTGCTGATCGCCATGGCGATGGCCAACCGCCCGCAGCTGCTGATCGCCGACGAGCCGACCACGGCGCTCGACCCGAGCACCCGGGTGGAGATCCTCGACCTGCTGGTCCGGCTGCGCGACGAGACCGGCACGGCCGTCCTGCTGATCACCCACGACCTCGGCGTGGTGGCCCGCAGCTGCGACACCGTCCAGGTGATGTACGCGGGCCGGATCGTCGAACGCGGCCCCACTACGGGCCTGTTGGCCGGACCCCGGCACCGGTACACCGCCGGGCTGCTGGCCGGCGTGCCCCGGATGGACGGCCCGACCGGCGTGCCGCTCACCGTCATCGGCGGGCGCCCGCCGGCGGCCGGGGAGGCGCCGGGAGGCTGCGCCTTCGCCCCGCGCTGCGCCGCCGCCGAGGCCCGCTGCGCCACCTCGGCGCCGGAGTGGACCGGCACCGGCGCGGCCGGCTTCGCCTGCCATCTCCCGGTGAACCAAGTAGTGGTGACGGAACGTCAGAAGAGCGAGAAGCGACCGGAGGGGCCGGCCGCCGAGCCCGTCCTGGTCGCCGAGGACCTCACCGTCCGCTACGGCCGCCGCCGCCCCCCGGCACTGGACGGCGTGAGCCTGAGCGCCGCGCCCGGCCGGGCGGTCGGGGTGATCGGCGAGTCCGGGTCGGGGAAGTCCACCCTGGCCCGGGCACTGCTCGGGCTGGTGCGCCCGCAGGCCGGGACGGTACGGGTGGACGGCCGCTCCTGGGCCGGGGCCGGCCGCGCCGAGGAGCGCGAGCTGCGGCGCCGGGTGCAGCTCGTCTTCCAGGACCCGTACGCCTCGCTCAGCCCCCGGATGACGGTGCGCGAGGCGCTGGCCGAACCGCTGGTGACCCACGGGCTGCGGGACCGGGACCCGCGCGGGCTGTGCGAGCTGGTCGGCCTGCCGGAGGCGGTGCTCGACGCCAGACCGCACCGGCTCTCCGGCGGCCAGCGCCAACGGGTCGCGATCGCACGGGCCCTGGCCGTCGGCCCGCGGGTGCTGGTCGCCGACGAGCCGACCTCCGCACTGGACGTCTCGGTCCAGGCGCAGATCCTCAACCTCTTCGCCGAACTGCGCGAACGGACCGGCATCGGGCTGGTGTTCATCTCGCACGACCTGGCGCTGGTCCGCCACCTGTGCGACGAGGTACTGGTGCTGCGCCGGGGCCGGGTGGTCGAACGGGCGCCCGCCGCCGAGCTGTTCGCCGCCCCCGCCCACCCGTACACCCGGGAGCTGCTGGCGGCCGCCGGCGCCCCCGGCCCGCTGCCCCTTGCCCCACCCCTCCCCACGACACGCCCCACGCCCCGCCCCACGCCCCGCCCATGACCGGACTCTGGAGCCCCATGCCTGCCGTCAACCCCTCGCGCCGCCGACTCCTGCTCGGCACCGGCGCGGTGGCCGCGCTCTCGGCGCTCGGCCCGACCGCCGCGGCCACCACCGCGGTCACCGCCGCCGGCCCGCCGCCCGGCCCCCGGGTCACCGGACTCGGCCCGGGGAACACCGACTTCCCGCTGATGAGCGCGACCCTGATCGGCGACACCCTGTGGATCGGCTCGCGCAACCTCGCGCCCGCCAGGGTGATCGGCTACCACCTGCCGACCGGCCGGGTCACCACCACCGTCGAGCTGCCGACCGGCAACTTCGTCCAGGGCTCGGCCGCCCACGCCGGCGTGCTCCACCTCGGCGTCACCGACGCCCCCGGCGCGGCCAACCTCTACCGCTACGACGGCACGCTGACCGCGCTCGGCAACGTCCCCGGCGCCGACGTCCGCGACGTGGCGGTCGCGCCCGACGGCACGGTCTACGCGACCGGACGCCAGAAGGACAGGGCCGCCGGCCCCGGCCTGTACGCCTGGGCTCCGGACACCGGCGCCGTCACCGAGGTCGCCTCCCCGGCGCCGAACGCCACCCAGGGCCGCGCCGTCGCCGCCACCGCGACCCACGCCTACCTCGGCGTCGGCAGCAACCTGGCGGGCGGCGGCGGAGCGGCCGGGGCGACCCTGTACGCCGTCGAGCGGGCCACCGGCGCCGTCACCGACATCACCCCGCCCGACCTGCGCGGCGACACGATCATCCGCCGGATCACCGTCCTCGGCGACGACCTGCTGGCGGTGTCCACCGAGGGCGCGCCCGCCCACGTGGCGCTCCTCGACCCGGCGGGCCACCGGGTGCTGCGCGCCTTCGCCGTCCCCGGCACCAAGAGCGTCACCAACTTCCAGCGGCGCGGCGACACCCTCTGGTTCACCTCCACCGAGCACGGCGTGCTGTGGCGCCACGACCTCGCCACCGGCGCCCTGGACCGGCTCGCGGTGCCCGTACCCGACGGCAACTCCTGGGGCCTCGGCCGGCTCGGCGACACCCTGGCCGGGGTCACCGAGGGCGGCACCGTGTGGACCCTGGACCTCGGCACCGGCGCCGTCGCCACCCGGGACCTGGTCGAGGCGGGCGCGCCCGCCGCCGCCCAGCTCGGGATGTCGGTGGCGGCCCGCGCCGGGCGGGTGTACGTCGGCGGCAACGGCTCGGTCGCCCTGCACGACCTGACGGCGCGAACCGTCCGCAAGCTCCCGGTGCCGGGCGAGGCCAAGGACACCGTGGTCCTCGACGACGGCACCCTCTACCTGGCCGTCTACTCCTCGCAGGGCATCTGGCGCTACCGGCCGGGGGCGGACCGGGCGCCCGTGCAGGAGGCCGCGCTGCCCCAGGAGCAGAACCGCCCGCAGGTGATCCGCAGGGACCCGGACAGCGGCCTGCTGCTGCTCGGCGTCCAGGCCGACACCACCGGCGGCGGCTCCTTCGTCACCTACCGCCCCGGCAGCGGCCGGCCGGCCGTGCACACCGACCCGCTCGGCCCCGGGCAGCTGGTCCGCGCCGTGGCCGCCGGGCAGGGGCAGGCGTTCCTCGGCGGCGACAACGCCAGGCCGACCGGCCCGCGCGGCGACCTGGCCGCCTGGGACCCGGTGGCCGGGCGCGAGCTGTGGCGCACCGCGACCGACCTCGGCGCGGGCGTCAGCAGCCTGGCGGTGCACGGGCACACCCTGTACGGCCTGACCGTGAACGGCCGGGCGTTCACCGTCGACCTGCGCGGCTCGCGGCGGCCCGGGTTCGTTCCGACGGTCGGGCGGCGCGCCGACCTGGGCCCGGCGGTCGGCGCCAACCCGCGCCTGCTGGCCCTCGGCGGGGTCCTGTACGGGGTCAGCGAGCGCTCCCTGTTCCGGCTGGACCGCGACACCCTGGCCGCCACCGTGCTGGTCGATCTGGACGCCGAGTGGTACAGCGGCGCCCGGCTGGCCGCGGACGAGCACGGGGTGCTCTACACGCTGCGCGGGCGGGAGCTGATCGCCGTCCGGCCGTAGCTCCCCGGAGCCGACGAGGGGGCCGGCCCCCTCGTCAGCGCCCGGCCCGCGGGACGAAGCGCGCGAACGGGTCGGCGACGCCGGCGCAGTGCCGGGCCAGCAGGTCCCTGAACCGGTCGAGCAGCGCCGCGTGCCGGGCGTCCACCGCGAGGTTGACCAGCTCGCCGGGGTCGGCGGCGAGGTCGAACAGCTGCTCCCGGTGGTCGCCCCAGGCGTAGCAGACGTACTTGTGCCGTCCGGCGCGGACCATCCGTCCCAGGGCGTTGTTGAAGCCGGGGATCTCCCAGCGGGTCTCGACCACCACGCTGGTGTGCGGGCGCGCCGCGCGGACGCTGCGGCCCGGCAGGCCCTCGGGCGCGGCGATGCCGGCCAGGTCGCAGAGCGTCGGGATCAGGTCGAGGCCGACCGCGACCAGCCGTTCGTCGACCGCGCCGGCGGCCACCCCGGGACCGGTGACCACCAGCGGCACCCGTACGCACTCCTCGTACAGCGCCCACTTCTGGTTCCAGCGGTGGGCGCCCGCGCCGTCGCCGTGGTCGGAGCCGAACACCACCACCGTCTCCCTGCCCCGCCCTTCCAGCGCCGCCAGCAGCTGTCCGACGTGCCGGTCCACCCGCTCCACGAGCGCGTAGTAGGCGTGCCGGTAGCGGCGCCAGTCGTCCTCCCGCCACTCGGCCGTCGGATGGGTGTGCGGCTGGGCCTGCCGGGCGAGCCTGGGCAGTGCCGGATCGTACGGCCCGACCGGGAAGTTGGCGGGCAGCGGCGGGAGTTCGGCGACGGGCGGCGCGGGCGGGAGCGGGCCGGTGCGCGGGTCCTGGCCGCGGGCCCACTCGCAGATGCCGTGCGGCTCCAGGAAGGAGGCGACCAGCAGGAACGGCCGCTCGCGCGGGGCGCGGACGAACTCGGCGGCGGCGCGGGCCAGTCCGGCGTCGTCCCCGCCCGCCGGGTGGATCCGGCGGAAGCCCCGGCCCTCGGGCAGGTCGAGCTCCGGCAGGTGCCACTTGCCGCCGTAGCCGCAGTCGTACCCGGCCTCGGTGAACAGCCGTCCGAGCAGCGGGTCCTCGGGGCCGCCGGTGTTGCCGGTGACGCCGACCGTGCTGGGCAGGCGGCCGGTCATCAGGCTGGCCCTGGACGGGGTGCAGAGCGGCTGGGCGCAGTAGGCGTGGGGGTAGCGGGTGCCGGCGGCGGCCAGCGAGTCCATCGCGGGGGTGCGCAGGTACGGGTTGCCCGCGGCGCTCATCGCGTCGGCGGTCTGCTGGTCCGTCAGGACGACCACCACGTCGGGGTTGCGGGGCTTCGGCACGGGTCAGGCCATCCGTTCGTAGGTGTGCGGGTCGAGTGCCCGGCGCAGCGGGGCTCCGCGCAGCCAGCGCTCGAACTCGTCGACCACCAGGTCGCCGAGGCGGCGGCGCTCCAGCCCCCGGCTGCCGGCCAGGTGGGGGGTGACGACCACGTTGGGCAGGGTGAACAGCGGCGAGTCCGGCAGCGGCGGCTCGGGGTCGGTGACGTCGAGCACGGCGAAGAGGTCGGGGCGCTCGGCGAGGACCGCGAGCAGTGCGGGCTCGTCCAGGACGGCTCCGCGCGAGGTGTTGACCAGTGTGGCGCCGGGCTTCATCGACTCCAGCAGCCGCCGCCCGACGAGTCCGCGGGTCTCGGGCAGCAGCGGGGTGTGCACGCTCACCACGTCGGCGGTGGCGAAGAGTTCGTCCGGGCCGACGGCCCGCACCCCGGGCGGCACCGGGGCGTACGGGTCGTGCGCGAGGACCCGCACGTCGTAGCCGCGCAGCATCTCGCAGACCAGCCGGCCGGCCGCGCCGAGCGACAGGACGCCGACGGTGGAGCCGTACCCGCCCGGGGTGCGGGCGGCCGGGACGGCGGCGCGGGCGGCCCTGGCGGCGAGGACGTGGCGCCAGCCGCCCTTGAGCGCGTAGACGATCTGGGCGACGGTGAACTCCGCGACCGGGACGGCGTTGGCGTGCGCGGCGGTGACGATCGGGATGCCCGTGGCCCAGAACGCCTCGCCGGCGATCCGGCGCACCGATCCCGCGGCGTAGAGCACCAGTCGCAGGCGGGGGAGCCCGGCCAGGGCGGCGGCGTCCAGGACCGGGCCGCCCCAGCCGGTGAACAGCACCTCGACGTCGCGCAGTGCCTCCGGTGCGGCGGCCAGCCGTTCGGCGCTCCACACCCCGTGGGGCGAGGCCGGGTCGGCCGTCAGCCCGGCGTGGGCGGCGACCCGGGCGCGGGCCTCCGGGCCGTACACGTCGGGGAAGCGCTCCGGGTCCATCGCGAAGGCGGCGGTGGGCATCCGGTTCTCCTCGGGTCGCTGGCGCACGCGCCGGAACTCTGGCGCACGAGGAGTTTCTATCACAGTGAGAAATAGTGACGAGGGTGGGTCGGCCCGCTCACCGGGTGATGAAGGTCGCCCCGTCCGCGAGCCGGACCGCGGCGGCGGCCGCGCCGACCAGCTCGGTGGTGGTGCTGTGCACGACCACCAGGCGCGGCAGCACCGGCACCCGTCCCTGCAGCCGGCTCTCGATCGCGGCGGGCAGCTCGCCCCCGCTCTCCCAGAACAGCCGCCCGCCGAGGGCGATCAGCTCCGGCGCGAGCACCACGCTCAGGTTGGCGACCAGCAGCGCCAGGTCGTCGGTGAGTTCGCCGATCAGCCGGACCGCCGCCGGATCGCCCTCCCGGCCCAGCCGGAACAGCCCGGCCACCCGCTCCGCCGGGGTGCCGGACACCGTCAGGCCGGCCTCGGTGATCCGCCGGTCCACCGCGTGGTCGCCGATCCCCGCCTGGGTGTCGCCGGTCCGCCCGAGCGGCCGGTCCAGCGCCGCGTGCCCGGACATCAGATGGCCGAGCGCCCCGGCCGCCCCCAGCCGGCCGCGGTGCAGCCGGCCGTCCAGCACGATCCCGGCGCCGACCTCGATGCCCACCACGACGGCCGCCAGGTCGCTCACACCGGCCGCGGCCGGCGACTGCCGCACGGCCAGCGCGACCAGGTTGACGTTGCTCTCGACCGCCACCGGGACGCCGTAGCGCTCCTGGAGCAGCACGCCCAGCCGCAGCCCCGGCCAGTCCAGCGCGGGCGCGAACTCCACCAGCCCGGTGCGGTCCCTGACCACTCCGGGCACGCCGGTGACGAGGGCGCGGGGAGCCCCCGCGTGCCGCCCGGCCCAGTCCCGCAGCCCGTCCACCAGCGCGAGCAGCGGGCCGGTCAGGTCGGCGGACGCGATCTCCCGCGGCCGGTCCGAGCCGGCGAACTCCCAGTGGTGCTCGGCCTCGTGCAGCACCGTGCCGTCCAGGGCGGCCACCACCCCGACGATCCGGCGCGGGCGCACCGCGACCGCCAGCACGGTCTGCGCGCGGGCGTTGTACCGGATCAGCTGCGGCGGCCGGCCGCCACCGGACGGCGCCCGTTCCGTCTCCACCTCCACCAGCCCCTCGGCGCGCAGTACCTCCACCAGCCGGTGCACGGTCGCGGTGCTCAGCCCGCTCTCGGCGGCCAGCCGCTGCCGGGACAGCGTGCCGTGCCGCCGCAGCACCTCCAGCAGGACGGTCTGGTTCACCTGGGCGACGGTCTGCGTCGTGGCGGTGGCGGGGGTGCGGCTCGTGGGCATCGCGCGCTCCTCGGACCTGACCGGGCCCGGGTGGCTGGTCAGGACTTTGTCTCAGCTTGAATATATCCTTGGCCCGGCCCGCCCCGGGCCGCCCGACACCTCACGGAGCCGCCATGCCGCTCGCCTACTCCACGCTCGGCGTCCCCGGGCTCCCGCTGGCCGAGGCCGCCGGGCTCGCCGCCGGCCACGGCTGGGACGGGCTCGAACTGCGGTGCGCCGAGGGCGAGTCCGTCCACCCGGCGATGACCCGGGGGGAGCGCGGGGAGGCCGCCCGCACCATGCGCGCCCACGGCCTCACCCCCCTCGCGCTCGCCTCCTACGTGGGCGTCGCCGCCCCGGGCCCGGACGCCCCGGTGACCGGCTCGCTCCGCACCCACCTGCGGCTCGCCGCCGACCTCGGCGCGGGCGCCGTCCGGGTCTTCCCGCGCGGCGGCGACGGCCCGCGCGCCGAGGCCGACGACCGGGCCGCCCGGCGGCTCGCGGACGTCGCCGAGGAGGCGGGGCGGCTGGGCGTGCGGGTGCTCGTCGAGACCCACGACTCCCACCGGGGCGGCCGGGCGGTGGCCGGGCTGCTGGCCCGGGTCGCCCACCCGGCCGTCGGCGCCCTGTGGGACCTGATGCACACCCACCTGGCCGGCGAGACCCCCGCCGGGAGCCACGCGGCGCTCGCCCCGTACCTCGGCCACGTGCAGGTCAAGGACATCGCCGACCCCCAGGACCGCACCCCGCTCCCGCTCGGCGCCGGCGTCCTGCCGATCGCCGACTGCCTGCGCCTGCTGCCGCCGGACGCCTGGGTCTGCTGGGAGTACGAGGCGCCTTGGCACCCGGCCGCCGCCCCGCTGCCCCCGTTGCTCCCGGCGGGCGCGGCCTTCCTCCGGGCCGCCGACCGTCGCGCCGCCGACCGCCGGGCCGATCGGCCCGCCCTCTAGGGTGTACCCGTACGACCATCCCACCGGCAGGAGGCACCCGATGAACGCGAGCGCAACGACCGAGACCCCGCTCCCGGTCGGGGTGATCGGCCTCGGCGACATCGCCCAGAAGGCCTACCTGCCGGTGCTCGCCGCCCTGCCCGGGCTGGACCTGCGGCTGATGACCAGGGACGCGGCCAAGCTGGACCGCCTCGGCGAGACCCACCGGATCGCGCCCGGACACCGCTTCACCGACCTCGGCGCGCTGATCGGCAGCGGCATCAGGGCCGCCTTCGTGCACGCCGCCACCGACCAGCACGTCCCGATCGTCGAGCAGCTGCTCACCGCGGGCGTGGACGTCTACGTGGACAAGCCGCTCGACTACACCCTGGACGGCGCCCGCCGGCTGGTCGACCTGGCCGACCGCACCGGCCGCTCGCTGATGGTCGGCTTCAACCGCCGCCACGCGCCCGGCTACGCCCAGGCCAGGGAGCGCCCGCGCGACCTGATCGTGCTGCGGAAGAACCGCGAGGGCCTGGCCGAGACCGCCCGCACCCTGGTGTACGACGACTTCATCCACGTCGTGGACGTGCTGCGCTTCCTGGCCCCCGGCGAGATCGAGCACGTGGACGTCCGCTCCCGCAGCCGCGACGGACTGGTCGAGCACGTGGTGCTGACCCTCGGCGGGGACGGGTTCACCGCGCTCGGCATCATGAACCGGGTCTCCGGCTCCACCGAGGAGGTGCTGGAGGTCTCCGGCGGCGACTCCAAGCGCGAGGTGCACAACCTCGCCGAGGTGATCGACCACCGCGGCCAGCCGACCGTCCGCCGCCGCGGGGACTGGGTGCCGGTGGCCCGTCAGCGCGGCATCGAGCAGTGCGTGCTCGCCTTCCTGGCCGCCGTCCGCGCCGGGCACACCCTGGACGCCCACGACGCGCTGCGCACCCACGAGCTGTGCGAGCTGGTCGTCGAGCGGATCGAGGCTTCCTGGGAGTCCGCTGGGAGCGGGCTGTGAGCGGCCCGGCCTGACCGGAGGTCACGTCACCTGCGAGGAACCGACAGTTCACCGGCAGGGTCTTGTCGGGGCATTTTCTACGCGCGTATCTTGAGGGGCGCCGCGGGGGGCGGGTGTCCGTCCTCCGCTTTCCCTCTCCGCGAGTAGCGCGCGCCCGTTCGCGCCTCCGCCCGGACCGTCGCGCGCCACCAGTGCCGCACGACGGAGCTAGGAGTCCTGCCCCGGTGACCACCGCCTCCGCTCCCCGCCCCCGCAGAGCCCTGCTGCGCGCCGCCCTGATCCCGGCTTCGCTGGCCGCCTCGCTGGTGCTCGTCCCGCTGCCGGTGGCGAACGCCGCCGCGGCCACCCCCGCCCCGACCGAGGCCGGCCCGCTGCGCATCCACGACGTCCAGGGCGGCACCCGGATATCCCCGCAGGCCGGCAAGCCCGTCACCGGCGTGCCCGGCATCGTCACCGGCGTGCGCGCCTACGGCAGCTCCAAGGGCTTCTGGATCCAGGACCCGAACCCGGACGCCGACCCGGCCACCAGCGAGGGCGTCTTCGTCTTCACCGGCGGCAACCCGACCGTGAAGGCCGGCGACTCGGTGCTGGTGAGCGGCAAGGTCACCGAGTACTATCCGAACTTCGGCGGCGGCTCGCAGTCCATCACCGAGATCACCGCCCCCGGCATCACGGTGCTGTCGGCCGGCAACCCGCTGCCCGCCCCGGTCACCGTGGACACCCGCAACATCCCCGGCACCTACGCCCCGCCGGCCGCCGCGGACGGCTCCATCGACGCCGTGGCGCTCGACCCGGAGAAGTACGCCCTGGACTTCTACGAGTCCCTGGAGGGCATGCTCGTCCAGGTCAAGGACGTCCGGGTGGTCCAGGCGACCGACAAGTACAACGAGCTGTGGGTCGCCGCCGACAAGCAGGACCAGCGCAGCAAGCGCGGCGGCGTGCTGTACGAGTCCTACCGCGAGCCAAACGTCGGCCGCCTGATGATCCAGCAGCAGGCCCCGGTCGGCCAGCAGCCGTTCCCGGTGGCCAACGTCGGCGACGAGCTGACCGGCACCACCGCGGGCCCGCTGGACTACAACAACTTCGGCGGCTACACCCTGGTCGCCGGCACCATGGGCGCCCTGAAGGACAACCACCTCCAGCGCGAGGTCACCGCCCAGCCGGCCGACCGCGAACTCACCCTCGCCACCTACAACGTGGAGAACCTGGCCCCGGGCAACCCGGACGCCAAGTTCGCCGAGCTGGCCCAGGGCGTCGTCACCAACCTGCGCTCGCCCGACATCGTCGCCCTGGAGGAGATCCAGGACGACAACGGGGCCACGAACGACGGCACGGTGGACGCGAGCCGGACCGTCGCCAAGTTCGTCGCCGCCATCAGGGCGGCCGGCGGCCCGGCCTACGACTGGCGCTCGGTCGACCCGCAGGACGGCAAGGACGGCGGCGAGCCCGGCGGCAACATCCGCCAGGTCTTCCTGTTCAACCCGCAGCGGGTGTCCTTCACCGACATCCCCGGCGGCGACGCCACCACCGCCGTCGGCGTGACCGGCACCGGCGCGAGCACCGCGCTGACCGCCTCGCCCGGCCGGATCGAGCCGAACGACGAGGCCTGGACCACCAGCCGCAAGCCGCTGGTCGGCCAGTTCTCCTTCCGCGGCAAGAAGGTCTTCGTGATCGCCAACCACTTCAACAGCAAGGGTGGCGACCAGGGCATCGACAGTCGCTTCCAGCAGCCGACCCGCGGCTCCGAGGTGCAGCGGATCAAGCAGGCCACCATCGAGCAGGCCTTCGTCGCCAAGCTGCTGGCCGCCGACAAGGAGGCCAGGGTCGTCTCCCTCGGCGACTTCAACGACTACCAGTTCTCGCCCGCGCTGGCCGCGCTCACCAAGGACGGCGTGCTGCGCGACCTGGTGAACGAGCTGCCGGAGACCGAGCAGTACTCGTACGTCTACCAGGGCAACTCGCAGGTGCTGGACCACATCCTGGTCAGTCCCGAGGTCGGCTACGCCAAGTACGACGTGGTGCACATCAACGCCGAGTTCGCCCAGCAGGCCAGCGACCACGACCCGCAGGTGGTCCGCATCAAGCCGTGACCGGCGCCCCGGATATCCTGCCTCCGCCGCCGGTGATCACCGGCGGCGGAGGCAGTGCCGTGCGACGGGGGAGCCGAAGCGATGGAGTGCAGGATCGAGCGGATCGGGCGCGCCGACTGGCAGCGGCTGCGGAAGGTGCGGCTGGCCCAACTCCTCGACACACCGCTCGCGTTCGGCGAGACCCACGAGACCGCGACCCGCCACGGCGAGGGCGAGTGGCGGGCCCGGTGCGACTGGGTCAACGAGCCCGACCGGCTCGGCCTGGTCGCGGTGGACACCGCGGGGGAGTGGGTCGCCACCATGCTGTCCGCCCCGAACCGGGTCCAGGCCTCCGCGCTGGACGTCATCGGCGTCTGGGTGGACCCGGCACACCGCGGCCGCGAGCGCGGCGTCGCCGACGCCCTGCTGGACACGGTGCTCGCCTGGGCGCGGGTCCGGGGCGCCGGGCGGCTGCTGCTCGGGGTGCACGAGGCGAACCCCCGCGCCGCCGCCTTCTACCTGCGGCGCGGGTTCGCGTACACCGGGGAGGCGACGCCGTACGTGCTGGACGCCTCGGTGCGCATCCTGGAGATGGCCCTCCCGCTGGACTG
The DNA here is from genome assembly GCF_055607525.1 of Kitasatospora sp. NPDC036993. Taxonomy (NCBI): domain Bacteria; kingdom Bacillati; phylum Actinomycetota; class Actinomycetes; order Kitasatosporales; family Streptomycetaceae; genus Kitasatospora; species Kitasatospora sp. NPDC036993. The sequence continues at coordinate 109,273 of NZ_JBVJRP010000015.1, read as the reverse complement.
ACCGGCCCGCCGGGAGAGCCCTCGGCTCAGCCCACGTACGGCTCAGCCCACGCGCGGCTTCAGCCCACGTACCGGGCCAGCGCCTCGCCGGTCAGCGTGGACCGCGCGGCGACCAGCTCGGCCGGGGTGCCCTCGAAGACCACCAGCCCGCCGTCGTGCCCGGCGCCGGGGCCCAGGTCGATGATCCAGTCGGCGTGCGCCATCACCGCCGGGTGGTGCTCGATCACGATCACCGACTTCCCGGACTCGACCAGCCGGTCCAGCAGCCCGAGCAGCTGCTCGACGTCGGCCAGGTGCAGCCCCGTGGTCGGCTCGTCCAGGACGTAGACACCGCCCTTGTCCGCCATGTGGGTGGCCAGCTTGAGCCGCTGCCGCTCGCCGCCGGAGAGCGTGGTGAGCGGCTGGCCGAGGCTGAGGTAGCCGAGCCCGACGTCCGCGAGCCGCTCCAGGACGCGGTGCGCGGCCGGGAGCTTCGCCTCGCCCGAGCCGAAGAACTCCTCCGCCTCGGTCACCGACATCGCCAGCACCTCGGCGATGTCCCGCCCGCCCAGGTGGTACTCCAGCACCGCCGGCTGGTACCGCTTGCCCTCGCAGTCCTCGCAGGTGGTGGCCACCCCGGCCATCATCGCCAGGTCGGTGAAGACCACCCCGGCGCCGTTGCAGGTCGGGCAGGCGCCCTCGGAGTTCGCGCTGAACAGGGCCGGCTTCACGCCGTTGGCCTTGGCGAAGGCCTTGCGGATCGGGTCGAGCAGCCCGGTGTAGGTGGCCGGGTTGCTGCGCCGGGAGCCCTTGATCGCGCCCTGGTCGACGGAGACCACGCCCTCGTTCCCGGCCCCCGACGGTCGGCACAGCGACCCGTGGATCAGCGAGCTCTTCCCGGAGCCCGCCACCCCCGTCACCACGGTGAGCACCCCGAGCGGGACGTCCACGTCCACGTTCCGCAGGTTGTGGGTGCTCGCGCCGCGGATCTCCAGCCGGCCGGTGGGCTCGCGCACCGTCCCGCGCAGCGCCGTCCGGTCGGACAGGTGGCGGCCGGTCACCGTGCCGCTGGTGCGCAGCCCCTCGACGTCGCCCTGGTAGCAGACCGTGCCGCCCGCCGCGCCGGCCCCGGGGCCGAGATCCACCACGTGGTCGGCGATCGCGATGGTCTGCGGCTTGTGCTCCACCACCAGCACCGTGTTGCCCTTGTCCCGCAGGCGCAGCAGCAGCCGGTTCATCCGCTCGATGTCGTGCGGGTGCAGGCCGGTGGTGGGCTCGTCGAAGACGTACGTGGTGTCGGTGAGCGAGGAGCCGAGGTGGCGGATCATCTTGACCCGCTGCGCCTCGCCGCCGGAGAGGGTGCCGGAGGGGCGGTCGAGCGAGAGGTAGCCGAGGCCGATCTCCACGAAGGAGTCGAGGGCCTGGCGGAGCGTGCCGAGCAGCGGTGCCACCGAGGGCTCGTCGAGGCCGGCGACCCAGGCGGCGAGGTCGCTGATCTGCATCGCGCAGGCGTCGGCGATGCTGACGCCCGCGATCCTGGACGAGCGGGCGGCCTCGCTGAGCCGGGTGCCGCCGCAGTCGGGGCAGGCGGTGAAGGTGACGGCGCGCTCCACGAAGGCCCGGATGTGCGGCTGGAGCGCGTCCTTGTCCTTGGCCAGCATGGACTTCTGGATCTTGGGGATCAGGCCCTCGTAGGTGAGGTTGACGCCGTTGACCTTGACCTTGGTCGGCTCCCGGTACAGGAAGTCCTGCATCTCCTTCTTCGTGTACCTGCGGATCGGCTTGTCCGGGTCGAGGAAGCCGGAGTTGGCGTACACGCCGACCGTCCACCAGCTGTCGGTCTTCCAGCCGGGGATGGTGATCGCGCCCTCGGAGATCGACTTGCCGTCGTCGAAGAGCTGGGTGAGGTCGATGTCGGAGACGCTGCCGCGGCCCTCGCAGCGCGGGCACATCCCGCCGGTGATGCTGAAGCTGCGCCGCTCCTTGACCGTCTTGCCGCCGCGCTCGACGGTGACGGCGCCGGCGCCGCTGATCGACGGGACGTTGAAGGAGAACGCCTTGGGGGAGCCGATGTGCGGGGTGCCGAGGCGGCTGAACAGGATGCGCAGCATCGCGTTGGCGTCGGTGGCGGTGCCGACGGTGGAGCGCGGGTCGGCGCCCATCCGCTGCTGGTCGACGATGATCGCGGTGGTGAGGCCCTCGAGGACGTCCACCTCGGGGCGGGCCAGGGTGGGCATGAAGCCCTGGACGAAGGCGCTGTAGGTCTCGTTGATCAGCCGCTGGGACTCGGCGGCGACGGTGTCGAAGACCAGGGAGCTCTTGCCCGAGCCGGACACCCCGGTGAACACCGTCAGCCGGCGCTTGGGGAGGTCGACGCTGACGTCCTTGAGGTTGTTCTCGCGGGCGCCGTGCACGCGGATCAGGTCGTGGCTGTCGGCGACGTGCGGCTGCGCGTCCGTCCGCTTGGGCATCGTTCTCTTCGCTCCCTGGCTCTCGGCGGTTCTCTGGGACAGGTGGTGGACCGGTGGGCCCGCCCGGTCCGGCCGCCGTCGGTGTGCTCGAACCCCCCGATCCAACCATTTCCGGCCGGGGTCGAACAGGTTCGCGCACGTCCGGCGGCGGGCAGGACGGGCCCGGTACCGGCGAGGGTCAGCGCACCTCGTTGAAGCGGACCATGTTGCCCGCCGGGTCGCGGAACGCGCAGTCCCGGACGCCGTACGGCTGCCGGGTCGGCTCCTGGACCAGCTCGGCGCCGCCGGACTTCAGCCGGTCGTAGACGCCGTCCAGGTCGGGGGTGCCCAGGACGAGCCGGGCGTAGGTGCCCTTGGCCATCATCTCGGTGATGGTCCGCTGCTCCTCCTCGGTGCGGCCCGGGTCGGCGGAGGCCGGCTCCAGCACCAGGGAGACGTCGGGCTGGCCGGCGGGGCCGACGGTGATCCAGCGCATCGGGCCGCCGCCGACGTCGCTGCGCACCTCGAAGCCGAGCAGGTCGCGGTAGAAGGCGAGGGAGGCCTCGGGGTCGGTGTGCGGGAGGAAGGTCCAGTGAATGGTGATCTCGTTCATGACTGCAACGCTAGGCGCGCACCCGGGCCGGGCGCTTCTCGAATCCTGATCGGTCCGCGCGACCGGCCCGGGGCGGCATGCGGGCGGACCTAGCAGTTCGGGATGGTGGTGCCGTTGTTGTCCTTGGCGGTGTCGTTGCCCCACCGGGACAGGTAGAGGGCGGAGACCCACTGGCCGCCGGGGCCCGCGTCGGGGTCGGTCTTCAGCCACCAGTGGTTGTAGCCGGAGCCGTTCGACATCTCGCGGCCCCAGGCCTTGCAGTAGACGTAGTTCGTCCCCTGGTACAGCGTTCCGCTGGCGGAGGTGGAGGTCGGCGAGGGGTAGACGTTCGCGTTGGCGTAGGTGTCGACCCAGAACTTGCCGGTGGCGGGCGGGGTGCCGCCGCCCGGGCAGTTCGGGATGGTGGTGCCGTTGTTGTCCTTGGCGGTGTCGTTGCCCCAGCGGGACAGGTAGAGGGCGGAGACCCACTGGCCGCCGGGGCCCGCGTCGGGGTCGGTCTTCAGCCACCAGTGGTTGTAGCCGGAGCCGTTCGACGCCTCGCGGCCCCAGGCCTTGCAGTAGACGTAGTTCGTCCCCTGGTACAGGGTCCCGGTGCCGGTGGTGGAGGCCGGGGAGCCGTACACCGGCGCGTTGGCGTAGGTGTCCACCCAGTACCTGCCGTCGCCCGACGGGGGCGTGGGCGGCGTCGTGCCGGAGTTGCCGGGGCCGTACAGCCGGATGGCGCCGTAGTAGTCGCCGTGCGAGGAGAGCGCCGCCACCCGGACGTAGCCGCCGGAGTACGGGGCCTCGACGATCCAGCCCTGCCCGAGGTACATCGCGACGTGGTGGATGGTGGAGGCGGTGTTGCCGAAGTACACCAGGTCGCCGGGGAGCAGCGGTGCGGTGCCGTCCGCCCGGTAGTAGCGGGCGACCGCCCGGGAGGTCGGCCACTGGGTCCGGGTGGTGCCGTTGATGACGTCCTCGCCGACGGCCAGGTCGTAGGCGTAGCGGACCAGGCCGGAGCAGTCCAGGCCGCGGACGTGGCAGTCGTCGGGCGCGCCGTTGGCGGGGTCGCAGAGGCCGTACGTCGGGCCGGGCTGCCCGCCGTGGCCGCCGCCCCACGAGTACGGGGTGCCGATCAGCCCGCAGGCGGAGCGGACGGCGGCGCTCGCCTGCGGCGCGGCACCGGTGGAGAGCACCGCGCACGAGGGCGCCGCCTGGGCCTCGCCGGCGCCGGCGAAGAACACTCCGACCGAGACCAGCAGCGACAGCAGGGCCGCCCAGCGCAGCGGGGCGATCAACCGTCTCGACAGAAGGTTTACGCGCGTAGTAGTCATGGTCGCGCATCCTTTCGGAATCCCTGACTCCGGGTCAATGGCTGTCGTGCACACACTTCCTGTGCTCCGAACACCTGTTTCTTCGCAGGTCAGGGGTATGGCGACCGGCATCTGTACGGCGTCCCGCCCGGGGGTGAACGGCCGCCGACGCGCGCGCTCCCGCGCCGGCGGACCGAGCACGGAAGGGGCCGGAATCCCGGTTGACCGGGGGTGAAGAATGGGCGGCGTGATCTCCCGGGAGCGAGCGGTCGAGCTGGTCGAGTCCTGTCTGGAGCGCGAGCGGCCGGGCTGGGCGTGGGCGCGGCGGATCCCGAAGCTGGCCGCGTACGCCGTCGAGGAGCGGTCGGTCGGCTGGCTCGTCCACTGGACCTCGGCAGGGCGCTCGCGACCCCGCCCTGCGCGGGACCCTCCTCGGCGGCCCCTGCCTGGTCGACCGGGAGGACGGGAGCATCCACTTCGTCCCCGGCACCGAGTGGCGGGACGACTGGGAGGAGGACTACCTCAGGCGGGTCAGGGGCATCCGACCGCCCGACCCCCTCGCCGCGGACGTCCGGCGCCTCGCGGACGGTGCCGGGCCGGCCGCCGCCATGCGGCACCTGCGCCGGCGGGCCCCGCGGCTGGGCCTGCGGGAGGCCAGGGCCTACGTGGCCGCCGTCCGGGACGGGAGCGAACCGCCCGAGGAACTGGCGAGCCTCACCCGCGAGCCCGATCCGTGGGCCGCGAGCCCGATCCGTGGGCCGCGGACCCGATCGAGACGCTGGCCGGCCCGGTGTGACCGGACCCGCGGGGCCGGGCGGCGTGCGGCAACCGGACCCGCCGGGCCGCGCCCTCAGCCGCCGTGCCAGGACCTCCACAGCGCCGCGTAGCCGCCGTCGGCCGCCAACAGCTCGTCGTGGCTGCCCAGTTCGGTCACCCGGCCGCCGTCCATCACCGCGACCCGGTCCGCGTCGTGCGCGGTGTGCAGGCGGTGGGCGATGGCGATCACGGTGCGGCCCCTGAGCACGGCCGCCAGGGAGCGCTCGGTGTGCCGGGCCGTGGCCGGGTCGAGCAGCGAGGTCGCCTCGTCCAGGATCACCGTGTGCGGATCGGCCAGGACCACGCGGGCCAGGGCGAGTTGCTGGGCCTGCTGGGCGTCCGGGCGGTGCCCTCCGGCGCCGAGTCCGGTGTCCAGCCCGTCCGGCAGCTCGTCCACCCAGTCGCCGCCGACGGCGGCCAGCGCCGCCCGCAGCTCCTGGTCGCCGGCGGTGGGCGCGGCCATCCCGAGGTTGTCCCGGACGGTGCCGAGGAAGACGTGGTGCTCCTGGGAGACCAGGACGACGTGGCGGCGCAGCTGTGCCGGGTCCAGCTCGGCGACGGGGACCCGCCCGACCGTCACCCGGCCGGTGCGCGGCACCTCGGCTCCGGCCAGCAGCCGGCCCAGGGTGGACTTTCCGGCACCCGAGGGGCCGACCACGGCCAGTCGCTCGCCGGGGCGGACCGTCAGGTCGACGCCGTGCAGGACGTCCCGTTCCCCCTGGTAGGCGTACCGGACGCCGACCACGTCGATCCGGTCGTCGGCGGGCCGCGCGCCACCGGTCACGACCGGCGCGTCGATCCGGCCGACGCCCTCGACCCTGGCGAAGGAGGCGTTGCTGCGCTGGAGCTGGTCGAGCCAGAGCAGGGCCTTGTCCATCGGCTCGGCGAGCTGCCAGACGTAGAGGGCGCAGGAGACGACCGCTCCGATGCCGACCGCGCCGGTGCCGCGCAGGGCGCCGCCGATCAGCAGGATGCCCGCGACCGGGGCGACGTACGAGAACTCGACCACAGGGAAGAGCACGCTGCGCAGGTTGAGCGTGTGGGTGCGGGCGGCCCGGCAGTTCTCGATCGCCTCGGCGGCGGCGGCGATCCGGCGCTCCTCCAGGCCCAGCGCCTCGACCGTCCTGGCCCCGGCGGCGGTGGAGCCGAGCACCTCGGCGAGCGCGGAGTCGGCGGCGCCCTCGGCGAGGTAGCCGGTGTGGGCGCGGCGCAGGTACCAGCGGGTGGCGAACCAGATCCCGGACAGGCAGAGCACCCCGCAGACGCCCAGCGGCAGGTCGACCGCGAGCATGGCGGCCAGGATGAGGACGACCTGGACGAGGGCGACGGAGACCTCGGGCGCGGCGTCGCGCAGGGTGGTGCCGACGGTGGCGACGTCGGCGGTGCCACGGGTCATCAGGTCGCCGGTGCCCGCGCGTTCGACCACCGAGGCGGGCAGGGCGAGGGCCCGCTCGACGAACCGTTCGCGGATCCGGGCCAGGGTCCGCTCGCCGAAGCGGTACCCGGCGTACCGGGCGAAGCGGCCCAGCAGCAGCTGCGCCAGGGCGAAGCAGAGGATGCCCAGGGCGAGCCGGTCGACGTGGCCGGTTCCGGCCCCGGCCCTGGCGTCGTCGACGATTCTGCCGAGCAGCCAGGGCCCGCCCAGCCCGGCCGCCGCGGCGAGCCCGTTGAGGGCCAGCATCGCGACGACCGCGCGGCCGTCCTCGCGCACCAGGCGCACGGCGGCACGGCGGGCCTCGGCGGCCCCGGCGACCGGGAGCCCGCGGGCGGTCTCGGTGGGGGCGGTCATCGGGCGGCCTCCTCGGAGTGGGCGGACGCGGTGGCGTCGGGTCCGTCGCCGCCGCGGGCCACCAGCGCGCGGTAGCCGGGCTCCGACGCGAGCAGCGCCCGGTGCGGGCCGGCGGCCACCAGGCGGCCGTCGGCGAGGTAGCAGACGGTGTCGGCCCGCTCCAGCAGGACGGGGGAGGTCGAGGTGAGGGCGGTGGTGCGCCCGGCCCTGGCCCGGTGCAGCCCGGCGGCCATGGCGGCCTCGGTGTGGGCGTCCACGGCGGAGGTGGGCTCGACCAGCAGCAGCACCTCGGGGTCGGCGAGCAGGGCGCGGACGAGCCGCAGCCGCTGGCGCTGCCCGCCGGAGAGGTTGCTGCCCCGGGCCTCGACGGGTGTGTCGAGACCGTCGGGCAGCGCCTGCACGACGTCCTGTGCGGCGGCGTCCCGGACGGCCCGGGCGATGGACGCGTCGGTGTGCTCGGTCCGGCCCCCGACCACCGTGCGCAGCGGGCCGGAGAAGAGGTCGGCGTCGTTGTCCGCCACCACGATCCGGCCGCGGACCTCGGCCAGGGCGACGTCCGCGAGCGGAACGCCTCCCCAGGTGGCGGCGGACGCGCTGTACCGGCCGAGCCGGTCGACCACGGCGGCGGACTCGGCCGGGCGGGCGCTGACGATCGCGGTCAACTGCCCGGGGGCCACCGCCACCCCGCTGTCGGGGTCGTGCAGCGCCGACGGGCCGGCGGGAGCCGGGCGGACGGTCGCGGCGTCCTCGACGGCGGGTGCCAGGTCGAGCACCCGGACGACCCGCCCGGCGGCCACCAGGCCCCTGGTGAGGTCGTACCCGCCCTCGATGAAGGAGGCGACCGGCACCACCAGGACGGCGGCGTAGCCGTAGACGGCGACCAGCGTGCCGACCGTGATGGTGCCCTCGGCGGCCATCCGGGCGGCCAGCCAGGTCACCAGGGCGAGGAAGAGGGCGGGCAGGCCGACCGAGAGGGCCTGGATCCAGCTGGTCACGGCGCCGACCCGGTAGCCCTCGGCCCGCAGGCTCCGCGAACCGTCGACGTAGCGGCCGGCCAGCAGCTCCTTGCCGCCGATGCCGTTGAGGACGCGCATGCCGCCGACGATGTCCGCGATCCTGGCCGTCAGCACGCCCTGTTGCTCGCGGTACCTCGACTCCGCGCCCTGGAGCCGCTCCAGCAGCGGCCCGATCACCAGCGCGAGCAGCGGCACCCCGAGCAGGACGACGACGGCGAGCAGGACGGAGACCGACAGCAGCAGTGCGGCCGCCACGAGGTAGGCGATGACGGCGCCGACGCCCGGTCCTGTGATCGTCAGCGTCCGGCTGATCTGCGCGACGTCGCCCGTCCCGATGCTGACCACCTCGCCGACCGAGACCTTCCGGGGCAGGGCCGCCCCCAGCCGGGTGGCGTGCGCGACCACGACCTTGACCGTCCGGAAGGTGGCGTCCATCCGCACCCGGGTCATGGTGCGGTGGCGCATGATGCCCAGCCAGGCGTTGAGCACCGCGACGCCGAGCAGAGCGGCCACCCAGCCGGCCAGGACGCCCGTCCTCCCCGGCTGGAGCCCGTCGTCGATGGCGCGCTGCATGAGGTACGGCGGCAGCATCAGGCAGACCATCCAGAGGGTGCCGAGCAGCGCGCCGCCCGCGACCCGCCGGCGCTGACTGATGGTCAGCCACCACAGGTAGCGTGCCGCGCTTCGGTGATCCGGAGTGCCCGGATCGGCGTACGAGTCCGTCATGATCGCCACCCTAGGCACGGCCGGGCGGTCGCCGGGGGAAAACAAGCAGGCGTGATTGCTTATTTCTGTCGCCGGTGCCACGCTGCTGCCCGGCGCAACCCGTCCGAGGGTACGCCCAACTCATCGGCAGGGGAGGCGCATTGGCGCGCGACGACGCGGTACTGCGGATCGGCAACGCCTCGGGGTTCTACGGGGACCGCTTCGCCGCGATGCGGGAGATGCTCACCGGCGGACCGCTGGACGTGCTCACCGGGGACTACCTCGCCGAGCTGACCATGCTGATCCTCGCCCGCGACCGCCTCAAGGACCCCTCGCTCGGCTACGCCAGGACCTTCCTGCGGCAGATGGAGGAGTGCCTCGGCCTGGCCCGCGAGCGCGACGTGAAGATCGTGGTCAACGCGGGCGGGCTCAACCCGGCCCGGCTCGCCGAGGAGCTGCGCGCCCTGGCCGGGCGGCTCGGCATCGAGGCGGCCGTCGCCCACGTGGAGGGCGACGACCTGCTCCCGCGGCGGGCCGAACTCGGCCTGCCGAAGGGCCTGCTGGCCGCCAACGCCTACCTCGGCGGGTTCGGCGTCGCGGCCTGCCTGGCGGGCGGCGCCGACGTGGTGGTGACCGGCCGGGTCACGGACGCGGCGCTGGTCGTCGGCCCCGGGATCGCCCGCTTCGGCTGGACCCCGGAAGACCTGGACGCGCTGGCCGGCGCCGTGGTGGCCGGGCACGTCCTGGAGTGCGGCGCCCAGGCGACCGGCGGCAACTACGCCTTCTTCCGCGAGCACGACGTCACCCGGCCGGGCTTCCCGCTCGCCGAACTGCACGCCGACGGCTCCAGCGTGATCACCAAGCACCCGGGCACCGGAGGCGCCGTCACCATCGGCACCGTCACCGCCCAACTCCTGTACGAGACCGGCGGATCGCACTACCTCGGCCCGGACGTCACGGCCCGGCTGGACACCGTGCGGCTCACCGGGGAGGGCCAGGACCGGGTCCGGATCGACGGCGTGCGCGGTGAGGCCCCGCCGCCCACCCTGAAGGCGGGCCTCAACCGGCTCGGCGGCCACCTCAACGAGGTGGTGTTCGTCCTCACCGGCCTGGACATCGAGGCCAAGGCCGCCCTGGTGCGGCGGCAGTTCGCCGACGCGCTGCCGCCCGGCTCCCGCCCCGCCGAACTGCGCTGGACGCTGGCCCGCACCGACCACCCGGACGCCCCGACCGAGGAGGCCGCCTCCGCCCTGCTCCGGCTGGCCGCCCGGGATCCGGACCCGGCCCGGGTCGGGCGCGAACTCGGCAAGGCGGCCGTGGAGTTGGGGCTGGCCGGATACCCGGGCTTCCATCTCACCGCCCCGCCGGGGCCGGGCGCGCCGTACGGGGTGTTCAGCACCGCGCACATCGACGCCAAGGTCGTCGAGCACACCGCCGTCCTGGCGGACGGCCGCCGGATCGCCGTACCGCCGCCGCCCGTCACCGCCCAGGCCCACCCGGTGGACGCCGAACTGCCCGAACCGCTGCCGGCCGGCCCCACCCGCCGGGCCCCGATCGGCCTGGTGGCCGGCGCCCGCAGCGGCGACAAGGGCGGCGACGCCAACCTCGGCCTCTGGGCCCGCTCCGAGGACGGCTGGCGCTGGCTGGCGCACGCCCTCACCGTCGAGACGCTGCGCGAACTGCTGCCCGAGGCGGCCGAGTTGCCCGTCACCCGGCACCTGCTGCCGAACCTGCGCGCGGTCAACTTCACCATCACCGGTCTGCTCGGCGAAGGCGTCGCCGCCCGGCACCGCTTCGACCCGCAGGCCAAGGCCCTCGGGGAGTGGCTGCGGGCCCGCCACCTCGACATCCCGGAGGTCCTGCTGTGACCGTCCTGACCAGCCGCGTCGACCCGGCCGGGCCCGAGCACGCCGAGCACCGGGCCGCGATGCTCGCCAAGCTCGCCGACCTCGGCACCGAGCACGCCAAGGCGCTGGCGGGCGGCGGCCCCACGTACCTGGAGCGCCACCGCGAGCGCGGCAAACTGCCGGCCCGCGAGCGGATCGAGCTGCTGGTCGACCAGGACTCCCCGTTCCTGGAGCTGTCCCCGCTGGCCGCCTGGGGGAGCGAGTACCCGGTCGGCGCGGCCCTGGTCACCGGCATCGGCACGGTCGAGGGCGTCGAGTGCGTGATCACCGCCAACGACCCGACGGTGCGCGGCGGCGCCAGCAACCCGTGGACCCTGCGAAAGGCGCTGCGGGCCAACGAGATCGCGCTGCGGAACCGCCTTCCGCTGGTCAGCCTGGTCGAGTCCGGCGGCGCCGACCTGCCCAGCCAGAAGGAGATCTTCATCCCCGGCGGCGCGCTGTTCCGCGACCTCACCCGGCTGTCCGCCGCCGGCATCCCCACCGTGGCCGTGGTGTTCGGCAACTCCACCGCGGGCGGCGCCTACGTGCCCGGCATGTCCGACCACACCGTGCTGGTCAAGGACCGCGCCAAGGTCTTCCTCGGCGGCCCGCCGCTGGTGAGGATGGCCACCGGCGAGGAGGCCGACGACGAGTCGCTCGGCGGCGCCGAGATGCACGCCCGCGTCTCCGGACTGGCCGACCACGTCGCGGCGGACGAGCCGGACGCGCTGCGGATCGCCCGCCGGATCGTCGCCCGGCTCGACCACCGCAGGCCCGGCCCCGGCCCTGACCCGCTGGCCCGGCCGCCGGAGTACGACGAGGAGGAGCTGCTGGGCATCGTCCCCGGCGACCTCAAGGTGCCCTTCGACCCGCGCGAGGTGATCGCCAGGATCGTCGACGGCTCCGACTTCGACGAGTTCAAGCCGCTCTACGGCACCAGCCTGGCCACCGGCTGGGCCCGCCTCCACGGCTACCCGGTCGGCATCCTGGCCAACGCCCAGGGCGTGCTGTTCAGCCAGGAGTCCCAGAAGGCCGCCCAGTTCATCCAGCTGGCCAACCAGCGGAACACCCCGCTGCTCTTCCTGCACAACACCACCGGCTACATGGTCGGCAAGGACTACGAGCAGGGCGGCATCATCAAGCACGGCGCGATGATGATCAACGCGGTCGCCAACTCCACCGTCCCGCACCTGTCCGTGCTGATGGGCGCCTCCTACGGCGCCGGGCACTACGGCATGTGCGGCCGGGCGTACGAACCGCGCTTCCTGTTCTCCTGGCCGAGCGCCAAGTCCGCGGTGATGGGCCCGCAGCAGCTCGCCGGGGTGCTGTCGATCGTCGCCCGGCAGTCCGCCGCGGCGAAGGGCCGGCCGTACGACGAGGACGCGGACGCGGCGGTCCGCGCGATGGTCGAGCAGCAGATCGAGGCCGAGTCGCTGCCGGTGTTCCTCTCCGGCCGGCTCTACGACGACGGCGTGATCGACCCGCGCGACACCCGTACGGTGCTCGGCCTCTGCCTGTCCGCGGTCCACAACGCGCCGGTCGAGGGCGCGCGCGGCTACGGCGTCTTCCGACTGTGAGGGAACCCCGACGATGACTTCCAAGGCCCCGATCACCAACCTGCTGGTCGCCAACCGGGGCGAGATCGCCCGCCGGGTCTTCCGCACCTGCCGGGAGCTCGGCATCGCGACCACCGCCGTCCACTCCGACCCGGACGCGGCCGCCCCGCACGTGCGCGAGGCCGACGCCGCCGTCCGGCTGCCCGGCGCCGCTCCCGCCGACACCTACCTGCGCGCCGACCTGATCGTCCGGGCCGCCCTCGCCGCCGGGGCCGACGCCGTCCACCCCGGCTACGGCTTCCTCTCCGAGGACGCCGGGTTCGCGCGGGCCGTCCTGGACGCGGGCCTGGTCTGGGTCGGCCCGCCACCCGCCGCGATCGCCGCGATGGGCTCCAAGACCGCCGCCAAGCGGCTGATGGCCGAGGCCGGGGTGCCGGTGCTGGGCGCCCTCACCGAGCCCACCGAGGCCGACCTGCCGCTGCTCGTCAAGGCCGCGGCGGGCGGCGGCGGCCGGGGCATGCGCGTCGTCCGGAGCCTGGCCGACCTGCCCGGCGCACTGGCGGCCGCCCGCGCCGAGGCGGCCAAGGCCTTCGGCTCGGACGAGGTGTTCTGCGAGCGCTACCTGCCCGCCGGGCGGCACGTCGAGGTCCAGCTGCTGGCCGACGCCCACGGCACCGTCTGGACGGTCGGCGACCGGGACTGCTCGCTGCAACGGCGGCACCAGAAGGTGATCGAGGAGGCCCCCGCGCCCGGCCTGCCGGCCCAGGTGCGCGCCGCGCTGCACGCCGCTGCCGGCCAGGCCGCCAAGGCGATCGGCTACGTCGGCGCGGGCACCGCCGAGTTCCTGCTCACCGGGGACGACCGGTTCGCCTTCCTGGAGATGAACACCCGACTCCAGGTCGAACACCCGGTCACCGAGGCGGTCACCGGACTGGACCTGGTGGCCCTGCAACTCGCCGTCGCCGAGGGGGAGCGGCTGCCGCCCGAGCCCCCGGCACCCCGTGGCCACGCGATCGAGGCCAGGCTCTACGCCGAGGACCCGGCCAAGGACTGGCAGCCCGCCACCGGCACCCTGCACCGCCTCGAACTCACCTCCCCGTACCAGGAGTTCACCGGCGCCGGGCTGCGGCTGGACTCCGGGGTGGCGGCCGGCGGCGAGATCACCCCGCACTACGACGCGATGCTCGCCAAGGTGATCGCCTGGGCGCCCACCCGCGCGGCCGCCGCCCGCCGGCTCGCCGACGCGCTCGCCCGCGCCCGCATCCACGGCCCGGCCACCAACCGGGACCTGCTGGTCCGCGCGCTGCGCCACCCGGCCTTCCTGGCCGCGGACCTGCACACCGGTTTTCTGGCCGAACACGCGGCCGGACTCACCGCCCCGGACACCGAGGGCGTCGGGCGCGCCGCGCTGGCCGCCGCCCTCGCCGACGCCGCCGCCCGCCGCGGCGCCTTCCCCTCCGGCTGGCGCAACCTGCCCTCCCAGCCGCAGCTCAGGCGCTACCGGGCCGCGGACGGCACCGAGACGGCCGTCCGCTACCGGCTCACCCGCACCGGCCTGGCGGCCGAGGACCACCCGGACACCGAACTCGTCGAGGCCGCGCCGGACCGGGTGGTGCTGTCCGAGGGCGGCCTGCGGCGCACCTACCGCGTCGCCCGGTACGGCGACCGGGTGCACGTCGACACCCCGGCCGGCGGCACCGCGCTCACCGCCCTGCCGCGCTTCCCCGACCCCGTCGTCCGCACCGACCCCGGCGCGCTGCTCGCCCCGATGCCCGGCACCGTCGTCCGGGTCACCGCCGCCGTCGGGGACGCCGTCACCGCCGGCCGGCCGCTGCTGGTCCTGGAGGCGATGAAGATGGAGCACCGCGTCGCCGCCCCCGCCGACGGCACCCTCGTCGAACTGCGCGTCACCCCCGGCCGGCAGGTCGAAACCGGCACCCTGCTGGCTGTCGTCCGGCCCACCGAAGCCTGAGGAAGGACCCGCCATGTCCACCATCGGCAGTCAGCTCCTGGAGACCCCCGAACGCCAGGCCCTGCGCCGGGCCGTCGGCGACCTCGGCCGCCGCTACGGCTCCGCCTACTACCTCGCCAAGGCCAGGGCCGGGGAGCCCGCCGACGAACTGTGGGCGGACGCCGGCAGGGCCGGCTACCTCGGCGTCAACCTGCCGGCCGAGTACGGCGGCGGGGGCGGCGGCATCACCGACCTCGCGATCGTCCTGGAGGAACTCGGCACCGCCGGCTGCCCGCTGCTGCTGCTCATCGTCTCCCCGGCGATCTGCGGCACCGTGATCGCCCGTTACGGCACCGAGGAGCAGAAGCGCCACTGGCTGCCCGGCCTGGCCGACGGCAGCCGCAGGATGGCCTTCGGCATCACCGAACCGGACGCCGGGTCCAACTCCCACCGGATATCCACCGTCGCCCGCAGGGACGGCGAGGACTGGCTGCTGACCGGCCGCAAGGTCTTCGTCTCCGGCATCGACCACTGCGACGCGGTGCTGTTCGTGGCCCGTACGGAGACTGCGGACACCGGTGGGGGCCGCACCGGCAAGCTGAAGCCCTGCCTGTTCGTCGTCCCGCGCGACACCCCCGGCTTCGAGTACCGGGCGATCCCGATGGAACTCGTCGCCCCCGAGAAGCAGTTCCAGGTGTTCCTGGACGACGTGCGGCTGCCCGCCGACGCCCTGGTCGGCGACGAGAACGCGGGCCTGCTCCAGCTGTTCGCCGGCCTCAACCCCGAGCGCGTCCTCACCGCCGCGTTCTCGCTCGGCCTCGCCCGCCAGGCCCTCGGCAAGGCCGTCGAGTACGCGAAGACCCGCACCGTCTGGTCCACCCCGATCGGCGCCCACCAGGGCCTGTCCCACCCGCTCGCCCAGTGCGCGGTGGAGATCGAGCTGGCCCGGCTGATGACCCAGAAGGCCGGACTGCTCTACGACGCGGGCGAGGACCTGGCCGCAGGGGAGGCCGCCAACATGGCCAAGTACGCCGCCGGGGAGGCCGCCGCCCGTACCGTCGACCAGGCGGTGCAGACCCTCGGCGGCAACGGCCTGACCCAGGAGTACGGGCTCGGCGCGCTGCTGGCCGCCACCCGGGTCGGGCGGGTCGCCCCGGTCAGCCGGGAGATGGTGCTCAACTACGTCGCCCAGCACACCCTCGGGCTGCCGAAGTCGTACTGAGCCGCCGGCCGGCGGACGGGTGAGCGAGCGGCACGGTGCCGCCCTTATGGCCGGTGCGGCGGCCGGAGCGCCGCCGGGGACCGGCGCGTCCGGGGAGTCCCGCTCCGGGAACACCCGGACGGAGTCCCCGGCGGCCCGTCGCACCGGCGCCGTGGTGGACCGGCGCCGTGGCGGACGGTGACCGAGCCGGCCGGTACCGGCGCGCCCGGGGACCGGGCCCGGGGCAGCGCCGGGGAAGAGGCGGGGGAAGCGGCGGAGGGAGAGGCCGTACGGTGGGGGTGCTCCAGGGGCGGGGCCGGTCCGGGGGGCGGGTGGCCGTGGTGCGCGCCCTCCGATCGGGCGCCCCCCGGGAGCAACCGCGCCACCCCGTGCCCCGCCCCCGGTTCCCCACAATGGCCGAGCCAGACCCCTGACTGTCCGTATGCTCCTGAACGCGCCCCGCACCGAAACGCGCACCGGTTTTGTTGCCACGTCAACTTCCTTACTGGAGGCTCACCTTGGTGTTCCGAAGCGAGTTCCCCGACGTCCCCGTGGTCGACCTGCCCATCCACGAGGCGGTGCTCGGCGCCGCATCCCGGTACGGAGACCGGCCGGCCCTGATCGACGGCGTCACCGGAGCGCAGGTCAGCCACGCCCAACTCGCCGCCGCCGTCGAGCGGGTGGCCGCCGGGCTGGCCGAGACAGGCGTGCGCCGCGGTGACGTCGTCGCCCTCTTCAGCCCCAACTCGACCGCCTATCCGATGGCCTACTACGGCGCGACCAGGGCCGGCGCCACCATCACCACCGTCTCCTCCTTCGCCACTCCCACCGACCTGGCCGGGCAACTGCGCGACAGCGGCGCCCGCTGGCTGGTCACCGTCGCCCGTTTCCTCTCGACCGCCCGTGCGGCCGCCGAACTGCTCGCCGAACAGGGCCGCCCGCTGGCCGAGATCATCCTTCTGGACGGCGCCGAGGGCCACCGCTCGCTCACCGACCTGCTCGCCGCCACCGGCCCCGCCCCCGAGGTCGCCATCGACCCGGCGCAGGACATCGCCGTGCTGCCGTACTCCAGCGGCACCACCGGCCTGCCCAAGGGCGTGATGCTCACCCACCGCTCGATCGCCACCAACCTCGCCCAGTGCGACGCCCTCTACCACCCCGCCGAGGGCGAACGGGTGCTCGCCGTCCTGCCGTTCTTCCACATCTACGGCCTGGCCGCGCTGCTCAACCAGCCGCTGCGCTGCGGCGCCACCGTGGTCGTGCTGCCCCGCTTCGACCTGGAGCAGTTCTGCCGCACGATCCAGGAACACCGGGTCCAGGCCCTGGTGGTGGCCCCGCCGATCGCCCTCGCGCTGGCCAGGCACCCGATCGTGGACGAGTACGACCTCTCCTCGGTCGAGTACCTGCTGTGCGCCGCCGCCCCGCTGGACCGAGAACTCGCCGACGCCTGCGCCCGGCGCCTCGGCCTCCCGCACCTGCTCCAGGGCTACGGCATGACCGAACTCTCCCCGGTCAGCCACATCGTCTCCCCGCAGGAGAGCGACCCGTCGCCCGGCTCGGTCGGCCGGATGGTCCCCTCCACCGAGCTGCGGGTCACCGCCCTGGACGGCACCGACGGCGACCTCGGGCCCGGCGAGCGCGGCGAGCTGCTGATCCGCGGCCCCCAGGTGATGAAGGGCTACTTCGGCCGCCCCTCCGAGACCGCCGCGGTGGTCGACGCCGAGGGCTGGCTGCACACCGGCGACGTCGGCTTCGTGGACGAGCGCGGCTACCTGCACATCGTCGACCGGGTCAAGGAGCTGATCAAGTACAAGGGCTACCAGGTCGCCCCCGCCGAACTGGAGGCCGTGCTGCTCGGCCACCCGCAGATCACCGACGCCGCCGTGATCGGCGTCCCGGACGCCGAGGGCACCGAGTGCCCCAAGGCCTTCGTGGTCCGCGCCCCGGGCAGCGCCCTGACCGAGGAGGAGGTCGCCGGGTACGTCGCCGGACAGGTCGCCCCGTACAAGAAGGTCCGCGCGGTGGAGTTCGTGGACGCCGTCCCCAAGTCCGCGGCCGGCAAGATCCTCCGCCGCGAACTGCGCGCCCGCGAGGCCGGGCGCGCCGCCGTCCGCTGACCGGCCGGGGCCGCCCCGGCGGTCGAAGACCGGCGCGCGTCTGTGAGGATCTTCCCGCCGCGGCGGATCCTCCCGCCGCGCGCCGACCGGAACCCGCCGCGCCCCGACCGGAACAGGAACCGCCCGCCGCCATGACCAGCCACCCCGCCAGTCGCACCCCCCAGCAGGACCGCAGCCGAGCGACCAGGGCCCGGCTGCTCGCGGCGGCCGTGGACTGCCTGGCCGAACTCGGCTGGCACGGCTCCACCGTCACCGTGGTCGCCGAGCGGGCCGGGGTCTCCCGGGGCGCGGCCCAGCACCACTTCCCGACCCGCGAGGGCCTCTTCACCGCGGCCGTCGAGCACGTCACCGCCGAGCGGCTGGCCGCCGTCCGCGCCCACGCGGACGCGCTGCCGGCCGCCGGGCCCGACCGCACCGGGGCCGTCGTCGACATGATCGTGCGCCTCTACACGGGCCCGCTGTTCCGGGCCGCCCTGCACCTGTGGACCGCCGCAGCCACCGAGGAGGCTCTGCGCGAGCGGATCGTCGCCCTGGAAGGACACGTCGGGAGGGAGGCCCACCGGGCCGCCGTGGAGTTCCTGGACGCCGACGAGAGCCGCCCCGGAGTGCGCGAATCGGTGCAGGCCACGCTGGACCTCGCCCGCGGTCTCGGCCTCGCCAACCTGCTCACCGACGACAGCCACCGACGTTCCGGGGTGATCCGGCAGTGGGCGGGCGTTCTGGAGAGTACGCTGCGGCCGGTACGCCCATGACGCCCGTACACCCGGAGCGGCCGGACGCCCCCTGACCAAGGGGTCGCCGGGCGGCCGATGTCCGTGCAGTCTGGAGAAGAACCCCGGCCGGCACCGACCGCGAGGCCCACCCGGCCGGGCACGAGCCGAACCGGGGTGCTGCCTGATCATGCACGGACACGAGTGGGACGCGACCGACGCCGCCGGCCCGGCACCGGGCGACGACCCCGCACGCCCCGGGGGCGAACGTCCCGAAGGCCACCGCCTCGTCCCGCTCGCGACGGCCCTGCTCCAGGACGACGGACTGATCCTGCACTGGAGCGAGGACGCCGAGGCCCTGCTCGGCTACCCCGCCGAGGAGGCCGTCGGCAGCCACGCCGCCCGGCTGCTCACCGACGAGTCCGACCGCACCGAGGTGCTCGGCCTGTTCCAGCGGATCATGGAAGGCCCCGGGTGGTCCGGCGTGTTCCCGGTGCGCCACCGCGACGGACACAAGGTCGACCTGGAGTTCCGCACCTACCCCATCGCCGGCCCGGCCGGCACCCTGCTGCTGCTCGCCACCGCCTCCGACACCCGCGCCCTGCACGCCGTGGAGGCCGACCTCGCGGTGCTGGACGGCGTCTTCGACCGCTCACCGATCGGCATGGCCGTCTACGACACCGGGCTGCGCTACGTCCGGATCAACGAGTCGCTGGCCCTGATGAACGGCGTGCCGGTGGCCGCCCACCTCGGCCGCCGGATATCGGCGGTGCTCCCCGGCATCAACAGCAGCGAGATCGAACAGATCATGCGCCAGGTGCTGAAGACCGGCAGACCCGTGGTGGACGCCCGCTCGCACGGCCGGGTCCCCGGCGACCCCACGCGGGACCGTGCCTGGTCCGCCTCCTACTTCCGGCTGGAGGACTCCACCGGCCGGATCTTCGGGGTCTGCTCCTCGATCATCGACGTCACCGAGCGCTTCCAGGCCGAGGCCCGCGCCGCCAAGGCCCAGGAGCGGCTCGCCACCATCGCCGAGGCGACCGCCAGGATCGGCACCACCCTCGACCTCCAGCGCACCGCCGAGGAACTGATCGAGGCCGTCGTCCCGAAGTTCGCCGACTTCGCCACCGTCGACCTGCTGGAACCGGTGCTGCGCGGCGCCGAGCCCACCGCGATCCCCTCCGACAAGACCATCACGCTGCGCGCCGTCGCCGTCGGGGAGTCCTACGAGACCGGCCTCGCGAGCGCCGTGGACATCGTCGGCGAAACCTCCGAGTACTCACCCGACCGCAGCTACGTCCAGTGCCTGCGCAGCGGGAAGCCGCTGCTGCGCGCCCACGTGGACGAGGAGGCGCTGCGCGGACTGGTGGCCAGCGAGGACCGGGTGGCGCCCGGGATGGCGGCGGGCATCCACTCGTACCTGATGGTGCCGATCACCGCCCGGGGCATGGTGCTCGGCGGCTCCGAGTTCATCCGGATGCGCAACCCCGAGCCGTTCACCGCCGCCGACGTCGCCCTCGCCGAGGAACTCGTCGCCCGCACCGCGCTGGCGCTCGACAACGCCCGGCTCTACCGGCGCGAGCGGGAGACCGCGCTCACCCTCCAGCGCAGCCTGCTGCCGCAGGAGGTGCACCGCACCCTCGGCCTGGAGATCGCCTACCGCTACCTGCCCAGCAGCGTGGTCAGCGAGGTCGGCGGCGACTGGTTCGACGTGGTGCCGCTGTCCTGCGGGCGGGTCGCCCTGGTGGTCGGCGACGTGATGGGCCACGGCATCAGGGCCGCCGCCACGATGGGCCAGCTGCGCACCGTCGCCAGGACCCTGGCCACCCTCGACATGCCGCCCGAGCAGGTCCTCACCCGGCTGGACGAGACCGCCTCGGGAATCGGCGAGGGCCAGTTCGCCACCTGTATCTGCGCGGTGTACGACCCGCTGGAGCACACCGTCCAGGTCGCCTCGGCCGGGCACCTGCCGCCGGTGCGGGTCGCCCCCGACGGCACCGCCGCCGTCGTGGACGTGCCGCCGGGGGTGCCGCTGGGCGTCGGCGGGGTGGCCTTCGAGTCGATCGAGTTCACCATCCCCGAGGGCGGCATGGTCGCGCTCTACACCGACGGCCTTGTCGAGCGGCGCGGCCAGGACCTGGACGCCGGGATCGACCGGCTCGCCCGCACCCTGTCCGGGCCGGGCCGGACCCTGGAGGAGAGCTGCGACGCCGTGCTCGGGGCGCTGGTCACCGACGGCACCGAGGACGACATCGCGATGATCATGGCCCGGGTGCTGCCGCTGCCCGCCGACCGGATCGCCACCCTGCCGCTCAGCGGCGGCGGCCGGCTGCCCGGCACGGCCCGCCGCTTCACCCGCGCCACCCTGGACGCCTGGGGCCTGGCCGCGCTCACCGACTACGCCGAACTGCTGGTCAGCGAACTGGTCACGAACGCCCTGCTGCACGCCGACGCCCCGCGCCGGCTGCGGCTGTTCCGCGACCGGGTGCTCACCGTGGAGGTCGCCGACGCCGGCGGGCAGGCGCCGCAGCTGCGCCCCTTCGCCGAGCAGGACGAGGGCGGGCGCGGGATGTTCCTGGTCAGCGAGCTGGCCCAGCGCTGGGGCAGCCGGCTCACCCGGGACGGCAAGGTGGTCTGGGCCGAGCTGGAACTCCCCTTCGGGGCCTCGTAGAGAACGAACGCTCCGTGAACGAGAACGGCCGTTCCCTCCGGGGGAACGGCCGTTCTCAGGGTTTCCGGGTTTCCGGGCCTCCGGGTCTTCTCAAGTCCCGGCTACGCGTCGGCCTTCTCCGGTGCGGCGACCTCGACCTCGACCGGCTCCGCCGCCGTCGGCGCGGACAGGCCGCGCAGCAGGCGCCAGGCCAGGACGGCCGCGCCGACCAGCAGGGCCCCGGCGAGCAGCCCGGCGCTGTTCATGCCGTGCACGAAGACGTCCCTCGCGCTCGCCAGCAGCGGCTGCGCCAGGTCGGCCGGCAGCCCGTTCGCCGTCTCCACGGCGGCCCCGAGGGACTCGCCGGCCCGGGCCGCGGTCTCCGCCGAGGCCCCGGCTGGGACGACCAGCCCGCCGGCGTAGATCGTGCCGACCACCGAGCCGACCAGCGCGATGCCGAGCGCGGTGCCCAGCTCGTACGCGGTCTCGGAGACCGCCGAGGCGGCGCCGGCCTTGTCGGCGGGCGCGGTACCCAGCACCAGGTCGGCGCCGAGCGTGTAGACCACGCCCTCGGCCGTTCCGACCACCAGGAAGGACACGGCCAGCAGCAGGTAGGTGGTGTCCTGCTGGAGCCAGCCCAGCGCGCCGACGCCCAGGCCCATGGCGAGCAGACAGGCGGTCAGCGCCCTGCGGGCGCCGAAGCGCCGGGCGATCCGGGCGGTCAGCAGGCCACCGGCCACCGAGCCGGCGAAGGCCGGCAGCTCGGCCAGGCCCGCCTGGAGCGGCTGGTAGCCGCGGACCAGCTGGAGGTACTGGGAGACCACGAAGATCACGCCGGAGAGCCCGACCAGGGAGATCAGCGAGGCCGAGACGGCCGCGGTGAACCGCCGGTCGCGGAAGAGCCTGACGTCGAGCAGCGGGGTCTCCAGCCGCAGCTGGCGGCGGACGAAGACGAACAGCGCGGCGGCGCCCAGCACGAAGGTGACCGGTACGTCCCAGCGGTCCACGCCGTGCGCGGCGGCCTCCTTGATCGCGTAGACCACGCCGATCACACCGGCCAGCGACAGCAGCACGCTCAGCACGTCCCAGCGGCCGGGCTTCGGGTCCCTGGACTCCGGCAGCAGCCAGGCGCCGAACACCAGCAGCAGGATCAGCACCGGGATGTTCAGCAGGAACACCGAGCCCCACCAGAAGTGTTCCAGCAGCACCCCGCCGACCACGGGCCCGAGCGCGGCGCCGGCGGTGGCGGCCGCGCCCCAGATGCCGATCGCGGTGGCCCGCTCCCGGTCGTCGGGGAAGAGGCTGCGGATCAGCGAGAGCGTGGAGGGCATGATCGTCGCCCCGGCGACGCCGAGCAGCGCGCGGGCCAGGATCAGCCAGCCCGGGCTCGGCGCGTAGGCGGCCAGCAGCGAGGCGACGCCGAAGGCGGCGGACCCGGCCAGCAGCAGCTTCTTGCGGCCGATCCGGTCGCTCAGGGCGCCCATGCTGACCAGCAGTCCGGCCAGCACGAAGGAGTAGGAGTCGCCGATCCAGAGCAGCTGGGTGCCGCTGGGGCGCAGCGTCTCGCTGATCGACGGGATGGCGAGGGAGAGCACGGTCGCGTCCAGGGCGACCACGGTCACGGCCAGGACGAGGACGGCGAGGCCGGTCCAGCGCTGGCGGGCGGTCAGGGTGTTCATGGTTTATCGGTGTCCGGCCTGTGGTCGGCGGTGCTGTGGGTGGTGGGAACGGGGACGGATGGAACGGGGGTGGTGGTGCGGGCGTCCGGTCTGCGCAGCGCGCCGCCGAGGAACAGCTCGGCGAGCGAGAAGGCGGCGTCGCGCGGGGCGAGCCGGCCGTCCTGGATGGACCAGCCGACGCCGGCCACCAGGTCGAAGAAGGCCTCGCTCAGCCAGGCGGCGCTCAGCTCGATGCGGAACACGCCCTGCTGCTGACCGCGCAGGAAGAGCGCGTGCAGCCGGGCGATCTGGACCTCCCAGAGGTCGTTGATGTCGTCGTGCTCGTAGAGCTGGTTCTCGCCGGCCAGGAAGGCGCAGAGCATGGCGTCCGGGACGGCGGCGTCCACCAGGCGGCGCAGCGCCGCCTCGGCGTCGCCCTCCTCGACCTCGGCGGTGTCCAGGGCGGCGGCGAACCGGCGCAGCCCGAGCAGGCCGACCTCGCGGATCAGCGCGTCGCGACCGGGGAAGAGCCGGTGCAGCGTGGCGCGGCTGATGCCGGCGGCGCGCGCGATCTCGTCCAGGTGGGCGGTCGGGCGGCGGGAGAGCACACCGACGGCGGCTTCCAGGACGGTGTCGCGATCGGTGGCCATGCGCCGATTATAGTTCATGTGAGACATCCATGTCTCATTCATGCGCCTGGGATCTCAGGTGATGCGTGGGGTCGCGGCGGGAGGGCGGCAAAAAACCGGAGACGGTGGGTGTACCGTCCCCGGTTCCGGGGGTTGCCGCTGTCGGCCGCGGGGCGGCGGCTCAGCTCTGGTTGTAGAAGCCGGTGTCGTCCATCGGGCGGTCGATCACCATGACCTCGACGTCGGCAGGGGTGAGCAGGAAGACCCTCTTGGCGATCCGCTCGATGCCGCCCTGGGTGCCGAAGATCAGTCCGGAGGCGAAGTCGACCATGCGCTTGGCCTCGGCCTCCGCCATCTCGGTGAGGTCCATGACCACCGGGGTGCTCGCCCGGATGTGCTCACCGACCGTCCGGGCCGCCTCGAACCCCGTCGGCCGCAGGGAGACGATCTTCGTGGGCGCGGGGGCGGCCGGAACCGTCTCCTGGTCGACCCACTCGTCGTCGTACACCGCGGCCGGGTAGTGTCCCGAGGGCATCAGCCACCCGTTGTGGTGCTCGTCGCGAAGTGCTCCCATGCCGCGCCTCCCTGCCTCGTCCCGTCCTGGTCCCCCGGGGGTGGGTGCCGTTCTTGACACGTCATCCACTCGTCGGAACTGTCCGAGTATCGCACTGTTCACCGGTCCCGTGCCCGCTCGCGACCCCCGTACGAGTCGTGCCGCGCCGGAAACCCGGGCGAACCCGGGCACTCCTCACTGACGCGGCGCCGCACCGTACGGTTGCGCGCGTTGACCTTATCGGTCGCGGTCACCGGGTAATTGACCTTCTGTCAACAATGCGGAAACGATTTCACCCGTCGGTTCACTCGCCGGTCGAGCCGTCGACCAACTCGCGCAGAAGATCCGCGTGGCCGTTGTGTCGCGCGTACTCCTCGACCATGTGGGCGAGGATCCAGCGCAGCGTCACCGGCTGCCCGCGGCGAGGGTTCTTGCCGACGGTGTCCAGCGGAAGGCCGTCGACCGCGCGGCGGGCGGCCTCGATCTCGGCCTGCCAGACGGCGAAGTCGGCCGCCGCGTCGGCGGTGTCGACGTCGTCGAAGTCGCCGTCCTCGTTCTCCGGCTTCCAGTAGTGGTCGGTGATCTCCCGGCCGAGCAGGACGGACTGGAACCAGTACTGCTCCACCTCCGCCATGTGCCGGACCAGGCCCAGCAGCGAGAGGTTGGACGGCGGGACGGAGCGCAGTCGCAGCTGGTCGTCGGTCAGGCCCGCGCACTTGAGCGCGAGCGTGCCGCGGTGGTAGTCGAGGAAGGCGGTCAGGGTGGCGGCCTCGTCGGCCGTCATCGGCGGGTCCACCCGCGGGTCGAGTCCGGTCATGCGCGCCATCCTGGCCTCCCGTGACCGGGGGCGCGAACGATTTTGCGGCGCCGGGCCGGTGGGGTGGTTCAGCCCGCCGCAGCCCGGCCGCGGGCCCGGGCCGTCCGCCAGAGCCCCACCACGCTGCCCAGCACCAGCAGCGCGATCACCCCCGCCGACAGCAGGAACGCCGCCGAGCCGGGCCGGCCCGCGCTGGCCGCCGCCGTGACGTACACCGCCGTGGTCGGCACCACACCGACCGCGGTGGCGGCCACGAAGGGCAGGAAGCGGACCCCGGAGAACGCCGCGCCGTAGTTGGCCGCCTGGAACGGCATGCCGGGCAGCAGCCGCAGCACCAGCACGCTGCGGAAGCCCTGTTCGGTGAACCGCCGGTCCAGCGAGCCGAGCACCTTCCCGCGCAGGTACGGGCGGAGCGCGTCGCGGCCGAGGCCCCGGCCGAGCGCGAAGGCGAGGGCGGCGCCGAGCGTGGTGCCGAGCACCGCCAGCGCCACGCCCTGCTGGATGCCGAGCAGCAGCCCGGCCGCCGCGTTCAGCGCCGGCCGGGGCACGAAGGCGAGCGTCCCCACCGCGTAGACCAGCGCGAACAGCGGGCCGGACCAGTACGCCGGCATCCGGTCCGCCGGCCCGTCGGACAGCAGTTGCGTCGGGCTCCACAGCAGCAGCGACCCGGCCGTCGCCGCGAGCACCGCCACCAGCAGCGCGAACCGCCACCACGGTGAACGCGGCGCGCCGGCGGGCGGCCGGGTCGCGGCGGGAGGTGCGGGGGCGGCATCGGGCTCGGACACCGCCGAAGCGTAACCGGTGCCCGCGCGCGGCCCCTGCCCCGGCCCGGGCGGCGGCTCAGCTGTACGGGTCCTTCGCCGGGTTGTAGTGCCAGAACTGGTTGGCGCCGGCCTGGTACTCCCACTGGATCACCGGGGTGCCGTCGGCGAGACGGCCGCCGGCGACGTCGAGCACCAGGCCGCTGTGGCCGTTCACGATCCGGCGCGGGGTGCCGGGGTGACTGGCGGGCGGGTCGCTCCACTTCTGGTTGTCGCCGCCGTTGCAGGTCCACTGGTCGGCCTGGGTGCCCCAGGTGGTGCTGAAGGCCGGGATCTCCAGGCACTTGCCGCTGTGCTGGTTGATCCAGCCCCGGTCGGTCTGGGTCCACTTCTGGTTGTCGCCGCCGGTACAGGTCCAGATCCGGACCGGGGCGCCGTCGTCGACGCGCCAGTCGGCGACCTCCAGGCAGAGGTCGTCCGGCCCCGGGTAGCCGCCGGTGCGGATCTCGGCGGGGCCGAAGTCGGCCGCGGCGGCGGGCGGGGCGGTGAGGGCCACCGCGGCGGTGGCGAGGACGGCGGCGGTGAGTGCCGTGATGGCGGAGAGGCGGGTTCGACGGGACATCGGGTCGACCTCCGTGAAAGGGGGGATTGAGTGCGCTCGGGCGGCGGGTCAGTGCGGCCGGGCGAGAAAGCGCAGCAGACGTTGCCACGAGTCCAGGGCCGCCCCGGCGTGTTCGACCGCGGCGTGCTCGAAGAAGTTGTGCGGTGCACCCGGATAGCTGACGAACTCGTGCGGGCAGCCGGCGGCGGTGAGCGCCGCGTCGAAGGCCGCGACGGCGGCGGCCGGGATGTGCTCGTCGGCGCCGCCCCAGAACGCGAGGACGGGGGCGGTCAGCTCCCCTGCCAGCTGGGTGGGCCCCGGGGCGCCGGCGAGGGTGTCCGGGTAGCCGTAGTAGCCGACCGCGCCGGCCAGGCCGAAGCGCGGGGCGGCGGCGCGGAAGGCCTGCCGCCCGCCGAAGCAGAAGCCGAGCGCGACCACCTCGGCCGGCCCGACGGCGCGCAGCCGCTCCAGCGCGGCGGTGAGGTCGGCGTCCAGGCCCCCGGGGGTGAGCGCGAGCAGGTGGGGGAGCAGGCCGGGCAGTTCGCCGAATTCCGCCGGACGCTTTTCCGGGAAGGCTCCGGCGGTGCGTCCGTAATAGTCGAGGACGAGGGCCGGGTGGCCCTGTTCGGCGAGCCGGGCGGCGGTGTGCCGGTAGAACGGGGAGAGGCCCCGGTTGTCCGGCAGGACGAGTACGCCCGGTCCGGTGGCGACCTCGGGGCGGGCCAGGAAGGCGCCGAATTCGGTGCCGTCGGCCGAGGTCAGGGTGAGTGGGGCGGCCTCGGCCAGGGGCCACAGGGCGGGGCTGAAGGCGGGCGGGGCGGCGTCCGGGTCGTAGCACACGGGGAATCCCTCTCGCGGGGGTACGGAAACGGGGGCACGGAGTCGGGGGCACGGAAAAACCGCCGGGCGCGGCTGCGCCCGGCGGTTCGAGACCTTAGCGGGGAATTCCCTCGGGAATTCACGATCATATCGAAGAGAGATCTTTTCCGGAAGGCTTTTCCGGTGACATTGCGGTCACGTTCTCCCCGGTGGAATTCCGTTCGGCCAGCCGCAGCGCCCCGGCACTCAGCAGCAGGGCGCAGGCGAGGGCGGTGACCAGGCCGAAGGAGACGGTCAGCGAGGTGGCCTGGGCGAGCGCGCCGATGATCGCGGGGGCGACCAGGCCCGAGGTGTAGGTGACGGTGGCGACGCCCGCGATGGCCTGGCTGGGGTTGGTGCCGATCCGGCCGGCCGCGGCGAAGGCGAGCGGGACGATCACCGCGATGCCGACGCCGATCAGGGCGAACCCGGGGATGGCCAGCGCCGGGCTGTCGGCGGCGACCACCAGCAGGCCGCCGACGGTGGCGACGGCGCCGCCGATGCGGGTGGTGCGGACGGCCCCGAGGCGGCGGATCGCCGCGTCCCCGGCGAGCCGGCTGACGGCCATGGTGAGGGAGAAGGCGGTGTACGAGGCGGCGGCGACGGTGGCCGAGGCGCCGGTGACGTCCCGCAGGTAGACACCGCTCCAGTCCATCGAGGCGCCCTCGGCGAACACCGCGCAGAAGCCGACCAGCCCGATCACCAGCGAGCTGCGCGGCGGCAGCGCGAACCGGGGCGGCTCCTCCGCGCCCTCGTGCGCCCGGATGTCGGGCAGGCCGCGGCAGACGGGCTGGGCGAGGGCGAGCAGCACCAGCGCGGTGACGGCCAGCTGGATCCTGGCGTCCAGGTCCAGGTGGGCGGCGAGGATGCCGAAGCCGGAGGCCAGCAGGCCGCCCGCGCTCCACATCCCGTGCAGGCCGGACATGATCGAGCGGCCGAGCCGCTCCTCGACCTCCACGCCCTGCGCGTTCATCGCGACGTCCGCCATCCCGGCGGTGGCGCCGTACACCAGCAGCACCGCGCACAGCACCGGCAGCGAGGGGGCGAGCGCGGGCAGGGCGAGGGCGAGGCACCAGAGCGAGATCAGTCCGCGCACCGCGGCCCGGCCGCCGTAGCGGTGCACGAAGCGGCCGGCCAGCGGCATGGCGAGGGAGGAGCCGACGGCGGGCATGACCAGGGCCAGACCGAGCTGGCCGGTGGAGAGGTCGAGGCGGTCCTGGATCCACGGGATGCGGGTGACGAAGCTGCCGCTGACGGCCCCGTGGACGCAGAAGACCAGGGCGATGCTCGCCCGGGCCCGGCGCGGTGCGGTCAGCGGCTCCGGCGGCGGTGGTGCGGTGGTCCCGCTCATTCGGTGTTCCCTCCCGGTCGCGCGGTGGGGGCGCGACAGTGCCCTGTTGATGGCGATAAATTATCAGGAAGGGAACCTGATAGAAACACTCTGGAAGGATGAACCTCCATGACCACCGCGCGTACGGCAACGCCGAGCACCGCCCGGGCGATCAACGACCGGCTGGCGCTCAACCTCCTGCTCGAACAGGGCCCCCTGACCGCGACCGAGCTGCGCGACCTCACCGGCCTGTCCCGGCCGACCGTCGCCGACCTGCTCGAACGCCTCCAGCGCACCGGCCTGGTGGCCGTCGTCGGGGAGCGCGGCGAGCAGCGGCGCGGCCCCAACGCCAGGCTCTACGCGCTGGTCGCCTCCCGGGCCCACATCGCCGCCTTCGACGTCCGCTCCGGCGGCGTCAGCCTGGTCGTCGCCGACCTGGCCGGGCGCAGCCTCGCCACCGCCGAGGTCCCGGTCGAGGACGGCGGCGGGCCGGACACCGCGGGCACGATCGTCGCCACTCTGCTGGAGACCGCGCGCGGCGTCGGCGTCGACCGGCTGCACACCGTCGCGGTCGGCGCTCCCGGCCTGGTCGACCCGGCCACCGGGCGGCTGCGGAACACCGGCAAGCTCCCCGGCTGGCACACCGGACTGCTCGGCGCGCTGCGCGAGCTGCCCGGCACCGAGGTGATCCTGGAGAACGAGGTCAACCTGGCCGGGAGGGCCGAGTACCGGGTCGGTGCCGCGCGCGACCGCGACACCTTCGTCCTGCTCTGGCTCGGCCACAGCGTCGGCGCCGCCGTCATCCTGGACGGGCGGCTGCGCCGGGGCTTCTCCGGCGGCACCGGCGAGATCTGCTTCCTGCCCGTCCCCGGGACCGTCGGCCTGCCCAGCGCCGACAGCTGCGAGGGCGGCTTCCACGACCTGGCCGGCAGCGCCGCGATCTGCGCGCTGGCCCGCGCCCACGGGCTGCCCGTCGGCCGCGCCGGGGACGCGCCCGCCGCCGAGGCCGCCGTCCGGGCCGCCCTGGCCGCCGGCCCGGCGGGCGAGGAGTTCCTGGACCGGCTGGCCGAGCGGGTCGCGATCGGCGCGGCGAGCGTCTGCGTGGTGCTGGACCCCGGCTGCGTGGTGCTCGGCGGCGAGATCGGCCGGGCCGGCGGGCCCGAGCTGGCCGGCCGGGTCGAGCGCCGGCTGGCCGAGCTCTCCCCGCTGAGCACCGAGGTGCGGGCCGGGACAGCGGGCGGCGGCGCGATCCTCGCCGGGGCGGTGCTGACCGCGGGGGACGCGGTGCGGCGGGACCTCTTCGGCGAACCGTGACGGCCACCGGCGGCGCCGGCCGCCCTCGCGTTCCCGCCCGCGCCACCGGTACGGCAGGATGGCGCGGGGGCACCTGCCCTCCGACCCCGAACCACCGTCAGGAGACGCACATGGGCCAGCCCGACGCGCCGGCCAACCCGTACCGCATCGGCGAGGCCGCGGCGCTGCTCGGCGTCAGCGCCGACACCATGCGGCGCTGGGTGGACGCCGGGCGGGTCGCCGCCGCGCGGGACGAGCACGGCCACCGGATCATCCCGGGCGCCGAGCTGGCCGCCTTCGCCCGGGAGCTGGCCAGGCCGGAGACCGCCGAGGCCGAGGGCCGGCCGTCCTCGGCCCGCAACCGCTTCCCCGGGATCGTCACCGACGTGGTGCTCGGCGACGTGGCGGCGCAGGTGGAGGTCCAGGCCGGTCCGTTCCGGGTGGTGTCGCTGATCAGCCGGGAGTCGGCGGAGGAGCTCAACCTGGTCCCCGGCGCGCCCGCGACGGCGGTCATCAAGTCCACCAACGTGATGATCGAACGGCGCTGAGGGCCCACCCGGGCGTCCGCGGACGCGCCGGACGAAGCCGAACAGCCCGAAGCCGAACGACCCGAAGCCGAACCGCCCGAAGCCGAAGCGAGAGGACCGGATGACACCCCCGCACCTGCCGACCACCCAGAGCGCCGTGACCGCCATCGAGGCCGTGGCCGGGCGGCACGGCCGCACCGTCCGCGCCCAGCACGACATCGGCCGCGACCGGACCTTCGCCGGGCTGGTCGGCCCGGACGGGCCCGGCGGCCCGGGCGGTCAGGGATGGGAACAGCTGGACGACATCCCGCACGAGGCGCTGCTGGAGTTCGACGGCAGCCCCGCCGTCACCGTCCGGCTGTTCACCCACGACGAGGTCGCCGTGACGGTCGAGGGCATCGCCTTCGACGTCGACCGCGACCGCGTCCCCGGCTTCCTGAACGCCGTCTGGTCCGACCTGGTGCACATCCGGGTGCGCACCTTCCCGCCGTCCACCACGCTGGTCGTCACCGTCCCCGGGGAGCCGAGCTACCGCGAGGGCGTCGGAGTCCACAGCCTCACCCCCTGGCTCTCGGGAAGGATCCGATGAACGCCGTCGCCCAGCCGCTCGGCCGGCCCCTCGTCAAGCCCCTCGCCGTCGCCCACCGCGGCGACCCGTACCGCTTCCGCGAGAACACCGTGCCCTCCGTCGAGTCCGCGCTCGCCGCCGGGGCGGACGCCGTCGAGGTGGACGTCCGGCTCACCCGCGACCGGGTGCCCGTGCTGCTGCACGACCGCACCCTGGAGCGTCTCTGGGGCGACCCGCGGGCGATCGACCGGGTCACCGCCGAACAGCTGGAGGAGCTGCGGCAGGGCCCGCTCGCCGTCCCCACCCTGGCCGAGGCGCTCAAGGCGGTGGCCGACGCCGAAGGCCGCCGGCTGCTGATCGACCTGGACGACGCGGGGCCGGTCGCCGCCGCCTGGTCGGTGGTCGCCGGACTCGGCGCCGAAGGGCTGGTCGCCTTCTGCGGCCCCACCACCGCCATGCTCGCGGTGCGCGAGCTGAGCCCGGACGCCGAGATCGCGCTCACCTGGAAGCAGCCGGGGATGCCCGTACGGGCCCTGCTGGACGACCTGCGCCCGCGCTACCTCAACCCGCCGTTCGGCCTGGTCACCCCCGACTTCACCGCCGCCGCGGCGGACCGCGGGCTCGCCGTCTCCACCTGGACCGTCGACCTGCGCCGCACCATGCGCCGGCTGCGCGACACCGGCGTCGCCTCCCTCACCTCCAACCGGATCGGTGTGCTGCGCTCGGTGCTGGACGGCGGCCGGTGAGCGGACCGGTCCTGGGCCGGCGGGCGCTCGGCCGGGCCCTGCTGGCCCGCCAGCACCTGCTCACGCGCGGCCACCTGGCGCCCGCCGCGCTGGTCCACCACCTCGGCGGGCTCCAGGCCCAGGCGGCGCCCCAGCCGCCCTACCTCGGCCTGCTCGCCCGGATCGACGGCTTCACGCCCGAGCAGCTGAGCACACTGATCGAGCAGCGGGCGGTGGTCAGGATCGCCCTCCAGCGCGGCACCATCCACCTGGTCACCGCCGAGGACTGCCTGACGCTGCGCCCGCTGCTCCAGCCGATGCTCGACCAGGCGCTGCGCACCACCTACGGCAAACCGCTCACCGGGCTGGACCTGGACGCGCTCGCCGCCGAGGCCCGCACCCTGGTCGAGGAGGAGCCCCGCACCTTCCAGCAGCTCGGCGCGCTGCTCGCCGCGAGCCGCCCCGACCGCGACCCGGCCGCGCTCGCCCAGGCCGCCCGCTGCCGGCTGCCGCTGGTGCAGGTCCCGCCGCGCGGGCTGTGGGGGCGCGGCGGCCCGGCCGCCCACACCACCGCCGAGGCCTGGCTCGGCCGCCCGCTCGACCCCTCGTCCGGCCAGGACGAGCTGGTGCGGCGCTACCTCGCCGCCTTCGGTCCGGCCTCCGCCGCCGACCTGCGCAAGTGGTGCGGCCTGGCCGGCCTCGCCCCGGTGCTGCGGCGGCTCGCGCCGGACCTGGCGGCGTTCCGGGACGAGCAGGGGCGGCAGCTGTACGACCTGCCCGAGGCGCCCAGGCCGGACGCGGACACCCCGGCGCCGGTGCGGCTGGTCGCCCCGTTCGACAACCTGCTGCTCTCGCACGCCGACCGCACCCGGGTGCTGTCCGAGGAGCACCGGGGCCGGGTGATGACCCAGAACGGGATCGTGCACGGGACGCTGCTGGTGGACGGGCTGGTCGCCGGCACCTGGCGCCTGGCCGGCGACCAGGAGGTGACCGTCGTGCCGTTCGCGCCGCTGGGCCGGGCCGACCGGCAGGCGGCGGAGGCCGAGGCGCAGCGGGTGCTGGCCTTCGCGGGGGCCGGCGGGGGCGGCGTGGTACGGGTCGAGGCGGTCGGGTAACCCGTTCGGGTGCTCGCGGCCGATCCGGCGGGCGGGCCCCCCGAACCTCTGCTGAGCTGGGTCGGTTCCCAATCGTCGACGACCCTGGCGGAGGTGGCCGTGTCCGTGGAACGCGCGCCCGGCGAGCAGCGGCGGCCGGACCACCGCAGGCCGTACCTGATGCTGCCGCCGGGCCTGCGGCAGGCGGCGGCGTGGTCGGTGGCGGTGATCCTGCTGCTCGCCGTCGCCTCACTGGTGGTCTTCGCGCTGGTCGAACTGCGGGCCGCCACCGTGCCGTTCGTGCTGGCGCTGCTCGGGGCCTCACTGCTCTACCCGGTGGTGCCGTGGCTGGTGCGCCGGGGCGTCGGGCGGGGCCTGGCCGCCGGGCTGACCTGCACGGTGCTGGTCGCCGCCGTCGGCGGGGTGATCGCGCTGCTGGTCAACTCCCTGGTGCACAGCGCCCCGCAGATCGCCTCCTCGCTCCAGGAGGCCGGGGAGCGGCTGGCCGACTGGCTGGGCCCGCTCGGGGCGAAGATCCAGCACGCGCTGAGCAACGCCAAGGGCGAGACCAATTCGCTGGTGTCCACGCTCACCAACGGGGTGCTCTCCGGGCTCGGCCTGCTCACCCAGCTGATCGCCGGCGGGGTGCTGTCGCTCGCCCTGGTGTTCTTCTTCCTCAGGGACGGCCACCGTACCGGCGACGCCATCCGCTCCTACCTGCCCGAGCGCAGCGCCGCGACCGTGATCGCCTGCGCGGAGCGGGCGTTCGACGCGATGGCCGGGTTCATGCGCGGCACCACGATGATCGCCCTGATCGACGCGAGCTTCATCACCATCGGCCTGGTCGCCCTGGGGGTGCCGGGCGCGCCTGGGCTGGGCGCGCTGGTCTTCATGGGCGCCTACATCCCGTTCGTCGGCGCCTTCCTGTCCGGCACGGTGGCCGTCCTGGTGGCCCTCGCCGACGGCGGCCTCGGCACGGCGCTCTGGGCGCTCGGGGTGGTCCTCGCGGTGCAGCTGATCGAGGGCAACGTCCTCCAGCCGGTCATCCAGAGCCGCACGGTGGAGCTGCACCCGGCCACCATCATGGTCGCCGTGGTGGCCGGCTCCGGGATCGCCGGGATCATCGGCGCCCTGCTCGCCGTCCCGGTCTGCGCGGCCGGAGTGGGCGTCATCTCGGTCCTGCGCGCCGACCCGGGGCGGGCGGTGGAGGCGGGGGAGTAGGAGGGCGCCGCCCGATTGTCGGTTGCCGTCGGTGCGGCGGGCGTGGAAGGATCATTAACGCGACAATAGTCGCAATAGCTGGGGGAGGGGTCGGATGGAACTGATCGAGGTGGCCGAGGCGGGGGCCGGGCCGTACGGGGTGGCCGCCGGGCCCGACGGAGCGCTCTGGTTCACCGAGCTGAACGCGGACCGGGTCGGGCGGATCACCGTGGACGGCGAGGTGACGGAGTACCCGCTGCCGCTCGCCGGGGCCTTCCCGTCGCTGATCACCGCGGGCCCGGACGGCGCCCTGTGGTGCACCCTCAACCAGGCCGACGCGGTGGCCCGGATCGGGACGGACGGCGACGTGACCGTCCACCGGCTGCCGACCGGGGGCACCGCGCCCGTCGGCATCACCGCGGGGGCGGACGGGGCGCTCTGGTACGTCGGCATCGGCGGCGGGCTGGTCGGGCGGATCACCGTGGACGGCGAGGTGACGGAGCACCCGCTGGCCGACCGCTCGGCCAGGCCGCACGCGATCGCGGCCGGGCCGGACGGCCGGCTCTGGTTCACCGAGTGGGGCGCCGGGCGGATCGGGGTGCTCACCCCGGACGGGCGGCTGGACGGCCACCCCGTCCCGGGCGAGGGCGCCGAGCCCCACGGCATCGCCGTCGCCCCGGACGGCACGGTGTACGCGGCGCTGGAGCGCGGGCAGCTCGCCCGGCTGGACGCCCGGGGCTACTGACGGCGCAGCAGCTCCTCCAGGTCGGCGAGCAGGCCGAGGGCGGCGGCGCGGTCGGCGCCGGTCCGGCCGGTGCCGACGATCCGTCCGAGCAGGTCCAGGGCCTCGGCGGGGGCGATCGGACGGAGTGACGGCGGCCGGCCGCGCCCGCTGGACGAACGGTGCGCGGGGAGCCGCCGGGCGGGCGTCCGGCGCCGTGGGGAGGGAGGCGTTCCGGCGGTTCTCGACCGGGGCTCCGCGCCGCGGTGAGCGCGGCCCGAGCGGACGCGGGCCGGGGGTCGGGCACCCGACGGCGGGTCAGGAGGTCCCTGGGCGCCCGGTCGGGAAGTCCCGGCGGGGGCCGGGGAACTCGGGCCCAGCGGCCCGGGACGGCCGGGCCCAACGGCCCTGGGGTGCGGGGGCGGCCAGTTCGGATCATGGATCGCCATCCATCCGCACGATGTTCCGAAGGAGTGCGTCCTTGAGCGCCACTCAGGCACAGGGCGACCCCACCTCACCGCCGACGGCCCTTCCGGCCGCGGCGGTCAGGGCCAGGCGGCCCGGTTCGGCCCTGGTCAGGCTGCTGACCACCACCGACCACAAGACGATCGGCACCATGTACCTGGTGTCCTCGTTCGCGTTCTTCCTGATCGGGGGCATCCTCGCCCTGGTCATGCGCGCCGAACTGGCCCGGCCCGGAACGCAGATCCTCTCCAACGAACAGTTCAACCAGGCCTTCACCATGCACGGCTCGGTGATGCTGCTGCTGTTCGCGATGCCGTTGTTCACCGGCTTCGCCAACTGGATCATGCCGCTCCAGATCGGCGCCCCCGACGTCGCCTTCCCGCGCCTGAACATGCTGTCCTACTGGCTGTTCATGTTCGGCTCGCTGATCGCCGCGGCCGGTTTCGCGACCCCGCAGGGCGCCGCCGACTTCGGCTGGTTCCTCTACGCGCCGCTGTCCGACGCGATCCACTCGCCCGGCGTCGGCTCGGACATGTGGATCATGGGCGTGACGCTGTCCGGCTTCGGCAGCATCTTCGGCGCCGTCAACTTCATCGTCACCATCATCTGCATGCGCGCACCCGGAATGACCATGTTCCGGATGTCCATCTTCTGCTGGAACGTGCTGCTCACCTCGGTGCTGGTGCTGCTGGTCTTCCCGGTGCTGGCCGCCGCGCTGCTGGCGCTGGAGTGCGACCGCAAGTTCGGCTCACACGTCTTCGACCCCGCCAACGGCGGGGCGATGCTCTGGCAGCACCTGTTCTGGTTCTTCGGGCATCCGGAGGTGTACATCCTGGCGCTGCCGTTCTTCGGGATCGTCTCGGAGGTCATCCCGGTCTTCAGCCGCAAGCCGATGTTCGGCTACTCCGGCCTGATCGCCGCGACGGTGGCCATCGCCGGCCTGTCGGTGACGGTGTGGGCGCACCACATGTACGTCACAGGACAGGTCCTGCTGCCGTTCTTCTCCTTCATGACGTTCCTGATCGCCGTCCCGACCGGAGTGAAGTTCTTCAACTGGGTCGGCACCATGTGGAAGGGCTCACTGAGTTTCGAGACCCCGATGCTCTGGACGGTCGGCTTCCTGGTCACCTTCCTGTTCGGCGGCCTGACCGGCGTGCTGCTCGCGGCCCCGCCGATCGACTTCCACGTCTCCGACTCGTACTTCGTGGTCGCGCACTTCCACTACACGCTGTTCGGCACCGTGGTCTACGCGATGTTCGCCGGCTTCCACTTCTGGTGGCCGAAGATGACCGGCAAGAAGCTCGACGAGCGGCTCGGCAGGATCACCTTCTGGACCCTGACCGTCGGCTTCCACAGCACCTTCCTGGTCCAGCACTGGCTGGGTGCCGAGGGCATGCCCCGCCGCTACGCCGACTACCTGGCGTCGGACGGCTTCACCACCCTGAACACGGTCTCGACCATCGGCTCGTTCCTGCTCGGCCTGTCGATCCTGCCGTTCCTCTACAACGTCTGGAAGACCGCCAAGTACGGCGGGAAGGTCACCGAGGACGACCCGTGGGGCTGGGGCCGCTCGCTGGAGTGGGCGACCTCCTGCCCGCCGCCCCGGCACAACTTCGTCAAGCTGCCGCGGATCCGCTCCGAGTCCCCGGCCTTCGACCTCCACCACCCGGACATCGCGGCCCAGGACGTGCTGGTGCACAGCGGCGAGCCCGCCAAGCACCTGGGCGACGTGGAGCCGGCGAAGTACGACCGGCCGCTGAGCCGGGCGGACCGGGCGCGGGCGGCGGCGGCCGCCGACCTGCCCGCGGGGCCGTCCGGGCCCGCCGGCCCACCCGGCGCGGGCGGCTGAGGCCGCTCCCCCCGAACGCCGTCCCCGCCCACCGTTGCCCCCGGGCGGGCGGGGACGGCCCCCCTTCTCCCACCCCTTCGTGACCAGGAAGGCCGGGTCGTGAACCACACCGTTCTCGCCATCGGCACCGCCGCCCTCACCGCGAGCGGCTGTGTCTGGTACCTGCCCGCCATCGCCGACCTCCAGGCCGGCGCCGACCGGCCCCGCTCCACCCGTACGGCCGCCGCGGCCTGTGTGCTCTGGTGGGCCGGGCTCGCGCTGGCGGGCGGGCTGCTGCTCGTCGTGGCGGACTGGCGGCCCGCCGCGCAGATCGCGCTCGCCGGACTGGTCGGCGGCGCGGCGCTGCGGCTGCGGGCCCTGTTCGACCGGTACCGCGAGGTGCGGGAGACGGCGGCCCGCTGGGAGGCCCTGGACGCCGGGCCCGCCCCGCGCTCCGACCGGCCGCCGACGCTGGCCCTGGCCGGCTGGCTGGTGGTCGGCGCGGCCGTCGCCTCGCTCGGGGCGGTGGCGATCCTGCTCTCGGGCGGCGGTGCCGTGGTGCCCAGGGTGGCGCTCGCGGCGGTCTGCGGGGTGGGCGTCGCGCTCGCCTTCCTGCTGGTGGGGCTGGGCAACGTACGGCGCCAGGGGCGCTGAGGGCGCCCGCGCCCCGGCTCCCCGGGCACTGTGGCCCGGTCCGAATGGGGCCGTTGGGCCCTGGGTTCGCGGCCGGGGCCGGGGGATGATGCCCTGGGCCCCGCTGGGAGTGTGCGGGGGTGACGAAGGTGGAGCCGCGTGATGGCGACCAAGACGGAGGGTGCCGGAGCCCCGGCGCCGGTCCGGGTGTTCCTGCTGGACGACCACGAGGTGGTGCGCCGCGGGGTGCACGACCTGCTGGACGGTGAGCCGGACCTGGAGGTGGTCGGGGAGGCGGCGACGGCCGAGCAGGCGCTCGTCCGGGTGCCCGCGCTGCGGCCCGACGTGGCCGTGCTGGACGTCCGGCTGGGCGACGGCGACGGCGTCTCGGTCTGCCGCGAGCTGCGCTCGCGGATGCCCGGGCTGGCCTGCCTGATGCTGACCTCCTTCGACGACGAGGAGGCGCTGCTGGACGCCGTGATGGCGGGCGCCGCCGGGTACGTGCTCAAGCAGATCAGCGGGACCGACCTGGTCGCCGCGGTCCGGACCGTCGCCTCCGGCCGCTCGATGCTCGACCCCGGCGCCGCGACCCGGCTGCTCAACCGCCTGCGCAGCGACGCCGAGCCGGCCCAGCCGGTCACCACAGGGCCCGGCCTGACCACGCGCGAGCAGGAGGTCCTCGAACTCATCGGGGAGGGTCTGACCAACCGGCAGATCGGTGAGCGGCTCTACCTCGCCGAGAAGACCGTCAAGAACCACGTCTCGCGGCTGCTCGCCAAGCTGGGCGTCGAGCGGCGGGTGCAGGCCGCCCTGATCGCCACCGAGCTGCGTCAGACCGCCGCCGCCCAGCCCTCCGTGCTGCGCTCCGGCCGGTACTGACCCCTGCCGTTCGGCTCCGTCCGGGGCCGAACGGGCCTTCGGCCCCGGGCTCAGGACCCGGGGCCGAAGACCTGCCGGACGGGGCCCCCGCCCGGGCCCCGCCGGGACCATCGGCCCTCGCGACCGGCCCCGGGCCCGGGCGAGCATCGCTCGCATGAACCGCGACCGCGTCCCGTCCCCCCGGCCCTCCTCGTACGACCGTCCCGACTTTCCCGGACTCCGTGAACTCGACCGGAAGCGGGCCCTGGAACTGCTGGGCCGGGCCGCCGTGGGCCGGGTGGTCTACACCGTCGACGCCCTCCCGGCCGTCCTCCCGGTGCCCTTCCGGCTGGCCCACGGCGGCGTCCTGCTCTCGGCCCCGGCCGGCTCCGAACTGGCCCGCGCGGTCGACGGCGCCGTGATCGCCTTCGAGGCCGACGAGGTGGACGGCCGGGATGGCTCCGGCTGGTTCGTCACCGTCCTCGGCCGCGCCCAGGTCCGCCCGGCCGGCAAGGCGGCCGACCCGGGCGGCACGGTCCGCATCCGGATCCGCCCCGAACTGGTCATCGGCCGCTGCCTGAGCTG
This sequence comes from Kitasatospora sp. NPDC036993, assembly GCF_055607525.1. NCBI lineage: Bacteria > Bacillati > Actinomycetota > Actinomycetes > Kitasatosporales > Streptomycetaceae > Kitasatospora > Kitasatospora sp. NPDC036993. The sequence continues at coordinate 70,835 of NZ_JBVJRP010000015.1, read as the reverse complement.
AGCCGGCCCCGCCGGAGCCTCCTCACGGCCCCAGCAACGCCCGCGCGGTGCGCAGGAGTTCGGCGTCCGCGGCCTCGTCCCGGGTGCCGGCCAGGCCGGAGCGGAAGAGCGAGGCGCCCTCGACCAGCATGATGAACACCCGGGCGCGGGCGTGCCGTTCCTCCTCGCCGAGGGCCGGGTGGCGTTCGGCCAGGAAGGCGGCGACCAGCTCCCGGTAGCGGGTGTAGAAGGCCTGGACGGCGCCGGCCACCGAGGCGTCGCGGGCGGCCAGGGCCCACAGTTCGGCGAACAGCCGGACCAGCCGCGGGTCCTCCTGGTCGGCGAGGATCTCGCGGACCAGCGCGTCCTCCTCGCGGGCCGGGTCGAGCAGCGGGGCGAGGCGCTCCACCGAACGGGCGAGGACGCGGTCCAGTACGGCGGCCACCAGCTCGGCGTGGGTCGGGAAGTAGTGCTGGAGATGGCCGAGGCGGACGCCCGCCGCGGTGGCCACCGCTCGCATGGAGAGTTCGGTGCCGCCCGCGGTGACCAGCAACTCCTCCGCCGTGTCGAGCAGTTGCTCCCGCCGCTGGGCGCCCTTGCCGCTCAGGCCCCGGACGCCGCTCATGCCGCGGCCCCGACGCCGCGCCGCCCTTCGGCGACCGCGACCGTGACGCCCAGCGCCGCCAGGTCCGCCGGCACCCGCTCGGGGACCGGGGTCTGCTCGGGGAAGCACACCCCGGCGGGCGGCGGCGGGGCGCCGTCCGCGCCGAGCGCCCGGCGCAGCGCCAGCAGGGCGCCGACGGCGGTGAGGTGGGCCTGGCCGGCCCGGTCCTCGACGGTGGCGGTGAGCACGCGCCCGCCGTTGCCGACGTCGGTGCGCAGCCGGGCGGTGCCGCCCTCGCCGGGGGAGTAGAGCAGCGCGCGGCGGGCCGGCTCCCAGCGCTCGCCGCGGCCCCAGCGGAAGAGCCCGGCGCGCCGGGCGGCCAGCAGGGCGGTGGTGGAGGAGCGGGAGCTGAAGCCGATCCGGGTGGCGGCGGTGGTGGCGCCGAGGGTGAGCGGGAGGGTGAACTGCTCGGGGGTGTCGATCCCGGCCACCAGGGTCGGGGTGTCGCCGATCCGGACGGTGCGCGGGCGGCTGAGCGGGGCGACGGAGCGGCGCAGGCCGTCCTGGACCACCTCGTAGTCGAGCCCGAGGCGGTCCATGAACTCGACCGAGTCGGCGCCGGCCCGGTCCGCGAGGTCCCAGCGGATGGCGGTCTCCACCTGCTCGGCCCCGCCGAGGCGCTCGGCCAGGGCGGCGGCGACCAGGCTGGTCACCCCGCCCATCCAGGCGGAGGAGAGCAGCACCGGGGCCGTCGGGCGCAGCAGCGCGGTGAGCGTGGCGGCGCGCTGGAGCCGGGCGGTCCAGCGGGTGACGTCCACGTACGGGACGCCCGCGCGGACGGCGGCCCGCAGCACCCGGTCGTCCGGGTCGTTGACCACGCCGACCACCGCGCGCACGGCGGCGGTGAACGGCTCGGGGTCGGCGAGGTCCCAGCGCCGGGCGGCGGCGTCGTCCAGCTGGGCGGCGAGGGCGGCGCCGCGCTGCTCGGAGCGGCCGGTCAGCAGCAACGGCCAGTCGGGGGAGGCGAGTCGGGCGAGTTCGGTGCCGACGGTGCCGTAGCCGCCGACCAGCAGCACGGGGCCTTCGGGGTCGTGGACGAGGCGGTCGTGCGCGAATCGGTCGTGCGGGACGAGGTCCTGTGCGAGCCTGACGGCGGGGGCGGACGGGGGCACGGGCAGGCCGTCGGCAACGGGTTCGGTGCTCATGGAGGCAAATATAGGTCACCCGACCTAAAATTGGCGTCATGACTGAGCCGGCCGTCACCGTTTCCCCTGCTGACCTGTCCTTCTTCGACAGCGGCGCGCCCTGCGGGCCTGAGGAGCGCCCGCCCCCCGAGGGCCCCTGGGTGCGGAGGCCTCAGGACCCGATCGGGGCCTCCCACGCCAGCCGGGTGCCGCCGCCCTCGGCCGGCTCCACGGTGAAGTCGCCGCCCACCCGCTCGGCGCGCTCGGCCAGGTTGCGCAGCCCGCTGCGCCGCCCGCCCTCGGGCACCCCCACGCCGTCGTCCGTCACGGTCAGCGCGACCCGGCCGGCCACGGCGCGCAGCGTCACCTCGACCCGGGACGCCCCGGCGTGCCGGACCGCGTTGCTGAGCGCCTCGGCCAGGACGGCGACCACGTGCCCGGCCAGCTCCTGCGGCACGTCGGTGTCCAGCAGGCCCTCCATGCTCAGCCGCGGCGCGAAACCGAGCGGCCCCTGGGCCTCGGTGACCACCCGGGAGGCCCGGGCGCGCAGCCCGCGGTCGGGCTCGCTGTGGGCGCGCAGGCCGAAGATGGTCGAGCGGATGATCTTGATGGTCTCGTCCAGGTCGGCCACCGCCCTGGCCACCCGGTCCGCGGCGGCCCGGCTCTCGATCAGCCGGCCCGCGCTCTGCAGCGTCATCCCGGTCGCGAACAGCCGCTGGATCGCCAGGTCGTGCAGGTCCCTGGCGATCCGGTCGCGGTCCTCCAGCAGGTTCAACTGCTCGGCGTCGCGCCGCCGTTCGGCCAGCTCCAGGGCCAGCGCGGCCTGGTCGGCGAAGCCCAGCAGCGGGCCGGTCTCCTCGGGGCCGAAGGCCGGCTGCCCCTGCGCCCTGGCCAGCAGCAGCACGCCCCGCCCGTACCCGGCCCCGGTGCCCAGCGGCACCGCCACCGCCGCGCCCAGCCCGTCGAAGCGGCCCGCCGGGCCGGCCGAGAACCGGGGGTCGCAGGCCAGCTCGTCGCTGGTGGCCGGCGAACCCGAGGCGTACGCGGCGCCGGACAGCGTGCCGTCCACCGGCACCGTCACCCCCAGCCGGGCGGACGGTGTGCCGCCCAGCGCCACCTCCACGGTCAGCTCCTCGGCCCGCTCCTCCGGGCCCGCCAGCGCCACCGAGACGTCCGCCAGCTCGGCGCCCGAGATCTCCCGGGCCCGGCGGGCGATCAGTTCGACGACCTCCAGCCGCGGCGCCCCCGACAGCAGGCTGCGGGTGATCTCGGTGCTGGCCCGCAGCCAGCGCTGGCGCAGCTGCGCCTCCTCGTACAGCCGGGCGTTGTCGATCGCCACGCCGGCCGCGACCGCCAGGGTCGAGATCACCGCCTCGTCGTCCTCGTCGAAGTCCAGCCCGCCGCGCTTGTCGGTCAGGTAGAGGTTGCCGAACACCTCGCCGTGCACCCGCACCGGCACCCCCAGGAAGGTGTGCATCGGCGGGTGGTTCGGCGGGAAGCCGACCGAGGCCGGGTGGTCCGACAGCACCGGGCAGCGCAGCGGCTGCGGCTCGCGGATCAGCTCGCCCAGGATGCCCCGGCCCGACGGCGGCGGGCCGATCTCGGCCATCTCCTCCTCCGACAGGCCCACCGTCAGGAACTGCGACAGCGTGTGCCCGTCGGGGCCGATCACGCCGAGCGCCCCGTACCGGGCGTCCACCAGGTCGGCGGCGGCCTCCACGATCCGGTGCAGCGCCTGCGCCAGGTCCAGCTCACGCCCGACCGCCAGCACCGCCTCCAGCAGGTTGTGCACCCGGTTCTGGGTGCCGCGCGCCGCGTCGATCCGCCACTGGAGCTCCCCCAGCAGCTCGTCCAGGCGCAGCCGTGGCATCCGCGCGCCGCCACCCGCCGCGCTGCCGTCCGCTCCGCCCACCGCTGTCCTCCTCGTCGTCCTGCCCTGACCGGCCCGTCCGTCCTCCGGACGCGCCGCATCCGCCCCGCGGACGGCGGCTCCCCGCCGCACCGTCCGGCCCGGGCGCCGTCCGACCAGCGGGATTGCCGTGTTCACGGTAGTGCCCACGTGTCGGGGGTGGGGACGGCGGGGTCGGCCGTAGGCTCCGTCGGGCGGGCCTTTCGTCCCGTCCCGGAGGGTCCTGAGGCCCCTCCCGCCGGGCCGCGGGCGGCTGCCAGGCTGGGGGCGAGCGGACGGGGCGTCAGAGCGCACCGCGGCCCGCACCGAACCGCCGAGCGTCGACAGCGTGTCGACAGTGTGGAGGAAGACTCATGACGTCAACCGTGCTGGCCGGGGTCGACGGCTCGCCGCAGAGCGCCGCGGCCGCCCACTGGGCCGCCGCCGAGGCGGCGCGCCGGGGCGCCACGCTGCACCTGGTGCACGCCTGGCCGTGGCTGACCGACGGGGTGTCGTCCTTCGCCGAGCCGGACGACCTGCCCGAGGCCGTCCGCCGCACCCTCACCGAGGCCGCCGAGGAGATCCGCGGCCTGCACCCCGGCCTGACCGTGGAGACCGACGCCGTCCTGGACGCGCCGGTGGACGGTCTGGTGGCCGCCGCCGCGGACGCGGAGCTGCTGGTGCTCGGCTCGCGCGGCCGCGGCGGCTTCACCGGGCTGCTGCTCGGCTCCGTCAGCATGTCGGTGGCCGGGCGCAGCAGCGTGCCGGTGGTCGTGGTGCGCGAAGCCGGGACGGCGGACGAGGCTCGCGCGGCCGAGATCGTGGTCGGCGTCGACGCCCACGACCCCGAGGCCGAGGTGCTCGACTTCGCCTTCCGCGAGGCGGCCCTGCGCGGCGCCCGGGTCCGGGCGGTGCACGGCTGGGACCTGCCGCCGGTGTTCGGCTACGCGGGCGGCGCCGTCCCCGCGGCCGAGCTCGGCCAGCTGGAGGCGCTGGAGGCCAAGCTGCTCACGCTCGCCCTGGCCGAGCCGCGCGAGCGGCACCCGGACGTCGAGGTCGTCGAGGACGTGCAGCTGGGCGCCGCCCGTGCCCTGGTCGAGGCCTCGGCCGGCGCCGCCCTGGTGGTGGTCGGCCGGGGCCGCCGCCAGATCGATTTCGGCCCCCGGGTGGGCCGGGTCGCGCACGCCGTCCTGCACCACGCCGAAGCTCCCGTCGCGGTCGTCCCGCACGGGTGACGGACGGCCCGTCCGGTGGATCCACCCCCGTCACGATCCACCGGACGGGCCCACTGGGGGCCCGTCCTCCCCCGGGCCGGGGAGTCCGGGAACAGGCCCTTGGGCCCTGCCGCCCACCGGGGCCGGGCGCGCACCCTCGGAAGCACGGGACCTCAGGGCCTGTGCGGCCGGGCCCCGCGATCGAAGCCGAAGCCCCGCGGTTGAAGAAGCCCCGCGGTTGAAGGAGTGGATCGCCATGACGCTCGACCCGGCCCTCACCCAGATGCTCACCGAAGCCGACCTGCGCCTGCTCGCCACCGCCGGCGGCGCGGCGCCGTCGCTGCACAACAGCCAGCCCTGGCGCTTCGTGCCGACCCCGGACGGGCGCGGGCTCGCCGTGTACGCCGACACCGGGCGCACCGTACCGCTGGCCGACCCGGTCGGCGCCGGGGTGCACGTCGCGGTCGGCGCGGCCGTGTTCAACCTGCGGGTGGCGGCCGGGCAGCTGGACCGCGAACCGCTGGTCCGGCTGCTCCCGGACGTCGCCGAGCCCGAGCTGCTCGCCGTGCTCGACCTCTCCCGCCCGGCCGCCGCCCTCACGCCCTTCGGCCGGGACCTCTACCCGGCCATCGCCGCCCGGCACTCCAGCCGGGAGCCCTTCACCCAGCGCGACGTGCCCGAGGCGGTGATCGGCGAGCTGATCGACGCCGCCCGCGAGGAGGGCGTCGCGCTGGCCGCGCTGGAGGAGGAGGGCGTACGGCGGGTGCAGGCGCTCACCGCCGAGGCCGAACGCCGCAACGCCGCCGACCCGGCCCGCACCGCGGAGTCCCGCGGCTGGCTGCGGACCGACGACGGCACCGCCGAGGACGGCATCCCGCGGGCCGCGCTCGGCCCGCAGGACCACGACGCCCGGGTGCCGATGCGCGAGTTCGCCGGCCACCCGCCGGAGCTGTCCGCGCAGCCCTCCCGGCGCTTCGAGGCGCTGCCCCAGCTGTGCACCCTCTCCACCCCCGGCGACGGCCCGCTGGACTGGCTGCGCACCGGGCAGGCGCTGGAGCGGGTCTGGCTGCTGGCCACGCTGCACGGCGTCCGGCTCACCGTCTGGCACCAGGCGATCGAGTGGCCGGACACCCGCTGGGCGCTGCGCGACCCGGCCGCCGGGCCGAGCCACGTCCAGCTGGTGCTGCGCACCGGCTACGGCCCGCCCGGCGCGGCCACCCCGCGCCGGGCGGTGGAGGAGACCCTCGGCGAGGGCCCCTCCTGAGCGACGGCTCCGGGCCGTCCGCCGTCCATGCCGTCCGGCGTCCGGGCCGTCCGGCTCCTGGTCAGCCCCCGGACCGGTCAGCGCGGCCGCTCGGCCGCCGGCAGCACCCGGGCGCCGAGCCGCAGCGGCGGGCTGTGCCGGAAGGTGAGGGTGAACTCCACCCACTGGCCGGCCCGCAGCGGCGGCGGGTCGGCGATCATCAGGTCCGCGTCCTCCGGCGTCATCCGCAGCTCGCCGCGGCCCGGCACCGGCAGGGCCGCGGCCGGCTCCCAGCGGCCCGCCGCACCCTGGTGGAGGTGCCGCTTCGGGGTGATCCGGCCACCGAACTCCCATGTGGCGCCGGCCAGTTCGTCCGGCACGTCGCCCGGGTTGCGGATCGTGAAGAAGGCCGCCGTCGCGGGGGCCGCGCCCGCCGTCGGCAGTAGCACCCAGCCGGGCCCGGCCTCCACCTGGCGGGCCCGGCCGGCCCCGCCGACCGCCGTCCACCCGGTGAGCAGGACCAGCGCCAGCGCCGCCGCCCCGACCGGCGGGCCGGCCACCTTGAACCGCTCCGACACCCTCATCGACGTCCTCCCCGGCGCTTCGCCCGCCTCGGCTCCCAGGTGCGCAGCCGCAGACTGTTGCCCACCACGAGCAGCGAGCTGAGCGACATCGCGACCGCCGCCAGCATCGGGTTGAGCAGCCCGACCGCCGCCAGCGGGATCAGCACCAGGTTGTAGCCGAAGGCCCAGAGCAGGTTGGCCCTGATGGTCGCCAGGGTCTGCCTCGCCAGCCGTACGGCGTCCACCACCGCCTCGATGTCGCCGCGCACCAGGGTCAGCCCGGCCGCGCCGATCGCGGCGTCGCTGCCGGAGGCCAGCGCCACCCCGAGGTCCGCCGAGGCCAGCGCCACCGCGTCGTTGACGCCGTCGCCGACCACCGCCACCGTCCGCCCGGCGGCCCGCAGGTCCGCCACCACCGCGGCCTTGAGCTCGGGCGAGGCCGAGGCGTGCACCCGTTCGATACCCAGCTCGGCGGCCACCGCCCGGGCCGCGCCGGGGCCGTCCCCGGTCAGCAGCACGGTCTCCAGGCCCAGTCCGCGCAGCTGGTGGAGTGCTCGCCAGCTGCCGGAGCGCAGCGTGTCGCCGACCGCGAGGACGGCTGTCGGCCGCCCGTCCAGCTCGACCACGACGGCCGTGCGGCCCGCCTGCCCGGCCCGGTCGACGGCCTCGGCGAGGGCCGGCGGCAGGACGGTGTCGTCGGGGCGTACCACCCGGACGGCCCGGCCCCCGACCGTTCCGGACACCCCGAGCCCGGTGGCGGCCCGGAAGCCGTCCACGGCGGGCAGCGGCCCGCAGCGCTCGCGCGCCGCCTCCGCGACGGCCCGGCCGATCGGGTGCTCGGAGCGGTGCTCCACCGCGCCGGCGAACCGCAGCGCCTCGTCCTCGGCCACGCCCTCGGCCGTGGTGACGACCGCCAGCTCCATCCGGCCGGTGGTCAGCGTCCCGGTCTTGTCCATCACCACGGTGTCCACCCGGCGCAGGCTCTCCAGCACCTCGGGGCCGCGCACCAGCACGCCCAGCTCCGCGCCCCGCCCGGTGGCCGCCAGCAGCGCCGTCGGCGTCGCCAGCCCGAGCGCGCACGGGCAGGCGACCACCAGCACCGCGACCGCCGCCGTCACCGCCGCCTGCGGGGCCGCGCCCGCGCCCAGCCAGAAGCCCAGCACGCTCGCCGCCACCGCCAGCACGCAGGGCACGAACACCCCGGCCACCGCGTCCGCCAGCCGCTGCGCCCGCGCCTTGCCGGCCTGGGCCTCCGCCACCAGCGCGGTGATCCTGGCCAGCTGGGTGTCCGCGCCGACCGCGGTGGCCCGGACCACCAGCGCACCGCCGACGTTCACCGTCGCGCCCGCCACCCGGTCCCCGGGGCCCACCTCGACCGGCATGCTCTCCCCGGTCAGCAGGCTCAGGTCGAGCGCCGAGCCGCCCTCGACGACCACCCCGTCGGTGGCCACCCGCTCGCCCGGCCGCACCACGAACTCCTGCCCGGGCAGCAGCAGTTCGATCGGTGCCAGGTGCTCCCGGCCGTCCGCCGTCCGCAGGCACACCTGTTTGGCGCCCAGCTCCGCCAGCGCCCGCAGCGCGGAACCGCTGCGCCGGCGCACCCGGCCCTCCAGCAGCCGCCCGGCCAGGACGAACAGCGGCACGCCGACCGCCGCCTCCAGGTACACGTGCGCGGCGCCACCGCCGTCGGCCGTCAGTGAGAACGGCATCCGCATGTCCGGATCGCCGGCCCCGCCGAGGAAGAGCGCGTACGCCGACCAGCCGAAGGAGGCCACCACGCCCAGGCTGACCAGGGTGTCCATGGTCGCCGCCGCGTGCCGCAGCCCCTGCCAGGCCCTGCGGTGGAAGCCGGCCGACCCCCAGGTCACCACCGGGACGGCCAGCGCGAAGCAGACCCACTGCCAGGCGGTGAACTGCGCCGACGGCACCATCGACAGCACCAGCACCGGGACGGCCAACAGGGCCGTCACCAGCAGCCGCCACCGCTCGTCCGGCTCCTCCGCGGCCACACCGACCGGCGCGCCCGCGGGCAGCGGCTCGGCGGTGTAGCCGGCCCGCTCGACCGCGGCCACCAGCTCCGCGACCGGCACTCCCGCCGGGTGCAGCACCCGGGCCCGTCCGGTCGCCAGGTTCACCCCGGCGCTCACCCCCTCGATCCGGGCCAGCCGCTTCTCCACCCGGCCCACGCAGGCGGCGCAGGTCATCCCGCCGACCGCCAGATCGGTGGCGACCACGGGCTCGGTGACCGCACTCATCGCATCCCGCCCATGTCGTGCCCACCCATCCCCGGCGACGCGCCGCCGCCGTTCCCCGGCCGCAGGCCCGGCGACACCGGCCCCACCTGCCGGCCCACCCCGTAGGCCACCACGAACACCACCACCAGCAACAGGAGGAATCCCGCCAGCACACTCAACGGCCGGACACCCGGCGACTTCGCACTCACCCTCCAGCAGTCGGACGGGCACCGCGATCGGTTCCCGTACGTTCCGAAGTCCCGCACCGAAGTCCCGCACCGAAGTCCCGCACCGAAGTCCCGCTCCGGAATCCCGCTCCGGAATCCCGCGCGAATAATCGGATGACGGACCGCGGCCCGACCGGTAGCGTCCGGGACGGCGCCTCCCGATGCGCCCGGCCCCGGTTACTTCCTGACGAAAACAAGTGCCACCGGTGCCACTTCTGATCCCGGGAGGCGCCCGCTCCGGCCCGCGCGCCCCCACCCGCGCCCCGCCCCTCTCAGCCCGTCCTGTCCCGGCCCAGTCCGACCGCCCACCAGGGGGACCTCTGCATGACCCGGTTCAACCGCCAACGGACCAAGGCCGACACCAGGGCCGAGATCCAGCGAGAACTACCGGGACTCACCAGGCGCGGGCGGTCCTTCCCGCTCGCCACCGACAGCCTGTGGCCGGTCCCCGAGATCCGGCACCTGCGCTCGCCACCGCCGCCGGTCGTCCGCCGCCGGGGCGTCGCCAACCACCAGGGCGGCACCGGCTACGTCAGGGAACCGAAGTCGGAGCTGTTCCTGCTCGCGGTCTCCCACCTGTCCGGCCAGGCGAGCTTCTACGAGTCGGCCGCCGACCGCGACGAGCGCTACCTGCGGCTGATCCGCGAGCACGCGGTGAGCGACCCCGGGGGGACGCTCGGTCTGCTGCGCCGGATGCGCACCGAGGCCCACATCCGTACCGCGGCGCTGGCCGGGGCCGTCGAGTTCGTCCACGCCAGGGCCGCCGCCGGTGCCGCCGGGTACTCCCGGCAGGCCGTCGACGCGGTGCTCCAACGCCCGGATGAGCCGGGCGAGTTGCTGTCCCACTGGATCACCAGGTACGGGCGCCGGCTGCCCCAGCCGCTGCGCCGGGGCATCGGCGACGCCGTCCGCCGGCTCTACACCGGCCGCGCCCTGCTGAAGTACGACACCCCGTCGCACGCCGTCCGCTTCGGCGACGTCCTGGAGCTCACCCACCCCGCGCCCGACCCGGCCAAGCCCTGGCAGGGCCCGCTGTTCCGGTACGCCCTGGACCGCCGCCACCACCCGGACCGCGCCCTGCCGCCCGCCGGTGAGCACCTGCTGAGCGCCCACCACGCGCTGCTCGGCGTCCCGCCGGCCGACCGCCGCGCGCTGGTCACCGGGCCCGGCGGCGCCCGGCGCCTGGCCGAGGCCGGGATGACCTGGGAGGCCCTGGCCGGCTGGCTGCAGGGCCCGCTGGACGCCGCCGTCTGGGAGGCCGTCATCCCCTCGATGGGCCCGATGGCGTTGGTGCGCAACCTGCGCACCTTCGACCAGGCCGGGGTCCGTGACGAGGTGGCTGCGGAGGTGGCCCGCCGGATCGCCGACCCGGGGGAGGTGCGGCGCTCCCGGCAGTTCCCGTTCCGCTTCCTGGCCGCCCACCGGGCCGCGCCGTCGCCCCGCTGGGCCGAGGCGCTGGAGACCGCCCTCGGCCACTCGCTGGCGAGGGTGCCCGCACTGCCCGGCCGCACCCTGGTGCTGGTCGACCGCTCGGACTCGATGTTCGACCTGCCGTCGGCCCGCACCCGGCTCAACCGGGCGGACACGGCCGCCGTCTTCGGCACCGCGCTGGCCATGCGGGCCGAGCGGGCGGACCTGGTCCAGTTCGGCAGCGGCAGCTGGCCGGTCGTCCCCGGCCCGTCGGTGCTGGAGACCCTGGGGCACTTCCGCGCACTGGGCGGCACCCGCACCGCCGCCGCCGTGCTCAAGCGCTACCGGGAGCACGACCGGGTGGTCGTGGTGACCGACGAGCAGGCCGGACGGTCGGGTGGTGACCCGTTCGCCCCCGTCCCCGCGGCCGTCCCGGTCTACACCTGGAACCTGGCCGGCTACGCCACCGGCCACACCGCTCCCGGCCCGCACCGCCACACCTTCGGAGGCCTCAGCGACGCGTCCTTCGCACTGATCCCGCTGCTGGAGAGCGGCGATCACGTCGCCGGCGCCGCCCTGGCCTGATCACGGATCAGGGCCGCACACTGCGCGGCCCGGTCACGGTGGCTCCCAACACGCCGACCCTGGAGCGCAGTTCGCGGTCGGCGGTGGCGACCACGCAGGCCCGCTCCGGGTGCTCGGTACGGGCGGCGCGGACCAGCTCCACGATCCGGTCGTCCCCGCTGCCGCTCGCCTCGACCACCCGAACCCCGGGCACCCCGGCGACGCCCCGGGCGACGCCCTCGACCACCAGGGCCACCTCCAGCGGCCCCGGCAGCTCGGGCAGGCCCCGGGCGGTGAGCGGGACCAGGGCGTCCCGCAGCCGCTCGGCGGCGCCCCGCCGGTCCCGCCACCAGCCGTCCGGCACGGAGCCGACCACGTTCGCGCCGTCCACCACCAGCAGGGGCGGCGGCGCGGCCTCGTTCTGTTCCATGGCCGCCAGCCTGCCACGCCCGGCGGCAGGTCCTGCGGGGGCGCTCCCCAGCCGGACCACCGGGCGCGCGGCTGCGCCGAAACGGGGACACCCCCGGCATGTCAGGCGCCCGCCGCGGACAGGCCGACCTGGTCGAACCGGCCCTGGAATCCGAGCGGCTCTTCCGCCAGACCTCCTGCCTGACGGCGGCCGCGGCCTCGCTGCGCTCACTCGCCGAGCTGCGTCCGCGCACCCTGGCGGTCATGCACGGATCCTCCTTCCAGGGCGACGGCGCGGCCGCGCTGAACGCTCTGGCGGACGGGCTGGAGGAGCGGTTCGGGCCGGAGTCGGAGTTCGTCGGGCTGCCCAGTGTGCTGGCGAACCCGCACCCGTAGTCAGTCCGCCAGGGTGATCCGGATGCCGACGGTGCCGCGCTCGCCCCGGCGCAGCCGGCTGCCGAGCAGGGTGAGCACGCCGAGCAGGCCGTACTTCTGGCGCAGCAGGGTCCGGTAGGCGGCGGTGCGCTCGGGGCCGAGGATCTCGGCGGTGGCGGGGTACTGCTCGCCGGTGGGGCGGCCCTTGACGTCGCAGGGCCCGGCCAGCACGTCGGCGCGGTTGCGGATCCGCCTGACCTTCCAGGAGTCCGCGACGGTCCAGACGCCGAGCGCCTCCCCGTCGCGCACCACCCACACCGGGGTCGGCACGGCGGTGCCGTCCTTCTTGTACGTGGTGACGAGCAGGTAGCTCCCGGCGGAGAGCCGCACGATCCGGGCGAGCCGGTCCGCGGCGGGGGAGGGGTCGGGCGTGGTCATGGCCGGAAGTCTAGAGGGCGCGCGGTGCCCGGTCCGGCCGGCCGGTCAGCGCGGCGGCCGGGGCCCGCGGTGCCGGACGGTACGGGCGCCGCGGAGCAGGGCGCGGGCGCGGCGGGTGAGGCGGCGCCGGCCGCCGCCGATGCCACTGGCGCCGCCGAGGGCGGTCGCGCCGCCCCCGTGGTACGCCGGGGCGGGGGCGGTCCTGGCGGGTGCGGTGCGGCGGCGGGCGGCCGTGCGGGCGGTGACCCAGGCGGCGAGGGCGGTGCCGAGGACGGCGGCGGACCAGACGGCGGGGGCGAGGCCGGAGCCGGAGCCGCCGGTCACCGGCGGGCGGGACCAGGGCGGCAGTTGCTCGTCGGCCTCCGCCTGCGCCGGTGCCCCGGGCGTCGCCGCGGGGGAGGGCGGGACGGCCTCGTCGACCAGCCTGCCGACCGGCTGGACCTTCCCGGCCGCCGCGAAGCCCCAGTCCAGCAGGCTGGCCGCCTCGTCGTAGACCTTGCCCTGGGCCTCCGGGTGCATCACCGTCACCAGCAGGGTGCGGCCGTCGCGTTCGGCGGCCCCGGTGAAGGTGGCGCCCGCGTTGGTGGTGTAGCCGTTCTTGACGCCGATCAGGCCCGGGTACTTGCCGAGCAGCCGGTCGGTGTTGGCGATGTCGAAGCTGGTGCGCTGGCCGGTGAGTTTGTCGAGCCCGCCGGGGAAGCGCGCGGTGCGGGTGGCGCAGTAGGAGCGGAAGTCCGCGTTGCGCAGCCCGGCCCGGGCGAACAGCGTGAGGTCGTAGGCGGAGGAGACCTGGCCGTCCATGTCGTAGCCGTCGGGGGAGACGACCTTGGTGTCGCGGGCCTGGAGCGCCCGGGCGCGGTCCTGCATCTCGCCGACGGTCCGCTGGATGCCGCCGTTCATGTGGGCGAGGACGTGGACGGCGTCGTTGCCGGAGCTGAGGAAGACGCCCCGCCAGAGGTCCTCGACCCGGTACGGCAGGTTCTCCTTGACGCCGACCAGGCTGCTGCCGGTGCCGAGTTCGGCGAGTTCGGTGGTGGTGACCCGGTGCTCCGCCGAGCGGTCGAACTTGGGCAGCACGGTGTCCGCGAACAGCATCTTGAGCGTGCTGGCCGGGGGCAGCGGCAGGTGGGCGTCGCGGGCGGCGAGCACCTCGCCGGTGGCCGCGTCGGCGACCAGCCAGGATCGCCCGGTCAGCTCGGCGGGCAGTGCGGGCGCCCCGGCCAGCGGCGCGACCTGGACGGCCGGGCGGCCGAGCCGCTCCCCGCCCACGGCGGGGACGGAATCCTGGGTGACGGCGGCCTGGGCGACGGCGGCCGGGGCGGCGACGGCGAGCGCGAGGGCGCAGGCGGCGGCGCCGGCCGCGGCGGCGGTGACGGAAGACGGCTTCTGCTGGATGCGCGTGGGGAGCACACCGCGAACGTACCCGGGCCGTCGCCGGGCCGCCGGGCGTGCTGCTCCGTCCGGAGCCTCGGCGCGGGGCGGGAGTTCACGGCGGACGCGCTCGCGGCGGGCGGGTCCGCGAAGGGGCGGGCCGCCGGCGGACGACTTTGGTGGCGCCGGCCCGCGCCGAAAGTCGGATGCCCGACCGGGGGCCGCTTCCTAGGCTCGGGGGCATGAAGACCCTGCTCGGCTACCTCGGTTTCGTGTTGATCGCGGGCGGCGCCTCCGGTCTGCTGTCCGGCTGGACCGGCGGCTTCCGGCTGTTCGGATTCGTCCGGTTCCTGGTGCCGTCGGCCCACGAGACCGCCGGGTACGCGACCCTGCTGGTGCTCGGTGCCCTGCTGGCCTTCCCCGCCGCCCGGCGGGGCTGACGGCGCCTCTCACGGCGCTGCCGACCGTCCCGAGGCCGGCAGCGCCGTCGTGGTACTGCCGTGGTGCCGGAGGCCGGCCGGTGAGCCGGTGGCACCGGGCGGGGCGTCACACCGGATCCAGGCTCCGCTTCGGGTCGACGCGGACGGAGGCCAGCGCGTCGGCGGAGGCGACTCCGGGCAGCAGGTAGCGCCACAGGGAGACGATGCGTTCGGGCAGGTCGGACCAGCCCGCCGAGATCTGCGACTTCAGCTGCGTGCCGGTGAACGCGACCACCAGCACCTCCGCGAACTCCCGCTCGTCGGCCTCCTCGCGCAGCTCGCCCCGTTCGCGGGCCACCACGAGTTCGCGGTGGAAGCGCTCCGCCCACCAGTCGTACGCCGAGTCGTCGCTCTGGGCGAGACCGCTCTGGTCGACCGCCAGGCGGACCCCGGCCCGCAGCAGCGTGTTGCTCTGCAACTCCGCGGCGAGGGTCAGCGTGACGTCCACGAGCTGTTGCAGGCCGCGGGGTTCCTCGGGGAGCCGCAGGTCGCTGGCCTGCTCCAGCATGACGGCCCGGGCCAGATCCTCCTTGGACTTGAAGTGGAAGTACATCGCTCCGGAGGTCAGGCCCGCCGTGGTCAGGATCCGGTTGATTCCCGCGCCGTGGTAGCCGACCTGGTCGAAGACCTCGGCCGCGGCGCGGACCAGTGCCGCCCGTGTCTTCAAGGCCTGCTCGTGCTTGTGCCCTCTGCGCATGCGCGTGCTCATCTGCCTGTCATGGTCTCTACGAGAAACCCTCTACATACCGAACGCTCTCTATGTTACACATGAACTATCGCGCCTCGGGGTCGAACGCCCCCGGGCCTTTCGTAGGGGGACCCTCTTGTCTGTATGCGAGGAACTCGACCGCTACCGCCCCATGGACGCCGGCCATCTCCGCACCACGGCTGCCGTCCTCGCCGGCGCCGTCTGTACAGCCGTCCCCGTCGAACCCTGGCAGGTGCACAAGTTGCGCTCCGACGAGGTGTACCTCACCCGTTGGCAGCGGACGGGGCCCGACGCCTTCCGGATCCGGGCCCGGCGTCCGCAGGAGCACCCGCTCTACCGGGTCGGGTCCGACTTCGACCCGCTCCTGCTCTGCGAGACCGTCCGGCAGACCTTCCCGCTGCTGTGTCACGCCGCCTACGAGGTGCCGCCGGGACACCAGCTGATCTGGGACCACCTCCGCTACGAGGTCGACGACGCCGCGTACGCCGGCATCGACCGCGGCCCCGAACTGGAGCTGGGGGTCCGCTGTTTCGACCTGTCGTACCGCGGCAGGCGTCCGGCGACCCTGTCCCTGCGCGTGGACATCAGCTGGGGCGCCGTGCGGGTCGCCACGGCCGAGGCGCGGTTCGCCGTCCAGTCCAGGGCCGTGTACCAGCGGGTGCGCGGTGCGCACGCCGATGCCGAGGCCGCGATGGCGCAGGCCGTACCCGTTCCCGGTCCCGCGCCGTGCGCCGGTACCGGCCGTCGCCGGGCGGGGGACGTCGTGCTCGGCGCTCCCGGCGCCGACGGCGGCCGGCGGCTGCGGGTCGACCCGGGCCACCCGATCTACTTCGACCACCCCGTCGACCACGTGCCCGGCGTGCTGCTGCTGGAGGCATGTCACCAGGCGGCCGGCGGCACCGTCAGAAGCCTCGACTGCACCTTCCACCGGTTCGTCGAGCTCGACGCCCCCTGCACCATCGCCACCGCCCCGCTCGGGTCCGGACCGCGGCGGGCCGGTCAGGCGGCCGGGGGGAGGCGGATCACGGCCGTGCAGGACGGCCAGGTCCGCTTCACCGCCGACCTCGTCGGCGCCTTCGCCGACTGACCCGCGCGTGCGGGTGACGCCGGAACACCGCGGCGGCGCCCTCGCGGAGTTCCGGCGCACCCGCGCCGCCGGGCGCACCGGGTCCACCTCGGCCCCGGCGCGCCCCGTCAGCGGTTCCACAGTGAGTCCGTACGCAACGAGGACACGGCCGGCACGGTCCGTACCGTGCCGGCCGGGCTGCCCGCAGCCCGTTCCCCCCGACACCGGTAGACCATTCAAGAGAGGACTGACGGAAACACTCATGAACGCACCACCGGTAGACCACTCAGGCCTGCATCGGGTGCTCCCCGCCTCCGCTTCCCCGGCCGTCCAGTCCGTCACGCCCGGCGGCGTCTTCGGCCGGCTGACGTCCATCGTGCAGGCCCACCAGAACGTGTTGATCACCCTCTGCGCGGACTACGGGCTGCGCAGCCGCGACGTGGAGGTGCTCGTCCTGCTGCGCGAGTGCGGCAGGGAGGAGGGCATGTCGGCCAGCAGACTGGCCCGCGGGGTGAAGCTCACCTCGGGTGGCATCACCGCGCGCATCGACCGCCTGGAGCAGGCCGGGCTCGTGCTGCGCTGTCAGGAGCCGCAGGACCGCAGGGCCCTGCGCGTCCAGCTCACCGAGGCGGGCCGGACGATCGCCGACCGCCTCGCGGCCGAGACCGCACGGATCCAGCGCGCGGCCCTCCAGCACGTCCCGCGTCAGGGGCTGCGTGTCCTGGACGAGCTGCTCAGCGGTCTGGAGCGGGGCATCCTGGCGTCCCAGGCCAGGACGGGGCGCAAGGACTGAGCCGCCGCCCGTTGCGGCACCCCCGGTGCCGCAACGGGCGAACTCCCGTCCAGGGACTCGCTGTTCAGACGCTCGCCGTTCAGACCTCGACGCGGTCGTGCAGTGGCCCGAACCAGCCCTCCAGCGCCTCCCGCAGCCCCGCGCCGTCGGCCGTGGAAGCCCCAGCCGCTCCGGCATCCCCGGCAGCCCGGTCCGCTCGCCAGACGAGGTAGCCGTCCGGGCGGCACACCAGGGCGCTCCACGGCACCGGCGCGCCCGTGCCCAGGCGCAGCTCGGCCGAGTCCGGTTCGGGATCGACGCGCAGCGTCGACACCCGCTCGCCCCAGCCGGCCGCCACCGGCTCCAGCGCGTCGGCGACCTCGGGCCGCAGCAGCACCAGCGGCCGTCCCGGCGTGAGCAGTTCGGCCACCGTCCGCGGGCCGTGGGGCGTGCGCAGCGCCAGGTTCGGCAGGAACCGCCCCACCGCGGGGTCCGCCGCGCCCCCGGGCCCGTACGCGATGCCCTGGCCGCTGATGACGTCGGCGGCCTCGCGGTTGACGTCCGGGTGCCGGAACATCCGGGCGGTGAACTCGCGCAGGTGGTCGTTCTCGGGCCCGGGCCGCATCACGGCCGCCTGCACCCGGGTGTTGGCGACGACGGCCTCGGCGACGGGCCTGCGCTCGGTGTCGTAGCTGTCCAGCAGGCGCCCGTCCGCGTCCCCGCGGGCGACCAGGGCCAGCTTCCAGCCGAGGTTGAAGGCGTCCTGGAGACCGGTGTTGAGCCCCTGGCCGCCCAGCGGGGCGTGCACGTGCGCGGCGTCGCCCGCCAGCAGCACCCGGCCGGCGCGGTAGCGGTCGGCGACGCGGGTGAAGTCGCTGAAGCGGTCCAGGTACGCCGGGTCGCCGAGGGCGACCGGCCGGCCGAGGATGCGCGAGAGGGTGCCCTGGAGCTCCTCCAGCGTGGCGCGGGAGCCGCGTGCGGGCAGCGGCAGCCGGAAGTCGTGGGTGATGACGCGGCTGTGGCCCGCCGGGTTCACGTTGGCGAGCAGCCAGCCCTCGGCGGTGTGCGTCCAGCCGGGCGGCACGGCGTACGGGTCGCGCAGCCGCACCAGGCCCACGATCGCGGCGAAGGTCGCCTCGTGGGTCGTGCAGGCGAAGCCGGCCGCGCGCCGCACGTCGCTGCGCGCACCGTCGCAGCCCACCAGGTAGTCGGCGGTCAGCTCGTACGGGCCGTCGGGGCCCTCGACGGTCGCCGTCACCCCGCCACGGTCCTGCCGCAGGGCGCTGAAGCGGTGGCCGCGCCGGACCACGGCGCCCAGCTCCAGGGCGCGCGTCTCGAAGGCCTGTTCCAGGGCGGCCTGCGACTGCCCGTGGATCGGCGGGCCCTCGGCGGTCGGGGTGGCGATCCGCAGGATCGGCGCGCCGCCGAAGTGGAACGACGTCTCCCGCTCCTCCTCCAGGCTGCCCCGGCCGCGCAGCCGCAGGTGGCCGCGGCGCAGCAGCGACTGGACGCTGCGCGCGTGCAGGGTGCCCGCGCGGGGGGTGTCCTGGGTGTGCGGGTGGGGTTCGACGACGACGGCTTCGACGCCCCAGAGGCCGAGTTCGGCGGCGAGCAGCATCCCGACCGGCCCGCCGCCCGCGATCAGCACGGAGGTGCGCCCGGTCATGACGGCAGTCCGATCGACTGGGCGTGCCGGAACCGGTCGCCCGGGTCCCACTGCGCCTTGGCCGCCTGGAGCCGCGGGTAGTTGTCCTTGAAGTAGAGGGCGGACCACGGGACGCCCGAGGTGTTGTGTCCGGGGTCGCCCAGGTCCGCGTCCGGGTAGTTGACGTACGCGCCGTCCGAGCGCGGCCCCGGCACGGGCACCCCGCCGGTCCGCGCGTACACGTCGCGGTACAGCTCCCGCACCCGGGCCACGTTGGCCGCGTCGTCCTCGGGGTCGGTCCAGAACGCCTGGTAGAGCAGCTTGTACGCGGAGTCGCGCTGGGCGACCGCCGTGGCGCCGGGCGCGGTGGCGGCGATCTCGCCGCCGTAGGACATCGCCACCAGCATGAACTGCGGGTTGGGGCGCGTGCCGGGGGAGACGCGGGTGAGGTGGGCGTGCACGGTGTGCAGCTGCTCCTCGGTCAGGGCGGTGCGCGCGTACGCCGACTTGTGCTTGCCGCGCAGCGTCGGGTCGTTGAGGACCGGGGTGTTGGTGCCGATGTAGCGGGCGGCGGTGAGCCACGGCAGTCGCTTGGGGCGCAGCAGTTCGGGCATCGGGCCGAACTCGCCGACCGGGCCGTGGACGGGCTGCGGCCGGACGCCCGCGGCGTCGGCGAGCCGGTCGAGGTAGCCGGTGAGGAGCTTCTCCGCGCCGGGCGCGGTGGCGTCGACCTGGGTGAGCAGGCCGACCGAGCCGTTGGCGTGGTGGTTGAGCATCAGCAGGCTGCCCAGGGCGGTCTCGGGGGAGCCGGGGGCGGCGTGCTCCTGGTGCCAGGCGCCGTACGCGCCGAGCAGCCCGGCGAAGCCCCGCGGGGTCAGCCGGTCCCAGGGCAGGGCGACCGCGCTCACCAGCACCTCGGCGGGCGGCTGCGGCAGCGCGTCGGAGGGCGCCCGGCCCCGGGCCGTACGGCTGCGGAAGAGGTAGCGGGTCACGATGCCGAGGCTGCCGCCGCCCCCGCCGGTGTGCGCCCACCACAGGTCGCCGAGCGCCCCGGAGTCCTCGCGGGTCGCCACGACCGCGCGGGCCCGGCCGGCGGCGTCCACGACGACGACCTCGACGCCGTGGAGGTGGTCGACGACCAGGCCGAGCGAGCGGGACAGCAGGCCGTAGCCGCCGCCCGCCACGTGCCCGCCGGCGCCGACGGTGGCGCACACCCCGCCCGGCACGGTCACGCCCCAGCCCAGGAAGAGGGCCTCGTAGACGTCGAGCAGCCGGGCCCCGGGGCCGACCGAGAAGGCGCGGTGCTCCTCGTCGTACCCGACGGCGTTCATCGCGGACATGTCGAGCAGCGCCTCGACGTCGGGGTGGAAGACGAAGTCCTCGAAGCAGTGCCCGCCGCTGCGCACCGACAGGCGGGCGTCCGCGTCCACCGCGTCCTGGACCGCCGCGACGGTCTCGGCGGTGGTGCGGGGCAGCCGGATCCGGCCGGGGGTGGCCCGCCAGCGCTGGTTGATGCCGCTGGTGAGCACGGGGTAGCGGGGGTCGCCCGGTCGCACCGTCGGCGCTGCCGCGCCGCCGCTGGCTTGCTCCATCGTTCTTCTCCTTGGTCGGCCGGGGGCCGTCTCGGGGGGCGCCACGGGCGCTGTTCCTCGTCGTCGATGCCGTCGTTGTCGTCGGTCGCTCGTTTCCGCCGCCGGGACGCCCCGGCGGCAGCCGCGCCGCCCCGGGGCCTGCCCTCGGGCTCCCGGACGGCGCGTCACCTCGCCGCGGATGCGGCTCTAGAGTTCGCTCGCGAGCACGCCGCCCTTGCCCCAGTGGTCCTTCTCGACCTCGGTGAGGATGACGGTGACGGCCTCCTTGGGGCAGTCGGCGATGCGGGCGACGGAGTCGGTGAGCTCGGCGACGAGCTCGCGGCGCTGGTCGGTGGTGTTGCCCTTCCAGAGGGCGATGTTGACGACGGGCACGGGAGTTCCTTCCGATGGTTCGGGCTGGGGCGGTCCTGGGACGTCGGCCGGGGCGGTCTCAGGGGCGGGACGGGATCACTGCCGGCCCGCGGGCGCGGCGGCGACGGCCGCCTCGGCCGGGGCGGGCGCCGAGGCCGGCCCGGCCGCGCCGGCGGTGCGGCGGGCGGAGGCGTCGCGCGCGGTGGAGGCCAGTGCGGCGACCAGGGCGGCGGCCGCGAAGGCCACGCCGACCCAGGCGGGGGCGAGGTAGCCGTGCCCGCCGGTGATGGCCAGGCCGGCGGCCCACGGGCCCACCGCGTTGCCGATGTTGAAGGCCGAGATGTTGCCGGCGCTGGCCAGCGAGGGGGCCTCGCCGGCTTCGTTCATCACCCGGGTCTGGAGGCCGGGGTTGATCAGGAAGCTGGCGATGCCGAAGGCCGCGAGGGTGACGACCATGGCGATCTTGTTGTGTGCGGAGACCTGGAAGAGCAGCAGCATCCCGCCGAGCAGGATCATGCCGGTCCACAGGGTGCGCATCAGGTTGCGGTCGGCGAACTTGCCGCCGAGCCAGCTGCCGCAGAACGTGCCGACGCCGAAGAGGGTCAGCAGGAGCGGCACGGCGCCCTCGCCGAAGCCGGTGATGTCGGTGAGCAGCGGGGTGACGTAGGTGTACGCGGCGAACAGCGCGGCCTGGCTGAGCAGGGTGGTGGCCAGGGCCAGCCACACGTTGACGCGGCGGAAGGCGGCGAGTTCGGCGCGCAGGTTCGCACCCTCCTCGCGCGGCTGGTGCGGGATGAGGGTGATGACGCCGAGGAGGCCGACGGCGCCGATGGCGAAGACCGCCCAGAAGGGGGCGCGCCAGCCGAAGTGCTGGCCGAGGAACGCGCCGAGCGGGGCGCCGGCGATGGTGGCGATGGTCAGGCCGCCGAACATGATGGCGATGGCGCGGGCGCGCTTGGCCGGCTCCACCAGCGAGGCGGCGACGACGGCGCCGATGCCGAAGAACGCCCCGTGGGCGACGGCGGTGATGAGGCGGGCGGCCATCAGCACGCCGTAGCTCTGCGCGGTCGCGGCGACCAGCTCGCCGGCCAGGAAGACCACCAGCAGGGTGACCAGGGTGGCCTTGCGGGGGACGCGCGAGGCCAGCATGGTGATCAGCGGGGCGCCGACGGTCACGCCGATGGCGAAGAGCGAGATGAGGTGGCCCGCCTGGGGGACCGTCACATCGAAGGATTCGGCCAGCTCGGGGAGCAGGCCGGCGATCATGAACTCGGTGGTGCCGAGGCCGAAGATGGTGAGGCCCAGGATGAACAGGGCGATGGGCATGGCGACTTCTCCCGGAGGAAGGGCGCGAGGGCGGGAAGTGGGTCCGACCGGAGGCGGGGCGGGGGGCCTCTCCCCGACGGGGGTGCGGGGAGAGGCCGGTGGGCGGGGCGGACGGGGTGGTCAGCCCAGGACGGCGAGGCCCGCCTCGGCGATCTTGACGTCGTCGGTCCAGTGGCCGCCGGAGACGCCGATCGCGCCGACGACCTCGCCGTCGACCACGATCGGCAGCCCGCCGCCGAGGGCGACCAGGCGGGCGATGCCGGTGGGCGCGCCGTTGCCGATGACCTCGTCCTTCCTGAGGTTCTCCGACCACTGCTCGGTGGAGAGCTGGGAGGCGACGGCGGTGTAGGCCTTGTCCTGCGAGACCTGGAGGGTGATGAGCTTGGCGCCGTCCTGGCGGAGGAAGGCCTTCAGGTGGCCGCTCTCGTCCACGACGGAGATGCCGAAGCGCTTGTCGCCGGCGAGCGCGGCGGTGGCGGCGGCCTGGATGATCTTCTGGGCCAGCTCGCTGCTGACGGAGGCGCGGCGGACGACGTCGGACATGGTGGGGCTCCTCGTGGGTGTGGTGAGGGGTGGGCCGGCGGACAGTCAGCGTTCAATGACGAACTGTTCGATGTGGGAATGTACGCTATCGCAGCGTCGTCGCCCGCTGTCAAGACGTCACCGAGGTGGACCGGTCGGTACAGAAAATTGGCGCGAACCAGCCGCTCCGGTCCTGAATGCCCGCTCTGCCAAGGGACTTGGTTGACCGATCGGTCCACAACCACCTACGCTCCACGGCATGGCTCGACCCCGAGGCTTTGACACGGACGAGGCGCTGAGCGCTGCCATGGAGCTGTTCTGGCGCCAGGGCTACGAGGCCACCTCCGTCCAGGGCCTGTGCGCCGTCACCGGCCTGGGCAAGGGCTCGCTCTACGCCGCGTTCGGCAGCAAGCAGCAGCTGTACGAGCGGGCCCTGCGGCACTACGTGAAGCTCACGACGCACGACCTCCAGGCCCAACTGCTGCGCAGCGTCCCGTTCCGGCAGGCCGTCCGGGATCTGCTGCTCGACCGGATCGCCCAGTCGCTCGGCGCCCCCGAGCGGCCCGGCTGCCTGCTGGTGAGCGCCGTGGTCGAACGCGTCCCGCACGACCCGGGCGCCGCCCGGATCGCCCGCGACGCGATCGAGGCGCTCAAGGGCGCCTTCGCCGCCGCCCTCCACGCCGCCAGGGCGGCCGGCGAGATCTCCGCCGAAGCCGATGTCGATTCCCTCGCCGGATTCCTCACGGCCATGGTTCAGGCGTTGCGCGTCATGAGTATTTCGATGCCGGACGAGAAGCAACTCGCGGCCATCGTCGACACCGCCCTCT
Organism: Kitasatospora sp. NPDC036993; assembly: GCF_055607525.1. Classification (NCBI taxonomy): domain Bacteria; kingdom Bacillati; phylum Actinomycetota; class Actinomycetes; order Kitasatosporales; family Streptomycetaceae; genus Kitasatospora; species Kitasatospora sp. NPDC036993. The sequence goes on along the minus strand of NZ_JBVJRP010000015.1, from coordinate 47,844 downwards.
CGGTTATCCCCGATTAGTCGCCGGCGTCAGCAGGCAGGGCCGCCCCCCGCATTGCGGGGGGCGGCCCTTTTCGCGTGTCCGCGGGTGAACCGCGCATTGCGCCGGGAGACATTTCGGCCGAGGGGGCGGTCGGCCCTTCGCGTGCGGGGAGAAATCTTGGCCGCACGCGATTTTCCTTGGCGTTCCACCGTCCCTCCACCTAGATTCTCCAGGGCCAGCCCGAGTAAAGGGAAGTTCGAGTCCGGTCGATTACAAGGAGGCTCGGCGTGAGTGCCGAAACTGTCAAGGGCGCGATAATCCGTCGCGAGGAATTCGCATTCTCGGCGTTCGACTGGGGCCGGGTCGCGGAGCCCGTGGGGCCGGCGATCGGCGCACGGAAGGTCAGGCTCAACGTCGTCGAGGTCGCCCCGAACGCCGTCTGGCGGCAGGGCTGGTCCTTCGAGGAGGAGAACGTCGTCGTCGTGTTCGCCGGATCCGGCCACGGCGACGTCGGCAGCGCGCGCACCGGGCTGCGCCGCACCTCCGCGCTCTACTCGCCCACCGGCCGCACGCTCGAACTCACCGCCGGAGCCGAGGGCCTGACCGCCTACGTCTGGCGCAGCAAGCTCGCCGGCGGCGAGCCCGAGGGCGCGTCCCCCAAGACCGCCGGCGCCCTCACCGACAGCGATTCCCAGCTGCGCGGCTTCTCCGGCATCGGCGAGGCCCCCACCGAGGGCGAGGGCGCGGTCATGAACTTCGTGTTCTGGCCCGGCAGCGGCTCCGCGCGGCTGTGCCTGCACTGCGGTGTCCAGCAGCCCGGCCAGACCTTCAACGTGCACATCCACCCCGAGAGCGAAGAGGCGTTCATCGCCGTCGAAGGCGCCGGACAGCTCTACATGCACGACCAGTGGAACGACGTGCTCCCCGGCGACGTCCTGTACGCGCCCCCCGGAATTCCGCACGGCGCCCGCAACCCCCACACGGGCCCCGACGCCGAGCCGTTCACCACCTGCGGCGGGCCCACCCCCTTCGATCCGGCGCTGTACCACGCCGCCGGCGTCTCCCCTGATGTGAAGTGAGGTAACCCACAGCCATGTGCCGGATATACGGACACTTCGGCGGAGAGCACTCCGCGAACCACCTGCGCACGGTCGCACTGCTCCAGCGGCACGGCGGCCCCGACGCGCAGTACCTGGCCGCGGGCGACGACTGGGCGCTCGGCAACAACCGACTGGCCATCATGGACCTCGACCACGGCGACCAGCCCTACACCCTGGGCGACCGCATCAAGGTCGTCTTCAACGGCGAGATCTACAACCACCACGAACTCCGCGCCCGGCTGCGGTCGTTCGGCTACACCTTCCACGACCACTGCGACGGCAGCATCCTCCCGGCGCTCTACGACCACTACGGCGAGGGCTTCGCCGAGCACCTCGACGGCATGTTCGCCGTCGCCGTCCTCGACCTGCACCACGAGCCCACCCTGGTGCTCGCCACCGACCAGGCCGGGATGAAACCGCTCTACTACCGGTGGGACCGGCAGCGCGGCACGTTCCACTTCTCCTCCGAACTGCCCGCCCTGCTCTCGCTGCCGGGCATCAGCTGGGACCCGTGGCTGCCCGGCCTCGACGCCTACCTCGCCAGCAAGACCCCCTTCGGCGAACAGACGATGGTCGACTCGGTGCAGGTCCTGCCCCGCGCCACCACCGCCTCCTTCACCGCCGCCGGCGGGCTGCGCACCGTCCGCCGCGCCGACGCCACCTCCGACGAGCGGTTCGGCGACCTGGAGAGCGCGGGAGCCCGGCTCCAGGAGGTGCTGCGCGAGCAGACGCGGCTGCTGGCCCTGGCCGACGTGCCGATCTCCGCGATCACCAGCGGCGGCCTCGACTCCAGCCTGGTCACCGCGCTCCTCGCCGAGACCGTGTCCGACCTCACCAGCTTCAACATCGCCTACCAGGGCGACTGGCCCTTCGACGAGCGGCACTTCGCCCGCGAGGTCGCCGAGCGCCACGGCACCAGGTACCACCAGGTCGAGGCCGACCCGGCCCGCTTCCCCGAGCTGCTGCACGACGTGGTCTGGCACCTCGGCCAGCCCAACGCCGACCCCATCTCGATCAGCACCTACCTCCTCTTCCAGGCCGTGCGCGACGCCGGCTTCAAGGTCGCCGTCACCGGCGACGCCGCCGACGAGATCTTCGGCGGGTACGGGCGCATCAAACAGGCCCTCCTCGACGGCGAGGGCGACTGGGCCCACAACTACCTCGAAGCCCTCGCCGCGATCCCGGGCGAACTGCGCCGGTCGCTCTACACCGACGACTACCGCGCCTACCTGGCGCAGCACGGCGGCGCGTACGACACCCTGCGCGACACCCTCGGCAAGAAGTACGGCGAGACCGGCGACCGGCTGGCGGCCATCACCGCCTTCGAGGTCGACGAACGGCTGCCCGCCTACCACCTGCGCCGCGTCGACCACCTGTCCATGGCCAGCTCGGTGGAGGTCCGGCTGCCGTTCTGCCAGCCCGCCGTCACCCGGTTCGCCCTCGGCCTGCCCGAGGAGTTCCGGGTCCGCGGCCAGGAGGGCAAGCGGGCCCTGTACCAGGCGGCCCGCGGACTGCTGCCCGACTCCGTCCTCAACCGGCCCAAGCAGCCCTTCACCCTGCCCATCACCGCGATGCTGCGCCCCGGCGAGGCGCTGCTCGACCACGCCAGGGAGACCCTGTCGCCCGCCGCGCTGCGCGCCGGGGGACAGCTCGACGCCACCGCCGTGCAGAACCTCATCAGCAGCCAGATCGAGCGCCCCAGCGACACCAGCGCGCTGGCCATCTGGTCGCTGATGGTCCACCAGATCTGGCGCGAGCAGCTCGGCACCCCGCGCACCGGCGCGCTCCCGGTGAGGGAGGCGGCGTGATGCAGGCCCAGATCGCCTACGCCAAGGGCAGCCCCAGCCCCACCCTCGCCCTGCCCGCCGACGGGCTGCCCGAGCGCCCGGAGGAGCTGGAGCCCGCGCTGCGCGAGGCCGTACGCCACCTCGCGGAGCTGGGCCACGGCCTGGAGAAGATCACCAAGATCGCGCTCATCGCCCCCTCCGCGCACCCCCTGTTCGACATCGACTACCGCTTCGTGCAGGTCATGCCGGGGCCCGAGCCCCGCTTCGACTTCCACGGCAGCTGCGGCCACTCGGTGCTCTCCTCGGTGATGGCCGCCAGCCGGCTCGGCTGGGTGCACCGGCTCGCCCCCGGCCACCGGGTGCGGGTCAACGTCCTCAACAACGGCGACCACGTGGTGTGCGAGGTCGACGACTGCGAGCGCGACCGCGCCACCTTCACCGCCCACTTCATGCACCACCCGGCGGTCTGCCTGGACGCCCTCACCCACGGCGGCGGGCCCACCACCTCGCTCGTCTACGAGGACGGCAGCATCACCGCGAGCTGTGTGTCGGTGAGCAACCCGTACGTCTTCGTCAACGCGGCCGACCTCGGGGTGCGCGACGCCGACGAGCTCTTCACCGACGACCCGCACCTGTTCGAGGTCCTCCAGCAGATCCGCAGCGCCGCCGCCGACGTCTACGGGCTGCCCCGCGGCGGGGCCTTCCCGAAGATCGCGGCGCTGCTGCCCGACGGCGACGGCACCATCGCCGCCCGCCCGATCTCCGTGCCCGGCTGGCACCCCACCATCGCGCTGACCGGCGCGGTCTGCCTCGGCGCGGCGAGCAAGATGGCCGGCACCGTCCCGTACACGCTGGCCGGCAGCGCCGCCGCCCCCGGCGAGCCGCTCACCGTCCGCACGGCGGGCGGCACCACCGCCGTGCGCGCCGCGGTCACCGGCAACACCCCCGCGGACACCCTCGCCTGGGTGAGCGTCGCCCAGAAGTCGGTGGAGTTCACCGGCTCGCTCACCCTCGAACGGCTTCGGCCCTACGCCCAGAAGGAGGCGCTCTCCCATGCCCACCGCTGAACTGCCCACCGCCGGGCTGGGCGACACCGCGGCGACCGGCCGCGAGAGTCTGCTCGCCACCCTCGCCGAGCACGCGACGGCGGCCGACCGGGAGGGCCGGCCGTTCCCCGAGGTGCTGGCGGCCGTCCGCGCCTCCGACGTCACCGGCCTGGTGGCGCCCACCCACCTCGGGGGCGCCGGGGCCGCGCAGCTGGCGGTCAACCGGCGCGTCGCCGAGATCGCCCGCCACGACCCCTCCACCGCCATCATCGTCTTCCAGCACCTGGCCGTCTCCAGCCGCATCGTCGAGTGGGGCACCGACGGGCAGCAGCGCGAGCTGCTGCCCAGGCTCGCCTCCGGCGAGTGGCTGGCGGCCTCCGCCTGGAGCGAGTCCGGGGCGGGCGCCGCCAAGCGCAACCTCGCCACCGTCGCCGAGGAACGGCCCGACGGCAGCTGGTCGATCAGCGGCGGCAAGGCCTTCACCACCGGCGCCGGCCTCGCCGACGTCTACCTCGTGCTCGCCCAGACCACCCGGGTGGAGGACGACGGCGAGGTCTACGGCTCCTCGGGCCAGAGCTTCTTCCTCATCCCCGCCGACACCCCCGGCATCACCCCGGACACCGGCCTCGACCTGGTCGGCATGCGCGCCTCGGCGACCGGCTTCATCGAGCTGGAGGACTGCGTGGTGCCCGCGGACGCCATGCTGGGCCCGCGCGACGGCGCCAACCGCGTCATCGCCGGCGTCCGCCAGTCCGGCGCGACGCTGGGCGCGGTCGCCGTCGGCATCGCCGAGGCCGCCTGGGACCACGCCTTCGCGGCCGCCCGCAAGCGCGGCCTGCTCGACCACCAGGGCCTGCGCTTCCGGCTCGCCGAGGTCCGCACCCGGATCGAGGCCGCGCGCGCACTGGTCGAACGGGCCGGGCGGTGCGACGCCCCCGACCCGGGCGCCGTCACCCTGCACAGCAAGATCTTCGCCGCCGAGGTCGCCGAGGAGGTCGTGCAGACCCTCGCCCGGCTGCTCGGCAGCGCCGGCTACGTGATCTCCAACCCCATCAACCGGATGGCCCGCGACGCCCGCGCCGTGGCGCTCATGGGACCGACGAACGACCTCGCAAGGGAGCTGGTGAGCACCCCGTGGACCCTGTGAACCCTGTGGACCCTGTGAACCCCACCCCGGCCTACGACCTCCTCGTCCGGGGCGGCACGCTCGTCGACGGCCGCCGGGCCACCCGCGCCGACCTCGCCGTGCGCGACGGGCGGATCGCCGCCGTCCTGGCGCCCGGCGCGCCCGCCGAGGCCCGCGAGACGGTCGACGCCTCCGGCCGGTACGTGCTGCCCGGCCTCATCGACTCCCACGTGCACTTCCGAACTCCCGGCCTCACCGGCAAGGAGGAGTGGGCGAACGGCTCGCGGGCGGCCGTCGCGGGCGGTGTCACCACCGTCATCGACATGCCCAACACCAGGCCCGCCACCTTCACCCCCGCCGACGCCCACGCCAAGCACGCCCTGATCGAGGGCACCAGCCTGGTCGACTACCGCTTCCACGCCGGAGTCAACCCGGACGAGGTCACGCTCCTCGACGACTTCACCCCGCGCGAGGCGACCTCCGCCAAGGCCTTCCTGACCGGCCACCACACCGCGCCGCACGTCCTGCGCGACCCCGCCAGGCTGGACGACCTCTTCCGGCTCGCCGCCGCGAAGAACCTGCGGCTGCTCTTCCACGCCGAGGACGACGACGTCTTCGCCCTCCTCGACCAGTGGCAGGGCGAACCCCTGGCCTACCGCTCGTACGAGGCCCACCGGCCGCGCAGCGGCGGCATCGTCGCCGTCGCCAAGCTCATCGAACTCGCCCGCAGGCACCGCACCGACGTGCACGTCCTGCACGTGTCCAGCAAGGAGGAGGCCGACCTGCTCACCGCGGCGGGCGCGGCCGGGATCCCGATCACCTTCGAGGTCACCGGGCACCACCTCTCCTTCACCACCGAGGACACGCTGCGCCTCGGCCCGCGCATCCGGCTCAGCCCCGCCATCAGGGACCAGGCCGACCAGGACAGGCTCTGGCAGGCCGTCATCCGCGGCGAGGTCGCCAGTGTCGGGAGCGACCACGCCCCGCACGCCCTCACCGACAAGGCGCTGCCAGCCCCCGACGCCCCGCCGGGGCTGCCCGGGGTGCAGGAGCTCTTCCCCGCGCTGCTCACCGGGCTGCGCCGGCGCCTCCCTGGCGGCGACGCCGAGCAGGCCCTGACGATCGCCGTGCGGGTCATGGCGGAGGGCCCGGCCCGGCTCTTCGGGCTGGAAGGCCGCAAGGGCGCCCTCACCGAGGGCCACGACGCGGACCTCGTCCTCGTCTCCGCCGACACCAACTGGTGGCTGCGCGCCGACGAGGCGTACGCCAAGGTCGGCTGGTCCGCCTACGAGGGCTGGACCTTCACCGGCCGCGTCGAGCGCACCCTGCGGCAGGGCCGCGAGGTCTACGCCCGCCGAGCGGACGGCACCGCCGTCTTCGGCCGCCCCGACGGCCGCTGGCTGGAGGCGGGCGTGCCCGCCCTGGCGGGAGCCGGGCGATGAGCCGGGAATCGCTGCTCGCGCCGTCCGACGACCTGAGGTCGCACTTCAAGGACGCCATGGCCGCGCTGGCCGGCGGCGTGTGCGTGGTGACGACGACCGGGCCCGACGGCACGCCCTACGGCTTCGCCGCCACCTCCGTCACGTCGGTGTCGCTCGACCCGCCGATGATGCTGGTCTGCCAGGCCAAGTCCTCGCGCTCGTACCGGCTGTTCGCCGGGGCGGGGCCGGTCGCGATCAACGTGCTGGCGGCCGGACAGCGGCCGGTGGCCGAGCGGTTCGCGACGTCCGCGGACGACAAGTTCGCCGGTACCGGCTTCGAGTACGCCGAGGGCCTGGCCCCGGTGCTGCCGGGCGCCCTCGCCGCCGTCCGGTGCCGGCGGGCGCGCACCGTCGACGCGGGGGACCACAGCGTCCTGCTGCTCGACGTGCTCGACGTGCGCACCGCCCCCGGCGAGCCGCTGATCTACCACGGCAGGCGCTACCAGCGCCTGGAGCTCACGCGTCGTGGCTGACGAGCGCCGTGTCGAGCTTGCCGAGGAGCGCGGACAGCTGGCCGGCCTCCTCCTCGGAGAGCCCGCTGCCGAGCACCTCGCGCTCGGTCTGCTTCCGGGCGGCGATCACCTGGTCGACGACCTCGCGGCCCTTGTCGGTGAGCCGGACGATCACGATCCGCCGGTTCTCCGGGCTCAGCCGGCGCTCGACCAGACCGGCCTGCTCCAGCCGGTTGACGCGGTTGGTCATGGTGCTGTTCGAGATGAGCAGCCGGTCGGCGATGTTGCCCGGGCACATCTCGTGGACCGGCGCCTGGGTGCGCAGCGTGGTGAGCACGTCGAACTCCCAGGCCTGAAGCCCGAAGCGGGAGCACGTGCGACCGAAGCGCAGCTCGGCCTGGCGTGAGACGCGCAGCAGCCGGTCGATGACCGGCAGGGCGACGGCCCCCTCCACCAGTGCGGGAGCGTTCGAAAGCTTCTCCTCCATGCCCAGAGCGTAGCCGAGAACTGTTCGATGTCGTAATGACGAAAGGAAAGCGATGTCCCTGCTGAACCTTCCCGACCGCCCCGGACCGGCCCCCCGCACCCGCGGCCCGGTGCCCCACGGTCAGCTCGACCAGATCGCCCCGACGCCGCTTCAGGAGGAGTTCTGGCAGCGGATGCGGTCGCTCAGCGGCGTCTACCTCGCCCCGACCCACGTGCCCTACCCCGAGGCCCGCGCCATCCACCTGGCCCCCGAGTTCGGCACCGGGCCCGACGACGCCTTCATCCGGCAGAGCCGGGAGTTCGCCCACCAGCACCCGCCGCAGGACGGCAGCGTGCACCTCACCCTGCCCCCGGCGACCAAGAAGCACGTCACCGACGCGGGCTGGGGGATCCCGCACCCGATCCAGAACACCCTGCTGCTCTTCGGCCCGCGCGACCGGGACGAGATCGAGGTGGCCTGGCGGATCCTGCTGGCCTCGTACACCTACGCCCGCGGCCGCGCCCACGAGTGAGCGGGTGGACGCGGCGGGGCCCGGTCGTGTGTCACCCACACGGCCGGGCCCGTCCCGTGCTCAGGCTCCTTCGCAGGCCCGTGCTCAGGCCCTTTGTGGGGCCCCCGCTTCGATGCCGTCGAGCAGGACGGCGAGGCCGGTGCGGAAGGCCTCCCGGTGGGTGTCCTCCGGGGCGCCGCCGCCCTCGCTCCGCAGGGCCACGAGCAGCGGGAAGCGCTCCGCGAAGTCCGGTGCCAGCTCGGCCAGCCGGGCGGACCGGGCGGACCACCACTCCTCGTCGGTGACGCCGGTCGCGGCCGCCGCGCCGCGCGCGTCCGCGGTGGTGGCGGCCAGGCCGCGGACGAACTGCCAGAGCGCGGCGACCGCCCCGCGCAGCCGCGGCGGCGCCAGTGCGGCCGGTCGCAACGCGCCCAACAGCGCCTCCATCGCGGCGAGTTCGGCCGGGCCGAGGACCGGGCGGGCCTGTGAGACCTGGAGCACCCAGGGGTGGCGCAGATAGCAGGCGTACAGGCCCTCGGCCCAGGCGGTGACGGACTCCCGCCAGCCGGCCGCCGGCGGTTGCCCGGTGGGGAGTTCGGCGAGTGCCCGGTCGTGCATCAGGTCGAGCAGTTCGGCCTTGCCCGGCACGTAGGTGTACAGCGCCATCGCGGTGCGGCCGAGCCGCTCGCCCACGGCGCGCATCGACAGCGCGGCCATGCCCTCGGCGTCGGCCACCGCGACGGCGGCGGACACGATCGCGTCCACACTCAGACCCGGCCTGGGGCCGCTGCGTCCGGTGCGCGGTTCCTCGGGCGCACCCCAGAGCAGGGCGAGCGAGCGATGGGCGTCGCCCTGCCCGGCGTAGACGGTCATCCGGCATCTCCTTATGGCGTAAAGTATCGCCGCGGCGGCAACTCTTTATGCCGTAAGGTTACCAACCGAAGGAGTTTCGCGATGACATTGCCCGTCACCTTCGCCGAGGTCGTCGAGGTCCGCCGGATCACGCCGCGCACCACGCGGATCACCTTCGCCGCCGACGAGCTGCCCGACACCGTCGGTACCGCCCCCGACCAGCAGCTCAAGCTCTGCTTCCCGTGCCCCGGGCAGCGCGAGCCGGTGCTGCCCGCCCGGCAGGACGACCCGATGGGCTGGTACCGGGCCTACCTGGCCGTCCCCGAGGCCGAGCGCCCGCTGCTGCGCAGCTTCACCCTGCGTCACCGGCACCCCGGCAGCCGGCTGGTGGAGATCGACTTCGTGCTGCACGGCGGCACGGGACCGGCCACCGCCTGGGCGCTGCGGGCCGCGCCCGGGGACCGGCTCGGCATGGTCGGCCCCTCCGCGCTGTACGCCCCGCCGGTGCCGTTCGCCGAGGCCGCGGCGGCGGCCGACTGGGTGCTGCTGGCCGGGGACGAGACCGCGCTGCCCGCGATCGCGACGCTGGTCGCGGCACTGCCCGCCGGGGTGCCGGCGCTGGCGTACGTCGAGGTCGCGGACGAGGCCGAGCGGCAGCCGCTGGAGGGCGGGGACGGCCTCGTCGTGCACTGGCTGCACCGCGACGGGGCCGCCCCCGGCACCGTGCTGGCAGGCGCCGTCAGGTCCGCCGGGCTGCCCGCGGGCCGGCCGTTCGCCTGGCTGGCCGGCGAGGCGGGAGCCGTCCGGGCGCTGCGTCGTCACCTGGTCGAGGAGCGCGGGGTGCCGAAGGCGTCCATCGACTTCACCGGCTACTGGCGCCACCGGCTGACCCAGGACGACGCGCCCACCGACGAGGACCTGGCGGACGCCCAGGAGCGGCTGGCCGGGTACTGACCGGTCGGCCGGGTGCCGACCAGGGGAGCGGCCGGGCGCGGAAAGGGCCGATCGGCTGAAAGATGCGGATTCGGCCCGATTTCCTTCGTGGATTTTACTGACTGATGGTCAACTTTACTTTCTGATGGGGATTTACCCCCTTGTCGTGATCCTCTCAGGTGCGTTGGAATGCGTCAGCTGTCATCTGACGAGAGGATTTATATGATCGGCTGGCGGAAAACCCAGCTAGCAAGTGCCGTCACCATCACCGCCGCGTCCATGGTCCTGAGCCTCGGGACGGCCGCGGGCGCGGCTCCGGCCCCCGCACCGCGGAACGCCCCGACGGCGTCCGCGGAAGCCCCGGTGCCGGTGATCGTGATCCTGAAGGACCAGATCGCGGAGGCCCCGGCCGACCACGGCCACCTCGGCGCCCGGCAGCAGAAGACCGCCGACGCGCAGGCACCGCTGCTGAAGCAGGTCAGGGCGGCCGGCGGCACCGACATCAAGAGCTTCGTGGTCGGCAACGCCTTCTCCGCCACCGTCAGCCCCGCGCTGCGGGACCGGCTCCAGGCGGACCCGGCGGTCTCCGCCGTGGTGGCGGACACCCAGGTCCAGGTCGCCCCGGCGGGCGCGGGCAAGGCGAAGGCGGCCAAGGACGCCGCCGGTACCGGGGCGGCCAAGGCCGACGCCGCCCCGCAGGCCGTTTCGGGCAGCAACGGTCAGAACGGCAACGGTCAGAACGGCAACGGGCTGGTCGGCAACAGCCAGGGCGGTGAGGAGAACGCGACCAACACGGTCTGCCCCTCCGACCCGGCCAAGCCGCTGCTGGAGCCCGAGGGCCTCTACTCGACCCGGGCCGTCACCGGCAACGGCAAGCCCGGCGTCGAGGACCTGGCCACCGGCAAGGGCGTCAAGGTCGCCTACATCGCCGACGGACTGGACCCGGACAACCCGGACTTCATCCGGGCCGACGGCTCCCACGCCGTGGTCGACTTCCAGGACTTCGCGGGCGACGGCTGGAACGCGCCGACCGGCGCGGCGGAGGCCTTCGGCGACGCCTCGGCGGTCATCGCCCAGGGCCGTCAGGTCTACGACGTCTCCCAGTTCGTGAACTCCTCGCAGCCGCTCCCGGCCGGCTGCACCATCCGCATCCGCGGCCTCGCCCCGGACGCCGACCTGGTCGCGCTGAAGGCCGGCGGCGAGATGATGGCCAACTCCTCGATCCTCCAGTCGATCGACTACGCGGTGCGGGTCGCCCACGTGGACGTGCTGAACGAGTCCTTCGGCGGCAACGTCACCCCGGACAGCGGCGCGCACGACACCATCTCGCTCTTCAACGAGCAGGCCGCCAAGGCCGGGGTCACCGTCGCGGTCTCCACCGGCGACGCCGGGATCAGCGGCACGATCGGCACCCCGGCCACCGACCCGTACGTGATCGCGGTCGGCGCCTCCACCGACAACCAGAACTACCAGCAGACCGGTTACGCGGCCTCCCGGTTCTCGAACAGGACCTGGAGCGACAACCGGATCTCCGCGCTCTCCTCGGGCGGCTTCACCCAGGCCGGCCGGACGGTCGACCTGGTCGCGCCGGGCGAGTCGGACTGGGCGCTCTGCACGCCGGACCCGAGCAGGTACACCGACTGCACGGGCTACAACGGCAAGCCCACACCGATCCAGCCGTTCGGCGGCACCAGCCAGTCGGCCCCGTTCGTCACCGGCGCCGCGGCCCTGGTGATCCAGGCCTACCGCGACACCCACGGCGGCGACTCGCCGGCCCCGGCGCTGGTGAAGAAGTTCCTCACCGGCACCGCCACCGACCTCGGCGTCCCAGCCGAGGAGCAGGGCGCGGGCCTGCTGAACGTCCGCGCCGCCGTCGAGGCCGCCCGCGGCTACGCCGGCGGGGACGGCACCGACGGCGCGAAGACCGTCCTGGTCACCACCGGGCAGATCGACATCGCCGGCGCCCCCGGCTCGACCCACACCGCCGACGTGACCGTCACCAACACCGGTGACACCACCCGGACGGTCAGCGCCACGACCCGCGGCTTCGTCCCGCAGTCGAGCAACCGGCAGACCGTCCAGCTGGACCCGTCCTCGAAGGACACCTTCAAGTACGCGACCAACGGCACGGACTGGGTGCAGAAGCAGGTGAAGTTCACCGTGCCGGCCGGCGCCGACCGCCTCGCGGCCTCGATCGCCTGGCAGGGCGCGCCCAACCCGGTCACCAACGGCCCGGTGGTCCGGATGACGCTGCTCGACCCCTCGGGCCGCTTCGAGACCAACACCCGCCCGCAGGGCGGCGCCACCCCGGCGAACTTCGGCCTGGTGGACGTCCCGCACCCGGTGGCCGGCGAGTGGACGGCGGTCCTCTACACCCCGGCGGGCCAGGCCGGTTACGGCGGAGCCGTCCAGCTGGGCACCGCCACCCAGCGCGCGGTACCGGCCGGCGCCGTGAGCCCGGGCACCACCGACCTGAAGCCGGGCCAGACCAAGACCCTCAAGGTCCGGCTCACCACCCCGGCCGCCAGCGGCGACTCCAGCGAGGCCGTCCTGGTCTCCGGCTCCGACGGCAGCACCACCAGCGTCCCGGTGGCGCTGCGCAGCCTCGTCCCGGTGAACCAGGGCACGGGCACCTTCACCGGCACCGTCACCGGTGGCAACGCCCGCAACGCCTCGCCGACGCAGAGCTTCTCGTACGCCTTCGACGTCCCGAAGGGCCGGCAGGACCTGCGGGTCGGCCTGACCGTCGGCAAGGACTCGAAGCTGCTCATGCAGGGCGCGCTGATCAGCCCGAACGGCACCCCGGTCGACATCGAGGGCAACGGGCTGTTCGACGCCCAGGGGCAGCTGACCGGCACCGGTGACGGCGTCTCGGCCACCGCGGTCAAGCCGGCCGCCGGCCGCTGGCGGTTCGTCCTGAACGTGCTCGGCCCGGTCAGCGGCCAGGAGCTCGCCCAGGACTTCACCGGCACCGTCGCGTTCGACCGGAACCAGGCCACGGCGGCCGGGCTGCCGAACGACGTGCGCACCGGGCTGGCCGTCGGCAAGCCGGTCACCGTGCGGGTGGACTACACCAACAACACCGTCGCGACCCAGCGGATCGCGGCCGACGGCCGGCTGGACCGCAGGGCGGACCTGCCGCTGGTGCCGCAGGGCTCCTCGGCGACCGTCGCCCTGCCACTGACCCTCAGCTCCACGGTGCCGTCCTTCCTGGTGCCGCCGGGCACCGACCGGCTCAAGGCCGTGGCGGCGTCCTCGACACCGGCGCAGATCGAGCTGAGCGCCACCGCGGGATCGCCGGACCTGTTCGGCGACCTGAAGAAGGCCCAGGACGGCTCGGCCATCTCGGTCGCGACCGACAACGGCACCGCCGAGCAGCCGGTCGTCCCCGGGAACTGGACCACCTTCGTCCAGCAGATCGGCCCGTTCGGCACCGGCGGCGCGCCGGCCGGCACCTCCACCCTCACGGCCACCGCGCACACCCAGGCCTTCGACCCGGCGCTGACCTCCAGCACCGGTGACCCGTACGCCGCCGCGGTGAACGCCTCGGCCCCGGCCGCCACCCCGGTGACCGTCGCGCCCGGTGCCACCGGCTCGCTCCAGGTGACGCTGACCCCGGCCGGCCCGAAGGGCAGCACGGTCAGGGGCGTGCTGTACCTGGTGTCGGGACCGACCGGCGTGGCCACCGCCAACAACGTCCTGAACACCACCGGTTCGGTGCTCGCGGCGATCCCGTACAGCTACACCGTGAACTGATCCCGCGTCGGATCCGCTCGGTCCGAGACCGCCCCGGGAGGTTCCGGGGCGGCCTCGGCCGTTCCGGGCGGCGGGCCGACTCCGGCCCCGGCCGTCTTCCGACCTGGGCCGCTTCGGACTCCGGCCGCCGACGGGATTCCGGAGGCGGTGAGCCGGGCAGGGTCGGGGTGAACGGATGTCTTCACCGGATGGGGAGTTGTGAGTTGAACGACGCGATCAAGCACGGCGAGGCCGAGGTGAACGGCGTCCGGCTGCACTACGCGGAGCAGGGCGAGGGGCCGCTGGTCCTGCTGCTGCACGGCTTCCCGGAGAGCTGGTACTCCTGGCGGCACCAGTTCGCGCCGCTCGCCGAGGCCGGCTACCGGGTCGTCGCGCCGGACCAGCGCGGGTACGCCCGCAGCGAGCAGCCCGAGCGGGTGGACGCCTACACCCTGCTGCACCTGGTCGGCGACGCGGTCGCGCTGATCGGCGCGCTGGGCGAGGAGCGGGCGGTCGTGGTCGGGCACGACTGGGGCGCGCCGGTGGCCTGGGCCGCCGCGGCGCTGCGGCCGGACCTGGTGCGCGGGGTGGCCGGGCTGAGCGTGCCGCCGCTGCCGGCCGGGCCCGGCACCCTGTCGGCCGCCCGGGAGAACTTCGGCGACGGCTTCTACCAGATCTACTTCCAGGAGCCGGGCCGCGCCGACGCCGAGCTGGGGGCCGACGTGAAGTCCAGCCTGCGGCGCGTCCTCTGCGGCCTCCAGCCCGGCGGCGAGCCGCGGCCGTGGGTCGTCCCCGAGGGGAAGACCCTGCTGGACACCATCCCGGAGCCGGACCACCTGCCGGACTGGCTCACCGACGCGGACCTCGACGCGTTCGCCGCCGACTACGCCCGGCACGGCGAGCGCGCCTTCACCGGGGGCCTCAACTGGTACCGCAACATCGACCGGAACAGCGAGCTGATGACGGCGTTCGTCGGTCAGCGGATCGACGTGCCCGCGCTGTACGTGGTCGGCGAGCAGGACCTGGTGAACGCGATGATCGCGCCGGAGGCGGTCGAGTACCTGCTGAAGAACCTGACGCCGAGGCTGCACCGGCACGTCCGGCTGCCGGACACCGGGCACTGGACGCAGCAGGAGCGTCCGGCCGAGGTCACCGAGGCGCTGCTGGACTTCCTGGCGCAGCTGGCGGAGTAGCCGGTGGCGGGCACCGCCCCGCGCAGGGCGGTGCCCGCCGCTTGGTGCCTGGTGTCCGGCCCGGTGCCCGGGGCCCGGCGTCAGACCGGCAGCAGGCGGCCGATCAGCTCGCCGAGCCGGCGGGCGTTGCGGCAGGAGTGCATCTCCACCACGCCCGCGTAGGCGAGCGCGGCGGAGTCGCCGGTCGCCCAGAGCGAGGGCTGTTCGGGATTGAGCCAGAACACCCGGCGGGCCCGGCCGGCGATCCGGCGCAGCGCGTCCGGGTTCGGGTCGCGCTGGTTGGTGCGGGCGTCGCCGAGGACCAGGACGCAGGTGCGCGGGCCGACGGCGTCCAGGTGGCGCTCGGCGAACTCGCCGAGCGCGGTGCCGTAGTCGCTGTTGCCGTGGTAGCCCGTCACCTTCGCCTCGGTGAGGATCCGGGCGGCCAGGCGGGCCGGGTCGTCCCCGCCGCGCAGCAGGCCGGTGACCTCGGCGGTGCGGTTGACGAAGGCGAACACCCGGACCTTGCCGAACTGTTCGCTCATCGCCCGCACCAGCAGCATGGTGAAGTCGGCGAAGCCCGCCACCGATCCCGAGACGTCGCACAGCAGCACCAGCTCGGGGCGGGCCGGGCGGCGGAGCCGGTACGCGGGGCGCAGCGGCACCCCGCCGGTGGTCAGCGAGCGGCGCAGGGTGCGGCGCAGGTCGATCTCGCCGCGGGCGGCGCGGCGGCGCCGGGCGGCCAGCCGGGTGGCGAGCTTGCGGGCCAGCGGGTGGACGGTGCGGCGCAGTTCGGCGAGTTGGTCGCGGCCGGCGTAGAGGAAGTCGACCAGGTCGGCGGTGGGGGCGACGGCGCGTTCGGCGATCCGCTCGGGGCCGCGCAGTTCGGCGACCCGGCGGCGGGCTTCGCCGGCGGTCATCGCGCGGAAGTCCCTGATCCGGCGGCGGATCTCGTCGGCGAGCACCCGGTCGGAGAGGTCCTGGGCGCCCTGGCGATCGCGCAGCGCGGCGAGGACGCGGGCGAGCAGCGTCTCCGGGGCGAGCCGGCCGAGCGCCTGCTGGGCGGACCAGCCGTCGGTGCCGTCGGTGCCGGGGGCGCCGTACCGGCCGAAGGCCTCCACCACCTCGCCGGCCAGCCGGGCCTGGGCGGCCCGGTCGTCGGCGGCCAGGGCGGCGGCGAGGCGGTCGCGCAGCTGCTCGCGCAGCGGGTCAGGGCGGCCGAAGCGCGGCGGTTCCGGGTTGTCGGGGACGGGCGGCGGATCGGCCCGGACGGCCTCGGGGGTGCCGACGCCGAGCGGGAAGAACAGGTCGAAGGAGGCGTCGAAGACCGTGCGCTGGCTCTCCGCGCGCAGCAGGGCGGCGGCCAGGCCGGCCCGTATCCGCTCGCGGTCGGTGAAGCCGAGGACGTCCAGGACGGCGGCGGCGTCGACCGTCTCGGCCGGGCCGATCCGCAGGCCGTGCCCGCGCAGGGCGCGGACCAGGCCGGTGAGCCGGGCGGCGGTGTCCGCCGGGGCCGGGGCGGTCATGCGAGGGTGAGCTTGTGGGCGGCCTTGCGGACGTCGTCCTGGTGCTTGAGGATCACCCCGAGGGTGTCCCGGACGACCGTCTCGTCCAGGGTGTCGGCGCCGAGGGCCAGCAGGGTGCGGGCCCAGTCGATGGTCTCGGCGACGGACGGCGCCTTGCGCAGCTCCATCGCGCGCAGCGCGCCGACGACCCTGACCAGCGACTCGGCCAGCGTCGCGTCCAGTCCCGGCACCTTGAGCCGGACGATCCGGCGCTCCAGCTCGGCCTCGGGGTAGCCGAGGTGGAGGAAGAGGCAGCGGCGGCGCAGCGCCTCGGAGAGCTCGCGGGTGGCGTTCGAGGTGAGCAGGACGAAGGGGCGGCGGCTCGCGGTGATGGTGCCCAGTTCGGGGACGGTGACCTGGAAGTCGCTGAGCACCTCCAGCAGCAGCGCCTCCACCTCGACGTCGGCCTTGTCCATCTCGTCGATCAGCAGCACCGTGGGCTCCTCGCCGCGGATCGCGGTGAGCAGCGGGCGGGTGAGCAGGAACTCCTCGCCGAAGATGTCGGTGCGGGCCTCCTGCCAGCCCTCGTCGCGGCCGGCGGTGATCCGCAGCAGTTGCTTGGCGTGGTTCCACTCGTAGAGCGCGCGGGCCTCGTCGATGCCCTCGTAGCACTGGAGCCGGACGAGGCGGGCGTCGCCGATCGCGGCCACCGCCTTGGCGAGTTCGGTCTTGCCGACCCCGGCGGGGCCCTCGACCAGCAGCGGCTTGCCGAGCCGGTCGGCGAGGAAGACGGTGGTGGCCACGGCGGGGGAGGCCAGGTAGCCGGTGGCGGCCAGCTGGTCGGCGGCGTCCGCCACCGAGGTGAAGAAGCCCGTGCCGTGCCCGTCGCTGCTGCTCATCCGCCTGCCCCGTTCCGGTTCGCCGTCCGCGTGCGGCGCCACCCTACCGGCCGGTCACTTCGCTGTCTCGGGGGTGGGCGTCGGGGCCCCGGGCGGTGGTGGGGGTCGGGTGCGGCGGAGCGGCGTACGGCCCGGTGCGGGTGCCGTACGCCGCCGTCGTCAGGGCGGGCCCGGTGACGCCGGGTGGGTCTGGCGAGCCTGGTGGGCCCTCAGGCGCGTCCGGGCGTCAGTTGACGAACAGGAGCGGGCTGCCGGCGACGCTGCTGTCGACGACCGGGCCGTAGGTGGCGCTGAAGTAGCCGGTCGCGAAGCACAGGCTCGGGCCGGAGACCAGGGCGAACGGCTGGCCGGCGAAGCCGATGGTGTTGCCGGTGTTCGAGGTGGTGCCGTTGATCCCGGTGGCGCTCTGGTAGTTGCAGTTGACGCTGCCCAGGATGGTGCTGAGCACCACGGTGGTGCCCATCGCGCCGGACGTGCCGGGGGTGAGCTTGACCGGGTTGCCCGGGGCGTCGCTGACCGTGTTGGTCCACGGCAGGTTGGTGACGGTGATGCTCTTGACGCCCGTGACGCCCAGGACGTTGGAGGTGCAGGAGCCGAAGGTCTGGGCGTCGAGCCGCTCGACGGCGCTGCCGGGGGCGGCCGGGTTGGAGGTGACGGTCGCCGAGAAGGCGGAGGCGGCACACTTGATGCCGCTCGTCCCGGTGGCGCTGTTGTAGAAGGTCGCGAAGGAGCCGGAGACCAGGTTGGCGGTCAGCACGTCGCCGACTGCGACGGCCGGGCCGGTCGGGCTGCCGGTGGTCAGGACCGCGCCGGCGGCCTGGGCGGGTGCCACGGCCGCGCCGGTGAGGGCGAGGGTGGCGAGGGCGGCGGTGGCGAGGGTGCGACGGATGCGCATGAGGGTACCTCTCTCCGTCCGTTGGACGGGTGGGGGAATCCCGACGTGCGGGTGTGGTGGTGTGCACGACGGGGGAGGGGCAGAGGATGCCGGAGGTGTCGTACCGGAAGTGTCGTACCGGAGGTTTCGGCGCAGGCCGAGGGGCGGGCGGGCCCGGCGCCACGGGCCCGTCCGTGCGGTACGGCGGTGCGGTACGGCTGTACGGCGGTGCGGACGTACGCGAGGGTGGGCGTACGGCGGTGCGACGCACGCGGTGATCGGCGTGCGGCGGTGCGGTGGTACGGCCTTGCGTACGGACGGCGGCGTGGAACACCGCGGCACCGCGCCGTTCGGTCGGGGACGTGCGGTGCCGCGCGGGCGCATGGACGGCTGCCACCGTCGCGAGCCCGCGCCGCCGTGGTCCCGTGGCCTGGGCTCTCGCCCCGGGCCGACGGAGCCCCCGGAGGTTCCGGCCGGCGGGGGCCTGCTCGCCCGCCGGTTGGAAACCTGTCAGTGTTGTAAACCCGGTCTTCCGTCAATGTCAAGACAGCACACAGGAGTTGGTGATGGATCGGAAGTACCCCCGCGGAGTCGACGTGGTCCTGCTGCCGGGTGCCAGGACCGGCCGTGACCCGGCCCGCTCGATCAAGCCGGGGCCGCGCCGGCTGCCCGCGGGCGTGGTCGCCGCGACCCAGCGCGAGCGGCTGCTGGACGGGCTGGTGCGGACCGTCGCCGAACGCGGCTACCAGCACGCCACGATCAGCGACATCTGCCGTGCCGCGGGCGTGACCAGGCCGGTCTTCTACGAGCTGTTCAGCGGCAAGGAGGACGCCTTCCTGGCCGCGCACCGATACGGCACCGGGGTGGTGGTGCAGCGGATGACGGTGGCCTTCGCGGCCGAGCAGGACTGGTGCCGGGCCGTCCGGAAGGGGCTCGGTGTGATGCTCCAACTGCTCGCGGGAACGCCCGCGTTCGCCACGATGGCGGTGATCGAGGTCGAGGCGGTCGGGCCGGCCGGTCGGCGTGCGCGGGCCCAACTGCTCACCAGGTTCCGGGCGTTCTTCGCCGAGGTGCCCCAACTGCCCGGCGGGCTGGAGTCCAAGGAGGTGGTGGACGCCGTGGTGGGCGGCGTGTACAGCGCGGTCTACCGGTGGATCGACTCCGGCCGGACCGAACAACTCCTGGACCTCCTGCCGGTGTTGAGCATGTTCTGCCTGTCGCCCTTCCTCGGCCCGGCGGAGGCGGCCGAGCGGCTGGGGGTGAGGGACTGGCCGAAGCGGGTCGCGGATTGGTGAAGATCCTCCGTGCACCCGTATTGACCCGGCCAATACCGGGCAGTAGCTTCCCAGTTACCCACCGCGTGCCGACCGGACGTGCCCCGCTGCCGAGGGGCGGACGGCCCGGCCGGTGCGGGGAACGCTGTCCGCGCCAGGACAACGTGCCAGTGCCTGCACACCCACCCACCCACAGGGAGCACACATGGCCATGTCCGAGGACGCCGCCGCGGCGGCCGACACCCCACAGACGCCGAGCGGGCCGAGAAGGGGCCGGGTACGGATGAAGCGGACCGCCCTGATGGCCGTACCGGCCGTCGCGGCCGGGGGCGTCCTGATGGCGCTCACCGCCCAGGGCGTGCTCGCCGCCCAGTTCTCCATCTCCGGCATGCCGTTCACCATCACCGCCGACAAGCTGGACGGCGAGGGCTTCGCCCAGTTCGGCTCGCTGGACTCGATGATCCCCGACAGCCCCAACGCCGGCTCCACCGGCGGCCAGGTGCTGGTCGCGGTGTCGGCGATCAAGAAGGCCGAGATCACCAACCTGTGCCAGAGCGTCGACCTCGGCGGCATCAACCTGGTGATCCACGCGGGCGACGGCGCGACCCCCGTCACCGCCTCCGACCTCACCACCGACTCCGACCTGCTGTCCGGTGACGCGGAGTTCAGGAACATCGAGATCGGCGGCGACGCCAGCACCTTCACCAAGGCCGGCCCCGTCGGCAAGGGCAACCCCGGCGTCTTCGGCCAGCAGGCCGACCACGTCACGCTGACCCACCTGAACCAGCACAACTACGCGAGCACCGCCGTCGGGTTCAAACTGCCCAACCTGCGGCTGAGCTTCAGCTCCACGGGCTGCTGACCGTGAAGGAGTCCGTACCGGAACCGGCCGGCACCGGCGAGGGCGCCGCGGCACGGGCCGAGGAGGTGGCGGCCGAGGGGACGGCGGCCACGCCCGTCCAGGCCGAGGCATCCCCCGCCGCCGACCCGGCCGCACGCCCGGTCAAGCGCGACTGGCGGGGCGGGCGGCCGTTCTGGGGCGGGCTGCTGGTCACGCTCGGCGGCGCCGAGGTCCTGTTCACCCTGAAGGCCCCGTTGCCCGTCATCCTGCACATCGGGGTGGCAGGGATGGCCGGGTACCTGGTGCCGGCGGTGATGCTGCTGTGCGGCCTGCTGATCCTGTTCAACCCGGCTCAGCGGCTGTTCTACTCCATCCTCGCCGTGCTGGCCTCGCTGGCCAGCTGGGTCACCTCCAACCTGGGCGGATTCCTGATCGGGATGATGCTCGGAGTGGTCGGGGCCTGCCTCACCTTCGGGTGGCTGCCCGACCAGCCGCTGCGCCAGGGCCGGCAGCGGCGGCTGGAACGTCGGGAGGCGCGCCGGGCCGGAGCCTGACGGCGGTGCCCCGGGTCCTGGTGGCGGAGAGCGCCGGGACGTGGGGCACCCTTCCGTCGGTCCCGCGGCCGGCCCTGGCATCGGTTGCGGCGCCCGCGTCACCACCGGTTTCCGGCGTTCCGGGCGGATTCGTCGGCCCTGCCGCGCGCGGCGGCGGCCGAACACCGTCGCGTAACGACCGTCACATCCGCAAGGGGTCGAAGGTCCCGGGTCCGTCCGGGGCGATCGGCCCTTCTCGCGCTCGACGGGTCGGCAGTTCACTGGGCGGGACATGGACAACAGCAGCAGCATGAGCACTGGCACCGCCACCGCCGTCTCTCCCGCCACCGCCGAGTACGACCGCCTGATCGCCCGCCATCACGCGATGCGCCTGCGACGCCAACTCCTCGCCCCGTCCGCCTCGGCCGGCGGCGACTTCGGGTACGGCGCGCACGGGGCGTACGGCGAGGACGGCGGCTACGACGGCGCCGCCGACCAGCACCTGATCCGGCGCGACCTCGACCTGATCTCCCCGCTCGCCGACCTGATCGACCACCTCTACGCGGTGATGTTCAGCCACCGCCCCTATCTGCGCCCGCTCTTCCCCGCCTCCATGGAGTTCCAGCAGCTCCACCTGGAACGGATCTTCCACCACCTGATCGACCACCTCGACCGCCCCGCCGAACTGGAGCAGACACTGCGACAACTCGGCCGGGACCACCGGAAGCTGGGCGTCCGGCCGGTGCACTACGAGGCCTTCGAGGAGGCTCTGTGCGCGGCCGTCCGGCACCGGGCCGGCGAACGCTGGACCGAGGAGCTGGAGGGCGCCTGGGTGCGGATGCTGCGCTTCGCCGTCGGCGCGATGGTCGCCGGCGCCGACTCGGCGCTCACCGAACCCCCGTACTGGCACGCCGTGGTGACCGGCCACGAGCGCCGCCGTCCCGACCTCGCCGTGCTGCGGGTGCGCACCGGCGAGCCGTACCCGTACCTGGCCGGGCAGTACGGCACCGTCGAGCACCCGGCGCTGCCGCACACCTGGCGGCAGTATTCGATGGGCTGCGCCCCGCGCGCCGACAACGAGCTGGAGCTCCACGTCCGCCGCACCGGCCCCGGCGGGGTCAGCGCCGCGCTGGTCGAGCACACCGGGGTCGGCGACCGGCTGCGCCTCGGCCCGCCGCGCGGCAGCCTGCTGCCCGACGGCGACGCCCGCGACCTGCTGCTGGTCGCGGGAGGCACCGGCCTCGCCCCGATGAAGGCGATCGTCGAGCAGCAGGCCGCCCACCGGCCGACCGGCCGCCGGGTCCACCTGTTCGTCGGTGCCAGGGACCGCGCGGACCTCTACGACTGGCGGGCGCTCGCCGAACTCGGCTCGCACAAGCCGTGGTTGAGCGTCACCCCGGTCACCGTCGGCGAACTCGCCGACACCGTGGCGGCGGCCGGCGACTGGCGCGAGCACCTGGCCTGCGTGACCGGCCCGGTCGGCATGGTCGGCTCCGTCCGCACCCGGCTGGCGGCGGCGGGGCTGCCGCCGACGCAGGTGCGGTTCGACCAGGCGCTGTTCCGGTGAGGCCGGCCCGGTGTCCGGTGCGGTGTCCGGCCCCGGGCGCTCAGCGGAAGCAGTAGGAGTCGGAGGAGGCGTCGCCGCCCGCCAGGTGGGTCTGGTGGACGCGCAGGCCCCGGAAGTCGGCGCCGTGCGGGAAGAAGCGCTCGTCGACGCTCAGCCCGCCGGCCTCCGGGTCGGCGTCCAGCTTGACCATCCAGGGCTCGATGCCGTCCGGGTAGAACTGGTCGTCCCAGGCGCCGTAGAGCGAGTTGGTGAGGTACACCCGGCGGCCGTCCCGGCTGATCTCCACCATCTGCGGCGCCCCGCTCAGCGGACGGTCCGGCTCGGCGGGGTGCGGGGTGCGGGCGACGATCCCGCCGAGCCGCACGGAGTCGGCCAGCCGGGGGTGGAACGGGTCCGAGACGTCGTACTGGAACAGCTCGCCGGTGCCCCACGCGGAGACGTACAGCCAGCGGTCGTCCACCGACAGGTTGATGTCGGTGACCAGCGGCGGCACCGCGCCGAACGGTTGCAGCGCGGGCGGCAGGTCCTCGGCCTTGGCCGGTTCGGCGGGGATCTCGATCACCTTGCGCGCGGTGAACGCCGGCCCGTCCCGGTACCAGAGCCAGACCGAGGAGGAGAGGTCCTCGACGTTGGTGACCACCCCGGCGAAGCCCCACTCCGCCTGCGGGTCGTGCGCCGGGCGCAGCTCCAGCACCATCTGGTACTGGTCGCCCAGGTCCACCCGCTGGAGGTGGCGCCCGGAGTCCAGCTCCCAGAAGTGCAGCGCGTGCCCGTACTTGCGGCCGAGCAGGAGGTCGGGCACCACCCCGTCCTCGACCATCCACGGGGTGCCCCACTCGCTGGTGATGCCCACGTTGGTGCCCAGGTGCCACCAGACGTCGTACGCGAAGTTCTGCGGGCCGCGCTCGGTCTCCCAGGCGCGCAGCACCTCGAAGGTGGTGTGGTCGAGGAGCGCCACCCCGCCCGGGCCGTCGTCGCCCTCGGCGCTGCCCAGGCAGGAGAGGAACACGCCGTCGGGACCGCAGTGCAGGGTGTGCGGGCGCGAGTAGCCGGCCTTGGCGGCGAGCTCCTTCGCCTCGATCGTCTTCACCAGGTGCGGGCGCACCGGGTCGGGGCGGGTGTCCAGCACGTGCAGCCGGGAGGAGCGCAGCCCGGGCAGCAGCAGGTAGCGCCGCTCCGGGTTCTCGTGGCAGGCGTGGGCGAGGGCGCTGGAGCAGGCGTTCCACCCGAAGTGGTGCAACTCGTCGCCCAGTGTCGGCAGTTCGGCGAAGTTCAGCACCTTCCCGTAGCTCGCCGAAGCCGGATCGGTGTCGACGCTGAGCAACGCGTCCGGCTGCTGCCCCGACCGGTCGAACCCGGCCACGTACGCCAGCCGCTCCGGCGGCGCGGCGATCGCCTCGGCCGCCGAACGGTAGAGCGACGGATCGGAATGCCCGTGCTGCATGCAAACTCCCCAACTCGCCTGGTCTGTCCGGGAAGCGTTCCACACAACCACCGGCGCACAGCAGGCGCACGAGGGAGCTGCCAGGAGGCGCGGGCGGCCACCCCGCGCCGGTGCGCACCAGGGAGCCCGCCCCGACCGGAGTCGAAAGCATTGCGATCATCACATCCCAGCAGGTCGGCGGCGCCGGGGCGGAGCAGGGCGGAGCCAGTACAGTCGGGTCCATGGAGTTCCGTGAAGACATCCTGGGTGCCCCCTACGAGGCGGCCGAACTGACGCTGCGGCCGGACGAGGAGGGGGCCGTGTGCGCGACGCTCGTGCGCAGGCTCGTGCCCGGGGCGGAACGGGCCGTGCTCTACGTCCACGGGTACAACGACTACTTCTTCCAGACCAACCTCGCGGACCACTACACCGCGCTCGGGTTCTCCTTCTACGCCCTCGACCTGCGCAAGTACGGGCGCTCGCTGCGCCCCCACCAGTCGCCGAACTTCGTGCGCGACCTCGCCGAGTACGACGAGGAGATCGACGCGGCGGTCCGGATCATCCGGGAGACCGACGGGCACCGGCAGCTGCTGCTCAACGGGCACTCCACCGGCGGCCTGATCGGCGCGCTGTGGGCGGGCCGGCGCGCCGGGCGCGGGCTGGTGGACGGGCTGTTCCTGAACAGCCCGTTCCTGTCGATGCCGGCCGCGCCCGCGGTCCGCACGCTCGGCGGGCCCGCCGTCACCGCGCTCGGGCGACTGGCGCCGACCCGGGTCCTGCCGTCCGCGCTCAACCCCCACTACACCCACAGCCTGCACAAGGACCACCAGGGCGAGTGGGACTTCGACCTCACCCTCAAGCGCCCCGAGAGCTTCCCGCTGTACGCGGGATGGCTGTCGGCGATCCACCAGGGCCACCGGCGGCTGCACCGGGGCCTGGGGATCGACGTGCCGGTGCTGCTGATGGCCTCGACCAGGTCCGTCTCCACCACCAAGTGGCACAACGCGCTGCACCACGCCGACGCCGTGCTGCGCGCCGACGACATCGCCGCGCAGGGGCCGCGGCTGGGGCGGCACGTCACCATCGTCCGGATCGAGGGCGGCATGCACGACCTCGTGCTGTCCGGCGAGAAGGCCCGCACCCGGGTCTTCGCCGAGCTGGACGACTGGCTCGCGGCGTACCTGGACGTGCGGCCGGTCGGGGAGCACGCGTGACCTCGGGGCACGACTCGGACGACTCGCACGACTCGGACAGGCACGAGGGGCACGACGCGGACGACTCGCCCGGCCATGAGGGGCACGACGAGCCGGTGCCGGTCGGCCGGCAGACCGACCTCGGCTTCGCCAAGCTCATGCCCGACCTCGACCGGGACGGTGGCTGGCTGCTCACCCTGGACGGCACCCCGCAGTCCTACGTGGACCTCGCCGACCCCACCCACCTGGAGTTCGAGTACACCCGGCGCCTCGGCCACCTCGCCGACGCCCTCGCCCCCGCCGGTCAGCCGCTGGACGTGCTGCACCTCGGCGGCGGCGCGCTCACCCTGCCCCGCTACCTGGTCGCCACCCGCCCCGGCTCCCGGCAGCGGGTCGCGGAGGTGGACGGACCACTGCTCGACCTGGTCGCCGGGCACCTGCCCTGGCAGGGCCCCGGCGCCGACATCACCGCGACCGTCGGCGACGCCAGGGCGGCCCTCGCCGACGCTCCGGCCGGCTCGCAGGACCTGGTGATCGCCGACGTCTTCCACGGCTCGCGCACCCCCGCCCACCTCACCTCGGCCGAGTTCCTGCGGCTGGCGGCGGCCGCGCTGCGCCCCGGCGGCTGCTACGCGGCGAACCTGGCGGACGGCCCGCCGCTGGCCTTCGCCAAGGCCCAGGCGGCGACGGTGCGGGCGGTTTTCCCGTACGTCTGCCTGGTGGCGGAGGCCCCGGTGCTGCGCGGCCGCCGGTACGGCAACATCCTGCTGGCCGGATCGACGGCGCCGCTGCCGGTGGCCGAGCTGACCCGGCTGCTCGCGGGCGACATCTTCCCGGCCCGCCTCACCGAGGGCGACGACCTGGCCGCCCTGGTCGGCCGCACCGCCCCGGTCACGGACGCCGACGCCACCGACTCCCCGCCCCCGCCGGACGGCGCCTTCAGCATCGGCTGAGCCCTCCCGAGGGGCCCGGCGTCCCGGCCGAGACGATCAGCGTTCCGATGTGCCCGTCGGTCGGGGCGTCGAGCACGCGGGCCTCCGCCGAATCGAACCCGCTCCGCAGCAGCAGACCGGCCCACCTGCGCGGCGTGTAGGAGTAGCGGTACGTGTAGAGAGCCCTCCCGGCGAAGCCACCCTTGTACATGCCCTGCGGGCCGTAGGCACCCGGGATGGCGGGCGGCTGGGAGAAGACCAGGACGCCACCGGGATTGAGCCGGGCGGCGATCAGGGGGAGCAGCCTCAGCGGGTCCGTGAACCAGACCGCTCCGAACACCGAGTACACCGCGTCCCACGTTTCGTCGGTGCTGCCGAGGTAGTTCAGCACCTCGGCACAGTGGACCCGCACCCCGGCAGGTCCCCAACGCTCGGCGGCCCTCGCGACCATGACCGGCGAGAGATCCACACCCGTCACCTTCACACCCTGCTCCGCCAGCGCGGCCAGCGCACGCCCGGTGCCGCAGCCGAGCTCCAGGGCACTGGCCGGTGACCCGAGCAGTTCCGGGCCGGGCCCGTGGCCGGCGTACTGGGTCCAGCGGAGATCGGGCCCGGCGTCGAACACGTCGTCCTTGATCCCGGATGCGTACGTGTCCCAGAGCTCGCGCTCGGATTCGATGTCATGCTGTGCGGGCAACGGACTTCCCTTGAAGAGGAGTTGGCGGGTCGGTGCCGCTGCCCCGGGGAGGGGCGGCGGCACCCTGGCGCCCGATCAGTGGCTGTCGGGCACCTTGTCGTCGCACGGGGAACAGTTCGCCCCGTCGATCGCCCACAGCTCCTCGTCAGCGTCGAAGCCGTTGCCGCGCAGGAACTCGGCGGTACGGATCACGATGCCGTCGCCGCGTCGCTGGATCAGCGGGGCGTGGTGCTTGTACTGCCCGGCGTTGTACGCCGCGCAGATGGCGAAGTACACGGGCGTGTCCAACAGGAGCTGGTGCACTCCCGTGTCCACGACCTTGCCGACGCCCAGGTGCACCTCCGGGTGTTCCATGGCGGTGATCGTGTACGCGATGGCGTTGTCCAGGATCCGCTCAGCCATGTTGCGAACCATGGTGTTGTCGCGGAGCAACAGCGCGATCTCCCGGTCGTACAGGTCTCCGGTGTTGCCGGGCCCCTCGAACACGTTGTACGTCAGCTCCTTGACGTACGGCCGGACCGCGTTGAGGAGCGCGCGGGGGTCGCGGAACTTGGTCTCCGTGGGCGTTTCGAGCGCAACGGCCATGGTTCGTACCTCTCTCTTCGGTGGCGCACTGCCTTGCAGGAGCCTGCCCCTGGCGGGGCTGGAGCTCGGAGGCCTGCGCTACTCGCGGCACGCTCATCGCCGTCTCCCTCCGCTCGGTTCGGGCGGCTACGGATCAGACGTTAGAGAGCCGAGTGAGCCACCCTCCAGAAGCTTGCGACTTATTGCGAGCGGATCACCGGAGAGCGTTGATCGCCGATGTGATCAACGCGCGGGCATTCACCCCGTACACGGCCATGGCTGACAGCTCATTGAAGGCTCGGGCGTACATGGAGACCTCGTTCGGTTGCGTCAATCTCAGGTAGCCGGAGACGAGTTCGACTGAGGTCTGGACATCGTCAAACATGTAGAAGTCCTCAGCCGGCGACCGGTTGCGGTCCGTCGTCAGGGGGATCACGCCGAGGCTGACGGTCGCCAGCTTGCTCATCGTGATCAGGTGTCCGAGCTGGCCGGTCATGGTGTCCGAGTCGCACACGGCACTCCGCAGGACGCCTTCTTCGACAATCAGTGCGAAAGTCCGTCCGCCCGAGAACAGCATCCGCTGGCGCTCCATGCGGGCGTCCACTGCCGCCGCTACGTCATCCAGCGTGACGCGGGACCGCTGCACGGCGTCGAGGACCGCCGTCGTGTAGGCACGGGTTTGGACCATGCCCGGCACAACTCGGCTGGCGTAGACACGAAACGATCGCGTGCGTTGGTAGAGACCGAATACCGAATCCTGGGCCTGACGGAGCCCGGAACGCTCCATTCGCCGCCACTCGACGTACATGGAATCGGCGGCCCGGGACGCCGCGATGAGTTCATCCGTCTGGTCGTCAGCATCGCAGGCATGACACCAGGCCCGAATGTCGGCCTCGGACGGCGCAGCCTTCCCGTCCTGAAGACGAGAGGTCTTGGACGGATTCCAGCGGCACAGTTCCGAAAGCCCCTTGCCCGTGAGGCCGGCGTCCTTTCGGAGATCTCGGAGACGTGAGGCCACGGCCTTGCGGGCGGCGACAACGCTTGACGACGGCGTGTATGACATGGGTGATGGATCCGCTGTTCAGTGCCTTCTCGCCGTTGGTCAGACGCTGTACTCGTCGTGTGGGACGGCCCGGTCCCACACCGCGTCGAACGACTCGGCGCAGAGCCGGGCCGCCGCTGGGTCCTCGGTCAGTTCGCCACCCAGGGAGTCCCCGTCGCCGGAGAAGTGGCCCCAGCGGACCAGCCTGCCGTCGAACAACCAGAAGTCGTTGCCGGGCAGCGCGAGAGTCGATGCATCGCGCCTCGGCAGCCAGCGGACCTGTTCACCTGCCGCAACGTTCGGGAACGTCACGTCGTACTCGTACCGGATGTACTCGCTCACCGGCTCGGAGACGATCCGAGCGCGCCGGATCCGGACGCCTCGGCCGGTCGCCTCGGCGATCACGTCCAGCCACGGCCGCCACCAGGATGCCCGGTCGTCGGGGTCGAGCCGATGCCCGGCCCGCCAGGCATGGAGGGCCGGATCTTCCTGCATGTAGCCGTCCCGCATCTCCAGGTGGACGGCAGATTGCCGAGTACGCCTCAGCAACTCGTCAATCCGTGTTCCGTTCTGCGACATCGCAAGCCTCCCTGATCGCCTGCGCAAGACGCGCGGGCACTCGGAACACACCTTCGTGGTCCGGGATGTTGCCGACCTTCCGGCATTCGGCCATGGTGGTGGCGTCGGCCTTCCAACCCTGGAACACCAGGTCGTTGTTCTCCTCGTCCACCCACACCGTCGGCGAGTCGCCGTCCGGCGAGTTCGGGTCCTTTGCGATGAACCGTAGCGACATGCCGGCCCACTCTCTGCACGGGTCGCGAGATTTGCAGGGGTGTCCATGGTGAACCGAGAACCTGGCGCCTGTCAGGAGAATCTGACTTTGATGACACATCAGGCCGCTTGCGTCGCCTCCCGCGTGACTCGTTCGACGAGGGGGTGGGCCGTCAGCGGGGGCTTGGACTCGGCGGCTGTCGTCCTGGTGTTCCGGATTTCGGCCATGGCCGTCATTCTGCCGGATTCCGATCCGTGGGTTCGTCGGTGCCGGGCGCGGGCCGCGCGGCTCCCGGAGCTGCCGCCGCCGTACGTGTCGGTCGGCGCGTCGGCGGAACGGGAGGTGCGGACGGGGTGTCAGAATCGGCGGGTTCATGCCCATGACGGGAACGCGACGGGAACACCTCCGGAGGAGTGAGCGATGAGTGGCGGCGGGGAGCGGCCGGAGCTGGGGCCGGTGCCGGAGACGGCGCTGTGGACGCTGTGGCACCGGGCGGTGGAGGCACGGCGGCCCGACAGCGTGCTGCCGGATCCGAAGGCGGTCGAGCTGGTGGGCCGGATCGACTACCCGTTCGCGGCGCGGTTCGGGGAGAGCGCGCTGGTGAGCCAGCTCCAGGCGCTGCGGGCGGGCTGCTTCGACCGTGAGGTGGCCGACTTCCTGGCCCGCCACCCGCGCGGCACCGTGGTCGGGCTCGGGGACGGCCTGGAGACGCAGGCCTGGCGGGTCGACAACGGCCGGGCGAACTGGCTGTCGGTGGACCTGCCGGAGACCGCCGCGCTGCGCGAGCGGCTGCTGCCGCCGGACGAGCGGCACCGGATCGTCGCCCGCTCGGCCACCGACCCGGGCTGGATGGACGAGGTGGATCCGGCGAACGGGGTGCTGATCGCCGCCGAAGGGCTGCTGATGTACCTGCGGCCGCAGGAGGTCCGCGACCTGATCGCGGCCTGCGCCGAGCGCTTCCCCGGCGGGGCCCTGGTGCTGGACGCGGTGCCGCGCTGGTTCAGCCGGCGGGCCGTCGAGGGCAAGCTGCGGGACCGGTACTACCAGGCGCCGCCGATGCCGTTCGGCATGGACGCGGACGAGCGCGGCAAGCTGGCCGGCGCCCACCCCGCGGTCACCGACGTGCGCGAGGTGTACCCCCAGGGCGGGCGCCGGCCGCTGAGCGCCCTGCTGCCGTTCGCGCGCCGGATCAAGCAGCGCCCGTCGGTCATCGCACTGCGTTTTGCCGAATCTTGAGGAAACGCTGGTCCGACTGGAACCATGGCACCCGGCCGCACGTCGTAACCACGGGTGAGCGGCCAGGGGGACAGGCCGCCCGGCACGTTACCCTGCCCTGAGGGGGAGCGGCGTCGTTGCCGCCATCGGACGAACTGCCGGGACCGGCCGCGGCTCCAGGGGGAGCACGGCCGGTCCCGTCCTGCCACGGAGGGACTGGCCTTGCACATCGACGCCTGGATCGAGGGGATTCCGCCGACAGCGGTGTACGCCGTGGTCGGTCTGATCATCGGGCTGGAGTCGCTGGGCATTCCCCTGCCCGGCGAGATCGCCCTGGTCACGGCTTCCCTGATGGCCGTCAAGGGTGTGGTGAGCCCGTGGGGCGTCGCGATCGTCGCGATCCTCGGCGCGATCATCGGAGACTCGATCGGCTACTCGATCGGGCGCAAGGGTGGAAAGCCGCTCTTCGAGAAGCTGGGACGCAGGTTCCCCAAGCACTTCGGGCCGTCGCACCTGGCCACCGCCGAGCGCTCCTTCCAGAAGTGGGGCATGTGGGCGGTCTTCTTCGGCCGCTTCATCGCCCTGTTGCGCATCTTCGCCGGACCGCTCGCGGGCGCGCTGAAGATGCCGTACTGGAAGTTCCTGATCGCCAACGTGCTGGGCGGCATCGTCTGGGCCGGCGGTACGACGCTGCTCATCTACAAGGTCGGCAAGAAGATCGAGCCGTGGCTGTCCCGGTTCTCCTGGGCGGGCCTGGGCGCGGCCCTGGTGATCGGCCTGCTGTCGGCCTGGATCATGAAGCGCCGGGCCGCCAAGACGCACGCCAAGCTGGAGGCGGAGGAGGCGGCCAAGGCCGCTGCCGGCGCCAAGGAGCCGGTCACCGACTGACCGGTGGCCCCGAGGTCGTCCACAGTGACCCTCAGTGACCGTCGCGGTGCCCTCGGGCCCTCGGAGTAGCATCGGCCGGGTACCTGCCGATCTTGCACTCTGGAGGGCCCGATGGCTTCGCAGCCGACGTGGGATGCCGTGGACGCGTACTTCGCCGAGACGTTGGTCGGGCACGACCCGGTGCTGGCGGGCGCCCTGGCCGCCGCCGACGAAGCCGGGCTGCCCAAGATCGCGGTCGCACCCAACCAGGGCAAGCTGCTGCACCTGCTGGCGCTGATCCAGGGCGCCAGGCGCATCCTGGAGGTCGGCACGCT
The DNA here is from genome assembly GCF_055607525.1 of Kitasatospora sp. NPDC036993. NCBI lineage: Bacteria > Bacillati > Actinomycetota > Actinomycetes > Kitasatosporales > Streptomycetaceae > Kitasatospora > Kitasatospora sp. NPDC036993. The sequence goes on along the minus strand of NZ_JBVJRP010000015.1, from coordinate 16,671 downwards.
CGGCGGCTACAGCACCATCTGGCTGGGCCGGGCGCTGCCCGCCGACGGCACCCTGATCACCCTGGAGCTCGACCCCCGGCACGCCGAGGTCGCCCGGGGCAACCTGAAGGCCGCAGGGCTGGACGGCGTCGCCGAGGTGCGGCTGGGCCGGGCCGCCGACTCCCTGGCCGGGCTGGTGGAGCAGGGCGTGGAGCCCTTCGACCTGGTCTTCATCGACGCGGACAAGCCGAGCAACCCGGAGTACTTCCGCCGGGCGCTCCAGCTGACCGCGCCCGGCTCGCTGATCGTCGTCGACAACGTGGTGCGCGGCGGCGCGGTCGCCGACGCGGACAGCGACGACCCGGCGGTGATCGGCACCCGGGCGGTGCACGAGCTGATCGCGGCCGAGCCGCGCGTCACTGCCACCTCGGTGCAGACGGTCGGCAGCAAGGGCTACGACGGTTTCACCCTGGTCCGCGTCCAGAGCTGAACCCGGCAACCTGATCAACCCCTCTCACCCCGCTCACCGGAGAACGGAGACATCGTCGTGCGGATCGGACTGCTGGGCACCGGCCCCTGGGCGGAGCGGGTGCACGCGCCCGTCCTGGCCGAGCACCCCGGGCTGGAGTTCACCGGCGTCTGGGGCCGTCGGCCGGAGGCGGCCGAGGCACTGGGCGCGGCCCACGGCGTGCCCGGGTACGCCGACCTCGACCGGCTGCTGGCCGAGGTGGACGCCGTCTCCATCGCGCTGCCCCCGACCGTGCAGGCGGGCCTCGCGGTCCGGGCCGCCGAGGCCGGCTGCCACCTGCTGCTGGACAAGCCGGTCGCACTGACCGTGCCGGACGCGAGGGCGGTGGCCGAGGCGGTGCGCAAGCACGCGGTCGCCTCGGTGGTCTTCTTCACCGTGCGCTTCGGCGGCGACCAGATCCCGTGGATCGAGCGGCAGGCGGAACTCGGCGGCTGGTTCACCGGCCGCTCGGACTGGCTCGGCTCGGTGTTCGCACCCGGCAGCACCAGCCCGTACGCGGCCTCGCCGTGGCGGGTGGAGAAGGGCGCGCTGTGGGACGTCGGCCCGCACGCCCTGTCCGTCCTGCTGCCGGTGCTGGGCGACGCCGCGCACGTGACGGCGGCGCTCGGCCCGCTGGACACCGTGCACCTGGTGGTGCGGCACGCCGGCGGTGCCTCCAGCACCCTCGCGCTCAGCCTCACCGCCCCGCTCGCGGCGGGCGGGACGGGCATGGAGCTGCGCGGCGAGCACGGCGTGGTGCACCTGCCCGAGCGGGGCGAGGGCCCGGTCGCGGCGCTGCACCGGGCGCTGGACGCCCTGCGGGCCTCGGCCGCCTCCGGCGAGCCGCACCCCTGCGGGGCCGACTTCGGCCTGCGGGTGGTGGAGATCCTCTCCGCCGCCGAGCGGTCACTGGCCACCGGTGCGACGGTGGCCGTCTGAGCAGGTCCGTCCGAGCGGACGACGCGCGCGTGACGCGGCTGGGCCCGGTGCGGAGGAGCATCCGGCACCGGGCCCAGCCGCGTCATCCGCCTCAGTCCGGCAGCGGCGGACGGTCCGAGGACGGGCGGCGGTCGGTGGGGCGGGCCGGCGGGACGACCGGGGAGCGGAAGTCGCGCGGGCCGGTCCACAGGGCGGGGACGGCGTCGCCGCGCCGGGCCATCTCGTACGCCAGCGCCTCGTAGTTGACCCGCCAGCCGCGGAAGTGCGCCCAGGCGTCCTCGACCGGGCGCTCGTGCGGGAAACCGGCCGCGGTGATCATCGCGACGGCGCCCAGGTACTCGGCGTAGGTCAGCCGGATCGGGACGTCCGGGTCGGGGTCCGGGTCGAAGTCGAACCGCAGGGCGCGGGCGATGTCGCGCAGCGCGGTGAAGCCGGCCCGGAGCACCAGCCGGGCCTCGGGCGGGGCCGAGCGGGGGCAGAGCGCCAGGTGGAGGGCGGCGGCGTCCATCACGGCGATCAGCCCGACCACCCAGCTGCGGTTGGGCTGGGGGGAGCGGAAGGAGAGCAGCACCGGGTAGTTGGAGTGGCTCTCGCCGATGTCGGCGGCCAGCCGCTCCCAGTCCCGGTAGAGCTGGGGGAGCGCGGTCTCGGTGTCCACCAGGGACTGGCGGGCGAGCAGCTCGGGGCCCCACGCGGGTTCGCCGGCCCGGGACTGGAGCAGCGTCACCTCGGTCTCGCGGCGCTGGTAGGCGGCGTAGAGGGTCGGCAGGTAGGAGATCTGGAGGGCGACCACCAGCGGGCCGCTGGCCGCGGCCAGGAAGTCGATCGCGGAGAGCTGGAGCCGCTCGCCGCTGGCGAAGCCGAGGGTGAACAGGCTGGACCCGGCCTCGCGCACGGACACCGACCAGCTCAGCTCGGAGGTGCCGTGCAGCAGCAGGGTGTAGGCGGTCAGCATGCCGCTGAGCCACACCCCGAGCATGCCCAGCAGCACCAGCGGTGCCAGCCAGGTGAGTGCCCGGTCCTGTGCGTGGTAGCCCCCGACCGGCATGGCGAACAGCCGCAGCAGCCGGCGCAGTCCCCGCCAGAGCCGCATCACCAGCGCCGAGTAGAGCCCGCGCGGAACGACCAGCGTGCGCAGGATGCTGCCGACGATCAGCAGGAGCAGCAGTGCGCCGAGCGCGGTCTGGATCATCCTCATGGCGACATTCTGGCGGTCGGCCGTGCCCGTCGTCGGCTGTGCCGGTCGTCGGCTGTGCCTGTCGTCGGTTGTGTCCGTCGTCCGCCGTACCCGTCCGGACCTGGGCGGTCGGCCTCGATGGCACATGGATATGACCATGATCACACCGGTTCGAGGCCTACGTACTGACGTTCTCATGGCGTCTACGTGGACGGAGGGTCAGTCCCACGAGCGAATCGGAGACCGGACTGTGCGTGCTCAGCAAGACGGCGGGGCCGAGGAGGAGAAGCCCACGCGCCGGGGGTGGCGATCGTTAGGGCGTCCGCTCGGGTGGCGGATCCGGTGGCGGCGCCCGTCGCTGCGGATCGACTACCCGCGCGGCGAACGGCGCGGGCTGCGCCGCTGGCTCCCGTCCTGGCGCCAGCTGCTGCTGGTGGGTGGTGTCGCGATGTCGGTGCTCACGGGCTGGCTGGTCTGGTTCTTCGTGAACACCCCGGTCCCGGAGGACCTGAACTCCTTCGCCACCCAGCAGAACAACGTCTACTACTGGGCGGACGGCACCGAGATGGCGCGGATCGGCCCGACCAACCGTCAGGAGGTGCCGCTCGGCCAGGTTCCGGAGCCGGTGCAGTGGGCGGTGCTGGCGGCCGAGAACGCGACCTTCTACACCGACCCGGGCATCTCCGTGACCGGGATCGGCCGCGCCGTCGTTCAGATGGTGACGGGTGGTGACACCCAGGGCGGTTCGACCATCACCCAGCAGTACGTCAAGAACATCTACCTGAACCAGCGTCAGGACATGTCCCGCAAGCTCAGCGAGATCGTCATCGCGATCAAGCTGGACGACCGGATGAGCAAGCAGGACATCCTGGCCGGCTACCTGAACACCAGCTGGTTCGGGCGCGGCAGTTACGGCATCGAGCGCGCCGCCGCGGCGTACTACGGCAAGGACGTCTCCCAGCTCGACCCGAGTGAAGGCGCCTTCCTGGCCGCCGTGTTGAAGGGCGCCGGACAGTACGACCCGGCGATCAGCGCGGAGAACCGCAAGCGCGCCGAGGAGCGGTGGTCCTGGACCCTGGACCGGATGGTGGAGGTCGGCAAGCTCTCCGCCGCCGAGCGCGCCCGGTACACGGTGTTCCCCGAGCCGAGGGCGCAGCCGAAGTCGGCGGGCCTGAGCGGCCAGATCGGGTACCTGGTGGACACGGCCCGCTCGTACGTGGAGACCCACAGCGGCATCACCCCGGCCCAGTTCGACCTGGGCGGCCACCAGATCCGCACCACCTTCGAGAAGCCGAAGGTCGACGCCCTGGCCGCGGCCGTGAAGGAGGGCACCGCGGGGATCGACCCGGAGGGCCGCGAGGCCGACAAGTTCCTGAAGGTCGGTGCCGCCTCGGTCACCCCCGACGGCCGGATCGTCGCGCTCTACGGCGGTGTCGACTACCTGAAACAGGGCTTCAACACCGCCAACACCACCACGGTGCCGATCGGTTCGGCCTTCACCCCGCTGGTGTACGCCGCCGGGCTCGGTCAGGGCGTGCAACGGGAACGGGGCGGCAAGCGCACCCCGGTGACGCCCACCACGACGTACAACGGCGACAACGGCGTGAACGTGATGACGCCGGAAGGGCCGTACTGGGGGCGGGACGGGAAAATCGTCAAGACCGCCAACGACGGCAAGCGCAACTGGGGCCCGGTCACCCTGCGCGGCGCGGTGGAGCAGTCCGTCAACGGGCCGCTGATGCAGCTCGGCATGGACGTCGGCCTGGACCAGGTGCAGAAGACCGCCACGGACCTCGGCCTGCTCCCGGGCAGCGTGGGCGAACTGGTCCCGGCCCTCGGGGTCGGCAACTCCACCCCCAGCGCGATCCGCGCCGCCGACGCGTACGCCGCCTTCGCGGCGGGCGGCAGCCACACCGACCCGTACTCGGTGCTCGGGATCTCCCGCAACGGCGTGCCGCTCCCGCTGCAACTGCCCGCCTCCGCCCAGGTGCTGACGGCCGCGGTGGCGGGAGAGGTGGACGCGGCGCTCAAGGGTTCGGTGCGCGACGGCGCCGCCAGGCCGGTGGCGGAGGCCGGCCAGGGCCTGGCCGCCAAGCCGGGGAGCACCCCGGACCGTACGGCGGGGTGGATGGTCGGCTACAACGGGCAGCTGGCGACGGCGGTCACCGTGTTCCGGGCGGACCTGAAGGACATGAAGCTGCTGTCACTGGAGGGTCTGGGCGGAGCCGCGCCGGACACTCCCGACTCGGCGGTGCCGACCCGGATCTGGACCTCCTACATGAAGTCGGCGGCCGGCGGCCGGTAGCACCTGGCCCCGCGCTCGCCGGTGCCGTTCTTCCGGTGCCGTTCTCGCCGGTGCCGTTCTCGACGGGACCGGCGAGCGGTCCGGCCCGGTGGTCGGAATCGCTTCTCCGGCGAGCCGGTCATCCCAGGTCAAGGAGTATTCCGCGGGTCGGCGCCGGGCCCGGGCGGTATTGCCGAAGCACTGCGTCTAGACAGGTTGTGCCCGTGGAAATACAGTGAGTTTCGGGCCTGCTGCAGCAGGAAAGAAACGAGGGGGCGGGGCGGGGAAACACGAATGGCGGCCGCAATGCCGTCCTGTCGTGCATGGTGGTGGGGGGCGGGGTTTCTTCTCACGGGAATCGGCTCGCAGAGTCGGCGTGCCCGCACGTCTCGTCCCGGAAACCCCTTGCCATTTCGACGGCGTACATGCCGAACCCGACGCATCCCTCAGGCCCGGTGTTCATCCAGCGCCGCAAAGGCTGTCGGCGGCGGCGCTGCTTCGGTTCGTCCGTGAAACGCCCAGACGAAAGGAGAGGCCATCATGCCCCTGTCGGCGGCTGACCTCGCAAAGCTCGGAGACGCACCGATCACGATCCAGTCGACGTTCTTCCCGAACATCTACCTGCGCATGGACGGCACCGGGGTGACCAGCTTCACCGGCCCCGGCGGCGGCAAGGTCAACTGTCAGTACGGCAGCGGTCCCTGGACGGCGTACAAGGTCCGGCCGCAGGCCGACGGCTCGTACGCCTTCGAGTCGGCGGCCTTCCCGAACGTGTTCCTGCGGTTGGACGGCACCGGGGTCCCCGCCAACATGGCCGGGGGAGGGGTCGTCAACTGCCAGTACGGTGCCTTTCCCTACGAGAAGTTCAACCTCCGCACCCAGGCCGACGGTTCCTTCTCCTTCGAGTCGGGTGCCTTTCCGGGCATTTTCCTGCGCCTGGTGACCGACAACGGGGTGACCACCGCCACCGGCCCCGGGGGGACGGTGAACGGCCAGGTCAACGCGAACGGCGGCGGGCACGAGAAGTTCTACCTCGAAAAGGCCTGATATCCGGGCCGCCCGGGGGAAATCGCCCCCCCGGGCCCTCGCGGTAGGCCGGCGGTGATCTGCCCGTGCCCGGGCTGATTCCGGTGAATGGGCCCGGGCGCCGTTCCTGCGGCATTTCCCGGGGCGCCCCGGCAGTCCCGTCCGGCGGAATCGCGTTGTGCGGCCGCGCGCCGACCGTCTACTCTCACGTCAACGACGTGTAGCTCAGCAGCAGAGCACCGGGCTCTGACCCCGGAGGGCGCAGGGGCGGAACCTGCCACGTCGGCTTATGGACGACGACGCTGACCAGCAGCACCCCACCGGAGCCGGGGCACCCGGGACGGTCCCGGCCCACCCGCGGCACCAGCTGGCCCGGGCGCTCCTCACCTCACTGACCCACGCCGACGTCGACACCCGGCGCCGCGCCGAGGCCCGCGCCGACCGCTGGCGCGCCGTGCTCGCAGGGGCCGCCGACGGGCGGCTCACCGTCGGCTCGCGCACCCCCGTGGCCGGGCTGCCCGCCTGGGTGACACCCGAGGTCGTCCGGGGCGGGTTCGCCACCTCCGCCGCGAGCGCCGAAGGGCCGCTCCAGCCGTACGAGCGCGAGGCCGCGGCCCTCGCCGGGGTGCCGGCCGAACGCGCGGCGCTCTTCGCCCACTGCCTCACCGAACCCGGCCTGGCCCGGCTGAACGACCTCCTCGACACCGGCTGCTACGAGGTGACCGTGCCCGAGGAGGCGGCACTGCTGACGGTCTCCTGGCTGCTCCGGGCCGGGGACACGGCCGCCGCGCTCGACCTCCTCGACACCCTCGAACCCTTCGCCGCCCGGCTCCGCTTCACACCCCGGCCCGCCGCCCTGCCCCCGCCGGACCCGGAGGCCGTGCACCGGCGCACCGTCGGCGACGCCGTCACCACCCTCGTCAGCCGACGGCCGAACACCGCCGTCGAGACACAGCGCGAAGCGCTCGCCGTCTGGCAGCCGTTCGCCGACCGGCTGCTCACCCACTGGCTGGAGGCGGCCGACGACACCGGACGGTTGCCGGAACGCCTGCCCGGCGGAAGCTGGCGGAAGCGCGGCGCGCTGCTCCTGCACCAGTACGAGGAACTGGCCGCGGCCCACACGCGCTGCACCAGGCACCGCAGCCCGAAGGAGAACCTCGGCATCCTGCGCGGCGCCCTCGCGGAAGCCGTCGCCGGCCGGGCGCTGGACGCACGCCGCCGGGGACTGCTGCGGCACGCGGTGGACTCCATGCTGCGCCGCCGCGGCCGCCCCGGCTCGGCCGCGCACAGCGACCTGCGCGCCCGTCACGCCGTCCAGACGGCCCTGCCCTCCCACCACGACCTCGCCCAACTCGTGCTGCGCCGACTCGCGACGCAACCCCAGGAGGTGGGCGCGGCCGAGGTCGGGCCGCTGGTCGCCGACGTCACGGTCGAGGAGGCCGAGGAGACCGGACTGCCCGTGGGCGCGGTCGTGCCCGCGGCGGTCCGCCACGTCGTGGAGGCGACCCTGAGCGCCCCGATCGGCACGCTCGTCGAGCGCGGCGTCGTGCCCTCGGCGGAAGTGCTGGCCGAACTGGTGCCCCAACTCGTCGCCGCCACCAGTGCCGAGGCCCATCCGGACGCGGCGCTGCGCACCCTCGCCGCCGCCAACTACCGGGCGTTCCGCAACCGCCGCTCGCTGCTCCTGCTGAACCTCGCCTCGCAGGTGCGGGTCGACGAACTGCCCTGGGTACGGGCGGTCGCCGCCCACCGCGCCGACGAGGACGGCCGCGGGCCCGCGCGCGCCGCACTGCGCCGGCTCGGCGAACTGGCCGTCCAGGCGTTCCCCGGCACGCTCCTGCCCAACTCGCTGGTACGCGAACTCGCCGTCCTCGCCCGCCAGTCCGGGACCGACGCGCCGCTGGTGGAGGAACTGGCGGCGGACATCTTCATGGGCGCTTTCAGCCCGAAGTTCGTCGCCGCGGCGGGCGTGGCGGCGGACCTGCTGGAGGGCACGCTGTACGAGCGGTACTACGGCATCGACTACGCGGCGCTGCGGGAGTCGGGGGAGGCGGGGCCGGGCCGGTTCGCCGAACTGTGCGCCCGGCGCGCCGGGACGGGCCCGGAGTGGTCGGTCACCGCCAACGGGATGGTCATCGAGCAGGCCCAGATCCTCACCACCCACAACCTGGCCACCCTGGTCGCCCGGGTCGGCATCAGCCCGAGCCCCGGCTGGGAGGACCTCGCCCGGCGCAGCTTCGCCACGGTCTGCCGCAAGACGGCCCGCATCCAGGGCAACCCGCGCCCCCGGCCGGTGATCAAGGACGCCGCGTACGCGTGGCGGCACCTGGTGTTCCAACTCTCGCTGTGCGCCGTCGAGTCACAGGAACGGACCATCGCCGGACTGTACGAGGAACTGGCCCGCCACCCCGCCCACGTCGCCGCCCGCCTCGCCCGAGCCCTGACCGGCCTCGGCCAGGCGGCCGCCGGCGGCTCGGCGAGCGAGGGCAAGGGCCGGCTCCTCCTCGGCTGGACCACGGGCCGGCACTGGATGTGTTCCGACCCGTGGACCTGACACGCCGCCACGGCGGCGGCTGACCCCCGCGGGTGCGGGGAGGCCCTGGTGGTGAAGCCGCCCTTGGCGAAGGGAATCGGCTGACCCCCACCGACGCGGGGAAGCCACCTTCAACGGTCACGACCTGGAACTGCACGGCTGACCCCGGCGGATGCCGGGAGGACACACGGGCAGAGCTGCCCGCTACCGCCGTCACCGGCTGACCCCCGCGAGTGCGGGGAAGGCGCGCGGTGCTTGGTGTAGCGGCGGTGCGCGTTCGGCTGACCCCCAGGGGCGCTGGGGAGGCATCAGGGCGTCGAGTAGGCCGAGGTACTGCTCCGGCTGACCCCCGCGAGTGCGGGGAGGACTGACGGACGTCGTCAGCCTCAACGATGGGCCACGGCTGACCCCCGCGAACGCGGGGAGGACTACCTGCCTTGCCGCACCCTCGGGCCACAGAACCCGGACAGGAACGCCGGACCGTCGCGCGTACTCCACAACGTCCGCTGTCCCACCATACCCGCGGGCGGGCCGGCCGTCCCAGACGGCGAGGACAACGTCCGCCAAGCCCACCGCGATCCCGCTGCCCGCCATGTGCGCGGCCCCGGTCGACGCGTCGAGGCCAGCGTTGCTTCGCGTGGCCGCTGGCCAGGGCTTCGGCACCGGCCGACACCGCCCAGTCCGAGAGGCCGAGGCGTGCCCCGCACGCTACGCGGCAGGCGGCGACCCGGCGGTGGAGGCGCTGTGTGCCCCGCGCCCGGAGCGGCGGCGGCCCCGGTGGCCGCGCTGCCGGGTGGTATCGGTCTTCCCGTACCGGGCATGCATGAGGGGTTGTCCGGCATCGGGTCGTGACAACCCGGGCCCGGATTCGGCCGGGGCCGGTACGGGGCGGTACGAGGGAGCGGCGGCCATGGGCGGACCGGACGGCAGGACGGCACTGGTGACGGGCGGGTCGCGCGGGATCGGGCGGGCGGTCGCGCTGCGGCTCGCCGCCGACGGGGCGCTGGTCGCGGTGCACTACGGCGGCGACGAGGAGGCCGCCGCGCAGACCGTGGAGCTGATCGCCGGGTCCGGCGGCCGGGCGTTCGCGGTGCGGGCCCGGTTCGGTGCGAGCGGCGCGCTGGACCGGCTGTTCGAGGGCCTCACGGCCGGACTGGCGAAGCATGGCGAGGACGGCCTGGACGTCCTGGTCAACAACGCGGGCATCCACCTGGCCGGTTCGATCGGGCAGATCACCGAGGAGGAGTTCGACCGGGTGATGGCGGTCAACGTGCGCACGCCGGTCTTCGTGATCCAGCGGGCCCTGCCGCTGCTGCGGGACGGCGGGCGGATCGTGAACGTGGCCTCGGCGGCCGCCCGGGTCGCCTCGCCCCTCCAGATCGGCTACACCCTCAGCAAGACGGCGCTGGCGGCCCTCGCCGCACCGCTCGCCAACGAGTTCGGCCGGCGCGGGATCACCGTGAACACCGTCAACCCCGGCGTGATCCTCACGGACATGACGTCCGCGTGGACGAGCGCCCCGGAGGCGATGGCGGGGCTGGAGTCGATCACCGCCCTGGGCCGGATCGGCCGGCCGGAGGACGTCGCGGACGTCGTGGGTTTCCTGGCGGGCCCGCAGGGCCGCTGGGTGACCGGCCAGACCATCGACGCCTCCGGAGGCACCTACCTCGGTCCGATCCCGCCGGCGTGACCGGACCGGCCTCCCTTCAGGGACGCCCTCCCGCCTCCGCGCCACGCCTTCGGACCTTCGGGACCGGCGGCTCGCGCAGCAGCAGTGGTGACCTCGCCATCGAGGCCGACGGCCTCCTGGTCGGCCAGGTCACCCCTGGTGACGTCGTCGAGGTGGGGATGCTGCCCGCCGCGGCCCGCATGCTACGTCTCGGCCGCACCACCTCCTACCAGCGCGCCCAGCGCGAACTGCGGCTGACCGGCTTGGCGGAATCCGTCTGAGCCCTGGCGCGGCGGCGCTTCGGACGCCCCGGCGTGCGGCCGCGGAGCATGCCGGCGGCCGGGCACGGGCCAGCCCCCGTCCGAGCGCCCGGCGCGATGAGAAACGGCTTTCGGAAGATTGTGTTCCGGTTCTGGTCAAGCGGGTGGGCGTTCGGTAGCCTCTAGCTCACATCACTGACATGCCAGTGGAATTCCAGCGATGTCGGGGGGCTCTGCGCCGGTTGCTCCGGTGCCGCCGAGACGGCCTATGAGACGAGGTTCCAGTGAAGAAATCGCTCTGGCGCGCAAGCGCCGCCGCGCTGGCCGCCGGGCTGTTCGCCCTTACCGGCTGCTCAAGCACGCAGGATTCGGGGAACGCCAAGGGGGGACACCCCTTCGGCGAGTGCGAGATCACCGACAATCCGACGGTGCACACGATGGACACCCGTGAGAGCGGCGCGCTGACGGTGGCTGCCTCGCTTCCCTACCCGGCCGGCTATCGCGGGAACACGCTCGAGTCCGTCAACGGTGGCTACATGTACTGCCTGGACGCGGAGATCGCCAACCGGGCAGGGCTCAAGAAGGTCAAACTGGTCAACGCCTCCTTCGAAGCGCTGGTGACCGCCAAGGCGTCCAACTTCGACTTCGCCCTCTGGGACATCTACGACACCCCCGAGCGGCGCCGGGCGGTGGACTTCTCCACCCCCTACAACACCTACGAGACGGGCGTCCTGGTCAAGAAGGGCTCCGGCCTGACCAGCTCCTCGGTCCAGGGCGCGACGGTCGGCGTGCTGGCCGGGTCGGTACAACTGGAGTACGTGAACAGCACCCTGAAGCCCAAGCAGGTACGGGTGTTCAACTCCAACGACGACCTCTTCAACGCGGTACTGGCGGGCCAGATCGACGCGGCGCTGAACGACACCGCCACCGTCATGCCGAGGGCCGCCAACTCGGACGGCAGGCTCGAAGTGATCGGCAGGTACCCGGTCGGCGGCAACGTGGCCGCGCTGTTCTCCAAGGGCTCGCCCAACGCGGAGGTGGTCAACCGGATCCTCGCCGACATGAAGAAGGACGGAACCCTGGACGCGATCATGAAGAAGTGGCTCAACCCGATCCTCGGCGGGGACCCCCGGCAGCTGCCCGACTGGAGCGTCTGACCATGACCACCAGAGCATCCGCTACGAGAGCGGGGGCTGCCGGAGCGGAGACAGCAGCCTCGGAGTCAGCTCCCGCCGCCCCGCTGGCCACCTCCGGGTACCTCGGCGCCGCGGCGGTCCTCGTCCTGCTGGCGACCGTACTGTGCTACCAGTTCGTGGGCACCGCGGTCACCCGCTCCCAGCTGCCGCACCTGCTGCTCGGGGCCGTCCTCCCGCTCCTGGTGTTGGGCGGGCCCTTCCTCCTCGCGTACAGCCGCAGCAAGAACTCGGAGCATGAGTGGCAGGAGGAAAGGTACGCCGAGGCGCGGGTCGCCGCCTCGCGGTCCAGGGACGCCTCGATCTCCTCGCTGGGTCTGACCGGATTCGTCGCCGTCGCCGCACTGGTGGGACTCATGGTCTTCACCAACGACGGCGCGGTACAGAAGACCTTCTTCAACATCTCCTTCATGACCAAAAGCCTCGGCGACGTCTTCCAGGCGCTGGTCATCAACATCGAGATCGCCGTCGGCGCCCAACTGCTGGCCATGCTGTTCGGACTGGTGCTGGCCGTCGGGCGGCTGCTCCCCGGCAAGGGCTTCTGGCCGGTCCGCGTGCTGTCCGTCGCCTACATCGACGTCTTCCGCGGCATCCCCTCGGTGGTGTTGATCTATCTGGTCTGCTTCGGCCTGCCGCTCACCGACGTGCCGGTGCTCAGCAAGGGTGACCCGATCGTCTACGCGATCGTGGCGCTGGCGTTGACGTACAGCGCCTACAACGCCGAGCTGTACCGGGCCGGCATCGAGTCCATCAACAAGGGCCAGACCTCGGCGGCGCTCTCCATGGGGCTCTCCCAGCCGGACGTCTACCGGTTCGTGATCCTGCCGCAGATGGCCAGGAACATCGCCGCGCCGATGCTGAGCCAGTTCATCGGGCTGCAGAAGGACACCGCACTGGTGATCGTCGTCGGAATCATCGACGCCTTCAGCCAAGCCAAGATCTACTCGGCGAACGACTTCAACCTCTCCGCCGTGACTGCGGTGTGCTTCGTCTTCGTCCTCATCACCATCCCGCAGACCCGCTTCGTCGACTACCTGCTGGTCCGCTCCGGCACAAAGCTGAAGAGAGTCTGAACCATGACGGACCCCTTTGTCCTGCTCGACCGGGTCACCAAGCGGTATGGCGACCACACCGTCCTCAACGAGGTGGACCTCGCCGTCGCCAGACACGACGTGGTCACCCTCATCGGGGCCTCGGGCTCCGGCAAGTCCACCCTGCTGCGCTGTGTCAACGGACTCGAAGCCATCCAGGGCGGCCGCATCTCGCTCGCCGGAGACGTCATCTCGGGCGAGGGCGTGGACCTGGTCAGGCTGCGCCGCCGGGTGGGCATCGTCTTTCAGAGCTACAACCTCTTCCCGCACATGACGGTGCTGCGCAACTGCACCCTCACCCCCGTCCGGGCGGGCATCGCCTCCAAGGAACGGGCGGAGGCCGACGCCCGGGTGATGCTGGAACGGGTCGGGCTGCGAGAGAAGGCCGACGCCTACTCCGACCAGCTCTCGGGCGGCCAGCAGCAGCGGGTGGCCATCGCCCGCGCCATGCTGATGCGCCCCGAGGTGCTGCTGCTGGACGAGATCACCTCCGCGCTCGACCCGGAGCTGGTGATCGAGGTGCTGAACCTGGTCCGCGAACTGGCCGGTGACGGCATCACCATGATGATGACCACCCACGAGATGTCCTTCGCCCGGGAGATCTCCTCCAAGATCTGCTTTCTCCACCAGGGATCGATCCTGGAGGAGGGACCCCCGGAGCAGATCTTCGACCACCCCCGTACCCCGGAGTTGAAGACGTTCCTCCGCCGGATCCACGAAGCCGGCCGGGACTGACCGCATTCCGCCTATTGGAGTTGACGATGAAGCAGAACTACGACGTCCGGGACTTCTTCACCTACCTCGGATATCCCAGCGGCGACCAGCCCTACCGGTCGGAGAACCTGCGCAGCCTCTCGGTGTACTGCAAGGGCGACGCCGACAATCTGCGGGAACTGCTGGAGCCCACTCCCTTCGAGCTCGCCGACGACCGGTTCGTGGTGCAGATCGCGGACTTCGCCAACGCGACTCCGGGTGCCTTCTACGACTCCGGTGTCGTCATTCCGGTGCGCTACCGGGACCACGTCGGTGTGAACTACTACTTCGAGTACGAGGACCAGCCCTGGAGCGTGGCCTTCGGCCGGGAGGTGTGGGGGTACCCCAAGCACTTCGGGGAGATCCAACTCACCGACTCCGCAAGCCGGGTGGCCGGGACGGTGCGGCGCGCGGGCGAGCTGATCCTCGACATCTCGATGGCGCCCGATGAGGGGTACTCCAACGAGGCGTGGGCCGATATGTCGATGTTCCCGCACCTCCAGGTGCACGCCCTTCCGGAGGCCAACGGCCCGGGTTTCAAGACCTTCGAGATCATCTCCCGCGACACCTCCAAGGACTTCGTCCTTCAGCGGAAGTGCTGGGGCCCTGCCGAGATCGAGCTGGGGAGCGCGCTCAGCGTCAACGGCGTCCGACTCAAGGTGGTCGACGTGCTCGGCGGCGAGTACTCCGTCGGCGACTACGCCTGCACTGTGGAGAACGGGATCTCGACGGTGATCGACGACCTGTTGGCGGATCGTCCGGAAGAGCAGCCACAGCGGGCGCGCGCCGTCGGCGAATAGCCTTTCCGAGTCATCCATCGGTGGCGCCACCGGGCAGGCCGGCGGCGCCACCCACAGAGAGAGTTGAACACAGTGCGTCCTGCGTACGCCCCTGGCAAGCACGCGGCCAAGGCCGAGATCGGAGCGAACCTGCTCAGCGCGTCGGCCCACGCGGCCCTGCGCTCGCGGCTGGTGAGATGCGAGATCATGCCCGGCGAGCGGCTCAGCGAAGCGGAGCTGTGCAGCAGCCTCGGATTCGGGGCCTCGCCGGTGCGGGAGGCGATCCGGAGGCTGGAGTTCGAGCAGCTCGTCGTGATCTTTCCGCGCAGCGGAACGTTCGCCACCGACATCGCGCTGAAGGACTCCCGCTCCGTCATGGAGCTGAGACTCCAGCTCGAAGGCCTGGCCGCCACCCTGGCCTGCGCCCGCGGCTCCAAGGCGGAGAAGGACGAACTGCTCGCTCTCGCCGAACAGCAGTTCGGCACCACGGAACTCCAGGAGTGCATCGATCTGGACGCGGCGTTCCACCGCAGCCTCTACCGGATGACCCGCAACGACTACCTGATCACCACCGCCGAGATCCACTTCAACCTCGCACTGCGCCAGTGGTACTTCTGCTCGAAGGCGGTGCAGACCCCCGACTGGACCGGTGTCGACCACCGTCCGCTCGCCGAGGCCATCGCCCAGGGCGACGCCACCACCGCCGACGCCCACATCCGCGAGCACGTGCTGCACGACTCCCAGCAGATCGTCACCATCCTCACCGACTACGGACTCTAGGAAGGACCCCATGCGGGGCAGCGAAGCGACTCTGCACTCCCTCTTCTCCCTCACCGGCGAGACGGTCCTGGTCACCGGCGCCTCCGGCGGCCTGGGCCTGGCACAGTGCCTGGCACTGGGCCGGTCCGGGGCCCGGGTGATCGCCTCGGACGTCAGCCCGGAGGCCTCCGCGACCGCCTGCGACCGCCTGCGCGAGCAGGGCGTGGACTGCGCCCCGCTGGAACTGGACGTCACCTCCAGGGCGAGCATCGATGCCGCCTTCGACACGCTGGAGGCCAACGGCGACAGCCCGGACGTCCTCGTCAACAATGCCGGCGTGTCACTGCGCAACTCAGCGCTGGAGGCCACCCCGGAGGAGTTCGACCTCACCCTCTCGGTCAACCTCCGCGGCACCTACTTCACCGCGCAGCGCGCCGCCCGGACGATGAGCCGACGCGGCGGCGGACGCATCATCAACCTCTCCTCCATCGGTGGCCTGGTCGTGGACGGTACGCGCTCCTCGGTGTACGACGCCTCCAAGGCCGCCGTCGTGCAGGTCACCAGGAACATGGCGTACGAGTGGGGGCCGCACGGCATCCGGGTCAACTCCATCGCCCCCGGCTACATGCGCACCGGCATGACCTCCGACCTGCTGCCCACCCCCGAGGTCGAGGACCAGATCGTCCGCGACCACATCCCGCTCGGCAGGGTCGGAGAGCCGGGCGACCTCGGTGGTGCGGTCGTCTTCCTGGCCTCCCACGCCTCCTCCTACGTCACCGGCCACACCCTGACGGTCGACGGTGGCTGGGTCGTGGCGCTGTAGTGCCAGCCCCCGCAATCCCACCCACCCCCCTTCCCTCCGCACAGACGGCCCGCGCGGCCGAAGAACCCCGAAGGAGAGCGTGCGCTCTATGGACGCTGTGACCCAGGTCCCCGCGCCGGTGAACGAGCCGGTCCACAGCTACGCCCCCGGGAGCCCGGAACGGGCTCGTCTGGAGGCCAAGCTGAAGGAGCTGGGCGGCCAGGAGCCGGTCCGGCTGACCATGACGATCAACGGTGAGCGCCGGATGGGCGGCGGCACCGAGATCCACGTCGTCCAGCCGCACAACCACGCGGCCAGGCTCGGCACCCTGCGCAACGCCACCCAGGCCGACGCGCAGGACGCCATCGACACCGCCCTGGCCGCGGCCCCGGCCTGGCAGGCGCTCTCCTTCGACTCCCGCGCCGCGATCTTCCTCAAGGCCGCCGACCTGCTGGCCGGCCCCTGGCGCGAGACCCTGGCCGCCGCCACCATGCTCGGCCAGTCCAAGACCGCCCAGCAGGCCGAGATCGACACCCCCTGCGAGCTGGTCGACTTCCTGCGCTTCAACGTGCACTTCGCCCGCCAGATCATGGCCGAGCAGCCGCTCTCCTCGGAAGGCGTGTGGAACCGCAGCGACCACCGCCCGCTGGAGGGCTTCGTCTACGCGATCACCCCGTTCAACTTCACAGCGATCGCCGGCAACCTGCCGACCGCGCCCGCGCTGATGGGCAACGTGGTGCTCTGGAAGCCGTCCCCGACCCAGCAGTTCTCCGCGCACCTGCTGATGCGGCTGCTGGAGGAGGCCGGCCTGCCCAAGGGCGTCGTCAACATGGTGACCGGCGACGGCCTGGCCGTCTCCGAGGTCGCGCTCAGGCACCCCGCGCTGGCCGGGATCCACTTCACCGGCTCCACCGCCACC